>CANJQC010000031.1 GCA_947476295.1 Planctomycetaceae bacterium | reverse complement strand
CAGGAACCAGCGATGATTCGCCTTCCGCTGTCGCCAACTGTGGCACATTCGAGACAGCTGCCTGTTCAGGAAACAGCGATCGCAGCACCTGAACCAGATCACTGGCATCACCGTTGGTGATCTGGAACACCTTAATCTGAGCCGACGCAGCTGGTGATTCGTCAAAACTCTCGATTAGCCGTTCAACAAGTGACAGACTGTCAGGCGGTCCCGTGATAAAGATTCGATTGGTTCTTGAATCAGGAGTCAGTTTCACGTCATCCAGTAGTCCGGAGGCTGCAACGCTCTTCCCGTCGGGGCCAACCATGAGCATCTCTAACGCGGCCGCCCGCTGCGTGCCGGTTCCTCCACGAGCGGCTGTGATGGCCGCCGTAATCGTTTGTGAAACGTCCACAGCCAGAGCATTCTTTAGTTGGATGATTTTCGCTTGATTGATGGAAGCTGAGGTCCCGGCATCCAGTTTCTGAATCATCCGCGTGACTTCCTGCAGGTCGCGCGGAGCGGCATTTACGATCAGAGTATTCGTGCGAGGATCGGCTGTAATATTAACATCCGGTCCCAGTCCGCCACGATTGTTAAGGAATTCGCGAACCGTTTCCTCCACCTGGTTGACCGATGCATGCTTCAACGAAAACATCTGCATCTGAGTCTGCGGAAAAACTGATTCATCCAGACGGGCGATCAGCTTCTTCGCCGCTGTCACAGCTTCGCCCCAACCTATTAACAGCAGAGCATTTGGTTTGACAAGCGGAGTGATGGAAACGCGCCCCTGCAATGGTCCTGTCAGATCATCGAGCACCTCGGTGATCAGTTTATCCAGGGCTTCTCCCTGTACATTTTGCAGATAGACAATATCAATCTCCGGTGCGGTCTCCGCGCTGAGACGTTCAATTTCACGGATGATGCGAGTCAACTCTTCAACGTCCGGATCGCGACCTCGGAGAATCAACACATCCAGATCCGGAAGTGGTTCGACAGTGATATCCGAAGACGGACGACGCAACAGGTCATCCTGTGCCGGATCCGTCTGGAGAAGCGAACCATCTGCCGGTGGCTGACCGGCTGATTCGATTGGAATTTCTGGTTCACCAGGGATCTGCTGAAATCCTGCGGGGCGAATATTCATATCACGCCGACGCTGCGAACTCTGCTTCTGGTTTGTCTGTTCCATCGGAGCCTGCCCGCGGCGAACGGATTGCTTCCAGATGATCAACGCACGATCCAGAACGTCCGGATCGACATTTGTCAGCGGAACGAATCGAATCGTATCTTGTATATTTTGATCACGAGCGTCTTCAAACTGTTGTAAAAGCGTTGCGAACTGGAGCACCAGATCCCGAGATCCCTCCAGCAAACAGGACTGAGACATCTCGTCAAATGACATCGTAATCTGTCGACTTCGCCCTACAGAGAAGCTCAGACGATGAGGCTCCAGTTCAAGAACTTTCGATCGAAGCAGTCGCTGTAACCCCGTTTCTGCCTGCTTGACCGAGATGTTGCGAAATCGCAAACGAACGGCGTGGTCAGCGGTTGCTTCTATGCCAGAATGACGTGTCGCAATCCTTTGCTGTGGAACTTCAGTATCGAGCAACGATAAACTGGGGAGTTCCGCATTCATCCGTTTGTCTGAAGTTGTTCGGGCCGCTGCGGATTTGGCTTTGATGGCGGCTCGAGGGACTGAATCACCACTGCCGCCGTTTGGGGCCCAATCGGTCGATGCCCAGTCGGTCGATGTCGCAAAGGAAGACTGAACTTCAGACGTGGGTGCTGCCAAGATTCCAATTGCTGTGCTCTGATCTGCAGCTGGTCCCGCAATTACGATTTGGTTACGGCTTCGATCAGATGAAACACGACTTGAAGGGCTTATTGAGTTCCTGACGGATTGCAGTTGCCGATCAAATTCTGCTGGATTACATGTATAAGTCCTAACGATGACGGGTGCTGTCTCCGCAGGCTGGTGAGCGGTCGCAGCATTGATCTGCTGAACAAGCTGTTTTGCCAGTTGCTGGACAGCGGGCGGTCCCGAGACTTGCAGATCCGAATTTTCGACATCGGCCACAAGTTTTGCGGTTTTAGCCTCAGCACCCAGTAGCTCTGTCAGCATCCGACGAGCTTCTGTGGGCGTACTCTGAGTCAGGTGATACACCTGAAATTCGTCCAAGTCCTGTGCAAGCAATCCACTCTGGCCAGTACCCGCGGGAATGCCCAACATCGCAGTCAGAAAGCTTACTGCAACAATGGTCCAACAGATTTTTGAATGATCGTTCATGAGGCGATTGCAGGCTGGTCGGTGGGATCGCTTGTTTGCGGGGAACCGTTTCGATTTCGCAGAAACCACTTCGGGACACGCACGGGCATGTTCAATGGAGGGGCATAAAGACTAGGCCACGCCTCGCGGATTTTCAAGATAAGTGCTTTGAGGATGTGGCGAAAATACCAGTCGCAAACTCCGCTGACCGAAACTTCGGAAGTTGCTGCAGCTGTATGCACTGCGGCTTCTCAATTCCGCCGGTTGAAGATGACCAGACTGGCAGTTCCTGCCGCTCATACCAATTCAGTGGATCAATATGAGCTGCGATCTGCGCGACATATTCCGGGCAGAGCAGCTTTGCAACGGGTACGTCAACAAAATCTGGATCACCACCCAGAAACTCGGCGCGATCCGCGAAGGCGTGCTTGATTCTCCATCGCGTGCATTGTGTTCTAAAACGACGGCTCCTGTACCGTGGACATTCCTGCCCGAGACCTCGCCAGAAATCATTCAGTTTTCGAAAGTCCCTCGCAGCACAATAACTTTCGCTTCGACTACGTCATTTGACAGTGCGACGGACAAGAATGGTTCTTCCATCTTGTCTACATACGATCCGGCCAAGACCATTGCCTGGTGCCGTATACTGGAACGTGTACTCCAACGGCTCATCGTTTTAAAAACATCTCATCGACATTCAGCAGCACGTTGCAGACAACTGTCATCGCGGCTGCGTTGATTGGATCCATACCATCCGGAAGCGCGCCGAGCGGATCTGTTGCAAGTTTCATCGCGTTGTCCGACTGGGATGCAAGTTCCATCTGCATGTCCTTAAACAGAGTTACCAGTGCTGCCAGTTCTGAGTCCGAAGGATCTCGCAGCAGGCAGCGTTTAAATCCATTTGCAATCTGAACATTGACAGCACCATCGTGTTGCAGCAGCATCCGCGCCAGAGACTGGGCGGCTTCGACATAGACGGGATCGTTCATGGTTACCAGTGCCTGGAGCGGCGTATTGGTCTGATTTCTCCGCAACGTGCAGACTTCACGATTCGGCGCATCAAATGTGGCCATTGATGGATATGGATTGCTGCGACGCCATGTTGTGTAAATCCCGCGACGATAGCGATCTTCGCCCATACTGGTTTGCCAGTCCGTCGAACTTCCAAATGCAGCCGTGAGCCCCAAAGTTGGCTGCGGCGGCTTGACAGGCGGGCCGTACATTTTCTGACTTAACAAACCAGCGACCTGCAATGCCTGGTCTCTTACCATTTCGGCACTCAGACGCACGCGCGGACCTCGCGCCAGCCAGCGATTGTCGAGATCAGCGGCTGCCGCCTCAGGAGTCACCCTCGAAGACTGTCGATACGTTGCTGACGTGACGATCATCTTCAACAGGTCGCGAGTGTCCCAGCCGGATTCGACAAGTTCCCGCGCCAGCCAGTCCAGCAGTTCCGGATGAGTCGGCAGTTCACCCTGCGAACCGAAGTCTTCACTCGTCAGTACGATGCCTCGACCAAACAAGTTCTCCCAATAGCGATTGACGACGACTCGTGCGGTGAGCGGGTTTTCATCATTCACCAGCCACTTCGCGAAGGTCAGGCGGCTCGCTGGTTTGCCGTCAGAAATCGGTGGAAAGACCGCAGGGACGCCTTCGTGGACTTCATGGCCTTTGTCCAGATAATTGCCGCGAAACTGCAGCAGCGTTTTACGCCGGGATTCACCCGCAACTTCACGCAGGACGGGCACGGAGGCGTCGGGCTTCATGCCGCTGATTTCGGTTGTCAACGTCTTCAATTCCTGCCGCACGTCGGCAAGTTCCGGAGCAAGGTTCAATCGGAAGTATTCGGCCAATTGCGATGCCTCGGCAGGCATTCTTTCGGCAGGAGGCTTCTCGACGATCGCAAGAATACTCTGAGGCAGGCGGGCTCGTTCGATCGCCACTGCGTCATTGCTGAAACCTATGCGGAAGTTGCCGAGAATATGATTCACATGCGGCGAATTCTGTTCAATGATCAGCCGCAAAGTTGCAGGCTCATTGGCGAGGATTGGACGGCTCGGCACAAGTACCAGAGCGTGACTATCCGTGATACTGCCGCCGATAGCCCAGCCGTTCTCCGCTTCGGTCTTTCCGTCAAGAACTTCTTCGGGAGAAAATCCTGACTGTTGAAAATCGGCGATCGCAGTAGTGAACTTGATGTCGCGTACATTGCTGGGAGAATAGTCGGCTGATGGATTTGGCGGTTCAGCAACGTTCTGCTCCCAGACAACACCGCGTGCTTCGTTCAGCAGCGAAATACGAAAGTCGGCCAGTCGTGTGTGGATACCGCCACCTGTCCGGTTCCAGATTGTCAGGCGCTCGATCGCCGTGTCACCGCCAAGATCGACTTCCCACCACGGATTGTCCGACATAGCGGTATGCGTCACTGATTTGTTTTCAAATTGCCCGTCCGTATTCCCGTCAATCGCATATTCAGCAGGTCCGGCATAGTCGGTGGAGCTCTGAGTCGCTTTCCCCGCCAATGTGACGTTAGTCCCAGCGGAAAAAACCTGAATTTCTGCTAGAGACAAGATCTTTTGCGACCCCGGAATCTCAATCCGCACTATCCGTGCGGTCGGGGCTGACTGACCAGCAGGAACAAGTTGAGCTTTAAGCTCAGTGATGACAAAGTTGCCGCCGCCGTGCCCTGCGCCAGCGTTAGGCAAAGCCGCCAACGGCAATGTTTCAAGTCGAATCGCAGCGATGCTTTTGTTGGTTGGATTCGACGGATCGAAAGGAATCTCAATGGTATACACGTCCTTTTCGGCCGCCGTGGCGACAAAGATCGTGCCATCGTCCGCGACAGTCGCCGCTCCGCCGGACAGTCGATTCACAGATGCTGGCTTCATTCCGGCCCACGCAGGCTGGGATTGCACTCGCTGTTCCCATAGAAGCTGAGACGCTGTGATCGCGTCAGTCGGGCTGGCCAAAATCGGATTGAGCTCGGCGAGTCGGCTTTCAATGACTGACCGTCGTTCCTTCTGTTCAGGCGTAAAGAATTCCAGCAGCGGAGATTCATCCCGCCGATCGGCATCTTGCGTATTGTTTAGAATGGCAAACAATTGAAAGTATTCGTCCTGTGTCAGCGGGTCGTACTTATGGCTGTGACACTGAGCACACGCGATCGTCGTTCCCATCCAGACAGCCATTGTCGTGTTGACTCGATCAACTACCGCGACGTTGCGGAACTCTTCGTCCTGAGTGCCGCCTTCATTATTTGTCATCGTGTTGCGATGAAACGCAGTGGCTATCACCTGCTCGTCGCTCGCATTTGGCAGCATGTCGCCAGCCAGTTGCTCGATCGTAAACTGATCAAATGGCATGTTGTTGTTGATCGATCGAATGACCCAGTCTCGCCACGGCCAGATCGTACGCGACGGATCGTCAGCGTAGCCTGCAGAATCGGCATAGCGGGCAAGATCCAGCCACTTGCGTGCCCAGTGTTCTCCGAATTCAGGTCGCTGAAATAAGTGATCGACGAGTTGCGAATATGCAGCGTCATCGACTGCGGTGGACTTGTCGGAATTAGTGTTTTCCTCCAAACGCTGCACCCACGCATCACATTCGTCTACGGTTGGCGGCAATCCGATGAGATCCAGAAACAGCCGCCGCACCAGGGCTCGCGCGTCTGCCTGTTCTGTCGGTTGCAATCCCAGTTCCAGCATCGTGTGCAGCGCAAAATTATCGATGGCGTTCTTTGGCCAGTTCGCATACGGAGCGCCGGCGGCAGGAATTTCTGCCCGAACGGGTTTCACGTACGACCAATGTTGTGCGTATTGACCTCCCTGTTCAACCCAGCGTTGCAGCGTTGCAATTTCTGCCGGCTTGAGTGGCTTACCGAATTCGATGGGAGGCATACGCACGGACTCGTCGTCACTCGTGATGCGCGCGACGAGTTCACTCTCACTGACATTGCCCGCAACGATTGCCGTGTGTCCCGAATCCAGAACCTTTGTGGCCAAGTCAGGATCATCCAGCCGTAATCCAGCCTGGCGCTTGGCATCATCCGGACCGTGGCAGGCCAGGCACCGATTCGAAATGATTGGCCGTACGTCCCGATTGAAATCGACTTTCTGAGCACTCACAGTCGATGCTGAGACGCCAAAAAACACCAGCGTGAGCAGGGCAGGGGATGCGAATCGCATGAGCAACGTCCAAGAATAAGATCTGAGGGCAGGAATCAGGTCAGGATGGATTTTCGATTGTAACGCACGGTCCCAGCCAGTTCACGCAAGAAACGGGAATTGCACCTAGTGCAGTTGGTTCAAATTTTGGGTGCGCAACGGAAGTTCGTGTTTCCACCCCAATTTCATCTTGAGGGTCTCAAAGAGGACGGTCAGTTCATTCCCGTGCCAAATTCTTCAAGCACATTCGTAGAGGTTTATGCCGAAAAGTAAAGGCTGGGTCCCATTCGCGCGCCTCAGCAACTTCATGATTTTGAATTGCCAGACGATGACTGACTGGATAAAGTCGGTGCCGGACTGATGGCTGGTTCCGCGTGAAGTACGCCGAACATGATGTCTTACAGAGGAACCGAAACAATGCGAACGATATTCTTGGCGAGTGTCAGTGTTCTAATTCCGTGGTTTTGTGTATGCAATCCTGCGGCCGTGTTTGCAGATGACGCAGTGACGCTGGACAGCGTCGTTGCTCCGGGGCCGAATCAGGCCGACGAACCGGTTGCGAAGGAAATGTCGCTGGAGAAGGCAGCTCACTTCCTTGATTCCGCTGCACTCACATGGCAGAAGGATCGCAAGTGTTTCACCTGCCATACGAACTTCGCGTATCTCTACGCTCGACCTGCGATTTCAGCCGACGCGATGGCGCACAAACAGGTCCGCGCGTATGCAGAAGAACTTGTGCAGGCGCGATGGGTCAAGGAGGGGCCTCGCTGGGATGCCGAAGTCGTCGCAGCAGCTGCGGCTCTGGCGTTCAATGATGCAGCCACCACCGGACAACTTCACGCCGTTTCGCGAATGGCGCTCGATCGAATTTGGACAGTGCAAAAAGAAGACGGCGGTTTCAGTTGGCTCAAGTGCGACTGGCCTCCGATGGAATCGGATGATCATTACGGTGTGACGCTGGCAGCGATCGCGGTCGGAGTTGCTCCGAATGACTACGCAGCAACGCCTGCCGCGCAGAAAGGCCTGGAAGGTATTCGACGTTGGTTAAAAGCGAATGCTCCGCCGACACTGCATCATCAGGCGATGCTGCTGTGGGCCAACAGCTATGTTCCCGATCTGCTCACTGCCGAAGAAAAGACAACAACCATTCAGCAGTTGACGGCTCTGCAAAAGCCCGATGGCGGCTGGGCGTTGGCAACACTTGGCAACTGGAAACGTGGTGACGAACTGCAGCAGGACACCGAACACAGCGACGGCTACGGCACAGGCTTTGTGCTCTATGCACTGCGGCGTGCCGAGGTTTCGTCTTCAGATGACGTCGTTCGGCACGGCGTAACGTGGCTCAAGTCAAATCAACGCGAAAGCGGTCGCTGGTACACGCGGTCGCTGTTCCAGGACAACCACCATTTCATCAGCCACGCTGGCACCGCAATGGCCGTATTGGCTTTGAAGCACTGTGAAGAACCAAAAATCGGCCGCAGTGATAAATGAATCTTCAACTTCGTCGCATCTTTACGAACTACGTGCCATTCGTGTGTCGGACCGACGCGCGCAAGACAAGTTCGGATTCCCATTCAGGTCGTGACCACCGACGCCGTTTATTAAGAACCACTTGCCGGGGGGGACGATGTGGCCGGGTCGGGCTGAAGGGGAGAGAAACGACTTCAGGTCGGTTAATCTTGAATCAGCAATAAGGACCGAAAACCTGTCACTAGATAACGTGATCTAGCCGACTTATAGCACGTTCGGGAATGACCAATAGTTTGTCAGGATCGCTCCTGTGGCGTTTAGGCGTCGCGCACAATTTTAAGGACTATCACCCCGTGCTTCTTAACCAGCGACGGTCCAACGCCAGGGACCGCGAGCAGGGCAGTCTCGCTTTCAGGGCGCGACGCAGCGACACCCAGTAGCACCTTGTCGGTCATGATGCGGAACGCGGGGACGCGTTTTTTTGTCGCCTCGGCCTTGCGCCAGGCTCGCAGTGCAGCGTCGATCCTCCCTATGCGCGGCGTGGCCGGCGCTGCGCTCTTCTTCGAACTCGACTTGGGCGTGGCACGAGTTTTCGACGTGGATCGCGCCCTAGGCTTCGAGCGCGGGCGCGGCTCCTTTTTCTGGGTTTCAACCTTCATCGGTACTTGGAGCGCGGCCAGCGTGTGTGCGCTCGCTTTCTCACCGAGCCGTGTCAGTGTGAGTCGATGGAACGGGATTGACTTGCCGTCTTTTTCAAAGACATCGGGGCGGCTGCTCACCATACCGTTGCGGAGGAGCGCGGAGACAATCGTCTCAAAGTCGTGGCGTGCCAGCGCAGCGCTCTCATTGCGATGCAGCGTACCAACGGATTGGTTGTTAAGTTTTGTAAGCGAGGCGAGCGTCGCCTGCATAATTTCGGTTTCACTCCTGGTTGGCGTGCGAAAGGCTTGCACGACACACACAGTTGAGTCACATGCGTCACAAATTCCGCAGGGCGTACCGGGGTCATCATCATCGCCGAAGTGCTGGATAAGATGCACCATGCGGCAGCCGTGCGATTGTGCGAAACGCGCCATCTGCTCGGACTGCACGAGTCGGTGTGCGACCTGCGTTTCGTAGGACGGAGCCCACGTGTTGGTGCCTCGGCAGACAGACTCGTCGGGATCGACAAGCGCGCCACCGTGGATCCACAGTTTTTCCAGTGCGCGGTCAAACAGGTCGTCGTTCATCTGCGTGCGGTCCCGCAAGGCGTGCTTCGACTGCGGCTTTGCGGTGAGCTGCTTGAAGATTTCTTTCAGCGTGGCGACGGGCGGATAGTTCTTCTCGTGAAAGAATTCATTGGTTTTGCGGTCGATGAAAGAATGCAGCAGGATGGCGCGGGAGGGTTTGCCGTCGCGGCCGGCGCGGCCGATTTCCTGGTAGTAGCCCTCGAGCGTCTGAGGCAGCGCGAGGTGCGCGACGGTCCGCACGTCGGCCTTGTCGATTCCCATGCCGAAGGCGACAGTGGCGACGATCACGTCGATATCACCACGGAGGAAGCGGGTCTGGACACGGTCACGGTCGGCCGCAGCCATACCGGCGTGGTAGGCAGCGGCAGGCATGACCTCGGCCAGTTGCTCGGCGAGCAGGATCGCGTCCTTACGAGATGGAGCATAAACGATCGCTGGCCGGTGCGCGGAATTCTCCAGCAATTTCAGGATCACGTCCATGCGGTCGGGCCGCGGAACCTCGACGACTTCGATGGCGAGGTTGTTCCGGCGGAAGCCGTGGATGAAGCGGCTGTCGGATTTGAGATTCAACTGCGCAATGATGTCGCGTTGCACGATAGGTGTCGCGGTCGCGGTCAGCGCGATCACTGGTGCGGGACGGAGCGAGGGGAGCCGCTGGCCCAGCATACGATAGTCGGGACGAAAGTCGTGCCCCCATTGCGAAATGCAGTGGGCCTCGTCGATGGCGATCAATGTGGGCTTAGTGCGGGCGAGAAACTCGGGAAAGCCCGGCACGCCCAGTCGCTCGGGCGCTATAAAGAGAAAGTCGAGCCCGCCAGATTGGTATTCCAGGCACACGGCACGCGACTCCGGACGAGAGCGGCCGGAGTGGATCCGTTCCGCCCGCAGGCCCAACGCCTGGAGCTTTGTAACCTGATCTTCCATCAAAGCAATGAGCGGGCTGATCACGAGCGTCGTCCCGCCGCGCGCCAGGCCCGGGAGCTGGTAACAGAGCGACTTGCCCGCCCCGGTCGGCATCACCAGCAGTACATCTTCGCCGTCGCGAGCCGCTTTGCAGACTGCCTCCTGGTGCGGGCGGAAACCGGCATGGCCAAAGGTGCTCGTGAGCAGCTCTGTAATGTCTCGCGACAGCGGCGATCGCGGCTGAACAGCGTTGGCAGTTGCGTTGGCAGGCTGCCCGGTTTTTGTGGCAAGCGTCTGCTTGAAGGTCTGCTCGAAGGTCTGCTCGAAGGTCTGCTCGATGGTCTGCTCGATGGTCTGCTCGATGGTCTGCGGCCCGGGCGGCCCGGGCGGCCCGTCGAGCACGAGCTTCACGACCTCGCGGACATACGTCTCGATCCCCGTCATGAACGGCGGTAACTGCGACTCGCCTCTGTGGATTGCGTGCAGACGTGCCTCCCATTGTCCGGTCATCGCCGGGCTCTTGACGTCGGCGTGGACCGCGTCAATCAGCCGGATGCCCTTGTCGGTGGCTTCCAGCGACTTGCCGTCGCGCACGATGTATTCACGCGTAATCAGTGTCTCAATGATCGCCGCGCGGGTCGCTGGTGTGCCCAGCCCACAATCCTTCATGGCGCGAGAGAGTTCCCTGTCGTCGAGCGATTTTCCAGCCGTCTCCATCGCGGTCAGCAAACTCGCGTCGTTGAACCGTTTGGGGGGGCGCGTCTGCTTCTCCTGCATGACGACATCGCGTACCGGCTGGGTCGCGTTTTTAGTGAGGCCAGCGAGAAGGGATTGCTCTTCCACGTCGCCGTCTTTCTTGCGTGCAGGGATGTCGAGCACTTTCCATCCGAGCTGGACCACGGCAGTGCCGACGGTATGGAAGTGGTCGATGATGGGAATGGTGGCGGCGACCGCAGAGGATCTGGCAGGACTTGCGGTTACAGGTGACGCCACAGCTGTAATGACCGTGGTCACTGCCCAGATATGTTCCTCGTGCCATGCCATCAGCAGCCGACGGCAGACTAGGTCGTAGATCCGTCGTTCATCGTCGGTGAGAGAAACTTGCGTCGGGTTCATCGTCGTCGGGATGATCGCGTGGTGATCAGTGACATTCGCATCGTCCACAAACCGCCGGCTCAGCGCCCGCGTGCCTGTCCCATCGGCAAGCTGCGTCTCATAGGCACCAAGGATCGCCTGTACCACCTGCGGCAACGTTGCAGCCACGTCGGACGACAAATGCCGACTGTCCGTGCGAGGATAGCTGAGAAGTTTCCTTGTCTCGTACAACCCCTGCGTGAGTTCGAGCGTCCGCTTGGCGCTGAACCCCCACAGACGGTTGGCGTGCCGCTGCAACTCGGTAAGATCGTAGAGCAGCGGGGGCGGCATCCGACGTTTCTCCAGCGTCATGGACTCGATCATCCCCGTGCCCGCGAGCTTCACTCGGTCGATGATGGCCCGCGCATTCTGTCCGTCGGGTGGGAGCCGCTTAGATTCGCTTGAGGGAGTTTCGCCGGTCTTGAACCACGTACCCACGTAGGGCTGGGTGCCAAACGTGCCGACAACTTCGACGTACGCCTCAGGGACGAACTCGCGGAGCTCCTTTTCGCGTTCGACCAGCATCGCCAGCGTCGGCGTCTGCACCCTGCCGACGGAAAGAGTCTCGCCCTGCGCGATCGTATACGCACGCGACAGATTCAATCCAACGAGCCAATCCGCCTGAGCACGGCCGCGGGCTGCCGCCGCCAGCGAGTCGTACGCGCTCCCGTCTTTCATCGCCAGCAGTCCGGACTTGATCGCGCTGGGCGTAAGCGACGAAATCCACAACCGGCGAACCGGCTTGCGGCACCCCGCGGCCTCGTAAATGAAGCGGAAAATCAGCTCACCCTCGCGCCCCGCATCCGTGGCACAGACCATGTATTCGACATCGCGGCCCTGAATGAGTTTTTTGACAATGCGGAACTGTTCTTTTGTGGACTCGAGCACGGCCAGCGGCCAATGATCGGGCAGCATGGGCAGCGACTCTGCACGCCACGCTTTCCAATCGGGATTGATCTCGTGTGGCTGCGCCAATCCCACGAGGTGCCCAATCGCCCACGTGACCACGTATCCGTTGCCGTGAAGCCAACCGGATGCCCGTGTCCGCGCGCCGACCACCAGTGCAATATCACGTGCAACAGACGGCTTCTCGGCGACAACAACTATGGTCACGGTCTTGTTCCAGGTGGTGTCACGACAACCAACGGATCGGAATCTGTTTTCCGTGGGGCAGAGGGTATCAACGGGCGTGGCGTAGTTCTGAACACGGTCGCCGAGGACGCCGGTGTGGCCTCAGTAGCGATAGGATAACGCATCGCGCGGATGGAGAAGAGCGTATTCGTAAGAATATCACTGAAGTGTGAACAAAGGTACCTGCACGGTTTCAAGATTGGGGCCTATCTCGCGATGTCCAGGAAAACGGTTGGCTGCGATTGGACATCGCAGATCTGGTTGGAGACAATATCCTTCATCCGAGATGCGGACTCACACGAACGATCAATGCAATAACAAAGGATTACGAAATGGGCGACAAAGGCGGCAAGAAGGATAAGGAAAAGAGTAAGAAGCAGAACGCGGACAAACAGGAACAGAAGACGAAGGGAAAGCAGCCTAAACCCCAGTCCAAGTGAGCAGGCTCCCCGATTGCGGGACCACAAGGGTGCCCTATCGGTGAGCAGCCGAGAGGGCACGAACTCAAGTCACGGATCTGGCGCGGCCGCTGTTGCTGCGCTGTTTGATGTGTGCCGTTCTAAGTCCGAATCCAGTGATCGATTTCGCGTTGCGCAGTACTAATGACATCCTGCATACGGGTGGGATTGCGTCCCAGTAGCGACGCACTGTGGGGGATGCGTGACACACGCGATTGGGATGCGGCGAGTCTTCAAGTCCATCACGACGAGAATGAAAATAGAGCGAGTCTGTGAAGTTTCCATACGGCGCATCCTAAGATGCGTTACAGCACAATGCTGAACACCAGCCGCTTGCATGGCAAGATTGAGCTGCGATGTCACAAGATCAGCTGGCTGAATTGCTCTCTGGAGACCGTCTAAAAACGGCATCCGTTTGGTCGAAAGCCGTGAGTTGCTGGAATCACTTTCTGACTCATGTCACGCCCTCATGTGCTATTTGAACCGGATCCGTTTCATGCCGACGTCGCGATCACCCTCGCGGCTTTCTCAATGGGCGTTTGTCGTTATTTCGACTGCACCATTTGATGGCGAGGCGAGCCATCGCAAATCAAACCGGAGATCGAGGACTCCGAAATCCGGAAATACATGCAGCGGGAACACCGGGGCCATCGAAACTTGAAGCGACGAGCACTAACGCCATCCTTAGGGCTGAGTTTTTGCCACGCGGGCTGCTATCACTCTCTTCAAACTAGGCGGCAGCTTGTTTAGACTGATGAGCAGCCAACCTGCTTTTTTGATACTGTCCCTCAGGTGCGTGATCTATGCCGCTGATTCCGATCAACACCGACGCACCGCTGTATCACTTTCCATATGCCACGATCGGACTGATTGTGGTGAACACGATTTGTTTTGTGGCTACGGGCTGTGCCACCAATGAACGGCTGCTGGAACCGTGGTTGCTGCAATATGGTGAGGGACTGAATCCGCTGGAATGGATTCCTGCGGCGTTTGCTCACGGCGGATTTATGCACCTGATCGGCAATATGTTCTTTCTGTGGGGGTTTGGACTGGTTGTTGAAGGCAAACTCGGCTGGCGCGTGTTTATTCCGCTGTACCTTGCGATGGCGGCAGCCTGGGGGGCGAGTGTAGATTTGCTGACTGTGCATCGCACGGATGGTCGTTGTCTCGGGGCTTCCGGTGTCATCTTCTCACTCATGGCCATCAGTCTTGTGTGGGCACCTAAGAATGAAATGCATATTGTCGGTTTTCTGGTGTACCGCGTGGTGTCATTTCATGTGACGATCATGGTCTATTCACTCTGGTATCTGGCGCTCAATATTCTGGAGTTGCTGTTGTCAAAGTTTGAAATGGGATCATCGGGATTACACATGGTCGGTTGCGTCATTGGATTCGCGGTCGGTGTGGTATTCCTCAGGAAGGGGTGGGTAGATTGCGAGAAGTGGGATTTATTCTCGGTCCTCAGCGGAAAATATGGTCGCTTTGCAGAAGAAAACTGGGCGTTGGGATCTCCATCGATCACCGGAAAAGTCTACGGTGAACTGCCGCTGCCGACAGGCACCGACGTAAATGTCACGGACGCATCGCCTGCAATCCGTATCCGAAAAACCTCCAGCGCGATGAAGCAGGTGAATGCATTGATCGACAGCGGCGATGTTCTAACCGCTGCCGACGAATTGATGACCATGCGACTGCGTGAGACAGACATTTGTCCTGATGAAGCTCGTATGAAAAGACTTGCGATGGGATTGTTGCAGGC
This sequence comes from Planctomycetaceae bacterium, assembly GCA_947476295.1. Taxonomy (GTDB): domain Bacteria; phylum Planctomycetota; class Planctomycetia; order Planctomycetales; family Planctomycetaceae; genus SXXK01. Next base: position 34,366 of record CANJQC010000031.1, on the reverse strand, counting down.
TCAGGCGTTCGACGATGCTGAGATCTGGCTGCAGGAATACATTGACCTGTATCCGGAAGACAATGCTTGGGCACGCATTCGGATGGCGCAACTGCTGTTGTCTCAGCTGAGACGCCCGCATGCCGCACTCCAGACGCTGAAAGGGCTCTCGCTGGCCGCAGTCAACGAACAACTTCAAACTTTGGCTAAGAAAATTGTACGGGCGGCGAAGGAACAGGTTCGCAGCGGAGTTCAGGATGAGGAACCAGAATGGTAGCCAGTGAAGCCGACCGACAATTGGTTGAACGCATCCGCGCCGGTGAAGCGGATGCGTGGCAGCAGTGCATCGATCTATACGAAGGTCGCCTGCTGGCATTCGCACGGACTCGACTGCAGGACCGATCCGCTGCGGAAGACATTGTGCAGGAAACGTTTCTCGGATTTCTCAAGGCGTTGCCGAACTACGATGATCGGACTCCGATGGAGTCCTGGTTGTTTTCCATCGCCGCGCATAAGCTCATCGATTTCATGCGTCGTTCCGGTCGTCGTCCGGTGTTGCCGTTGTTGACGTCAGAATCTAAAGACGGTGCCGCGCGGGATTTGACGGGGCCAGGTCGAGCGGCCTCAAGCATTATGCGCAGCAGCGAAAAGTCCAAAGCAGAATCAACAGTGATTGAAGCGTGTCTGCGGGACCTGATTCAGGACTTCAAAGTCAACGGAGCGTGGGAGCGACTGCAATGCGTGGAACTCATCTTTGTCCTTGGCTGGGCAAATAAGGACGTTGCTGTGAGACTGAACACAACTGAGCAGGCCGTGGCGAATCATAAGTTTTTCGTGGTGACGAAGCTTAAAGATTCCGCTAAGTTGGCTAAAATCCAGAACAGCACTCTATCGGAGCTTGGGCTGGAATAGAGACGACCGTTCGCATGCAGGATGGATACGCTGCGGAAACAACAATATGGCCGACCAAAACCTTTTCGGTGTCCTCAACGTCTACAAGCCAGCCGGAATTACGTCGCGGGATGTTGTAAATTCTGTGCAGCGACTGATTCGACCGACGAAATGCGGCCATGCGGGGACATTGGATCCGATGGCGACGGGCGTGCTGCTGATCGGCATCGGTCCGGCGACTCGACTGATAACGATGCTGCAGGACGGGGCGAAGACATACATTGCGGAATTTGTGCTGGGGCAGACAAGTGATACAGACGACAGCACTGGGCAGGTTGAGCGACTGCCTGCGCCGTCCGAACTGCCGACTGTCAAAATGATCAATGCGCGACTTCAATCAATGATCGGCGTCGTGTCTCAGGTGCCGCCCATTTTTTCTGCGGTGCATGTGGACGGCCAGCGTGCCTACGATCTAGCGCGGCGCGGCGCGGCAGTCGAACTGGCCGCGAAGAATGTGGAAATTCATTCCATGCAGGTGCTGAGCTACGAATGGCCCAGACTGGAATTGGAAATCATTTGCGGTTCCGGCACATACATTCGTTCGATCGCTCGTGACCTTGGCAGAGATTTGGGTTGCGGCGGACTGATGTGTCGTCTGGAAAGAACGCGAGTCGGAGCGTTCTCCAGCGGCGAAGCAATTTCTGCGGCTGATCTGACACTGAGCACGATTGAAAAGTCACTGTGCCCTGCCGTCAGCATTGTGATACACTTGCCAAAGTATGACTGTTCATCCGACGACGTCGCCAATTTGTTGTGCGGTCGAATTCTTTCCATCGCAGAAGACCGACTGCGATCCGATCATGCACTGTTCGCCGACGAGCAGGTCGCTTTGACAGCGAACGGTTTCAGTGAACTGCTGGCAATTGCCATCGTCACACCGGACCTGCGTCTGCAACCAAGAACTGTATTTATACGGCAATAGTCGTCAGGTATTGCGAAAATCCAGATTTCTGCATCGAGCGGTGGGTGTCATCCCACCGGTACAGCCAGACGAGTGTTGTCTTCCAAATTTATTGAAAGTTAAATGCAATGCCAATCCAGATTCAAACGCTTCTGCTGATAGTGGTTGTCTCGTTAACGACGCAATCGGCTCAAGCGGACGTCACGATCACACCGGATGTCGTCTACGGTCACAAGCTGGGCCTGGCAATGACATGTGATGTGTTTACTCCGACCGAAAACGCGAACGGAGCCGCCGTGCTGTTCATGGTCAGTGGCGGTTGGTACTCGAACTGGACGCCGCCGGAAAAGTCGCAGTCTGCATTTCGATCTCTGACTGACAAAGGATTCACTGTGTTTGCTGTGCGGCACGGCAGCAGTCCGAAATTTAGTATTGCCGAAGCCGTTTCTGACGTGCGACACAGTGTGCGTTTCATCCGCATGAACGCCGAGAAATTCAAGATCGATCCGAGCCGAATTGGAGTTTACGGAATGAGCGCCGGTGGTCATTTATCGCTGATGCTCGGCACTGCGTCGGACGACGGTGATCCCAATGCAAAAGATCCGGTTGACAAAGTGAGCGATCGAGTGAACGCGGTGGTGGCATACGTGGCTCCCACCGATTTGCGAATCATGGCAAAAGATGCTCCGGATCGATTGCCGGCGTACGCTAAATTCCCAGCCCTAGATATCGATTCGAAGACCGCAGAAGCTGATTCTCCATTGCTACACGTCACTTCCGATGACGCTCCAACACTACTGCTGGCGGGAGACAAGGACGACCTTGTGCCAGTGGAACACAGCCGAAACATTCAGGCAGCGTTTGAACAGGCAAAGGTGAAAAGCCAATTGATTGAATTCAAAGGTGCCGGACATGGGTTCCAGGGCGACGACGCAAAGAAATCCACCGAAGAAATGGTTGCGTGGTTCGTGACGCATCTTGCGGCAGATGCAACAGAATGACGAAATCGTAAACTGAAGCACTCCAGCCGGATCGTGATTGTTGCACAACCGAATGGGGACAACCGAATGAATGCAAATGGAGTTTTCTCTTGCATTCGGTTGTAAATCACTCGGCGGGTTTTTGGGGCGGTGGCTCTTCCGGCGCTTCCGACACCAGTTCCAGCAGCAGCTTATGAGCGTCTCGATAGCGGGGTGCCTGAGCCAGTGACAGCAGGACGTGACGGCGGGCAGATTCGACGTCGGTCAGTTTCAGCAGTGTGGCAATCCGGAAATGCAGGCGTGCGGCATCGTCTTTTTGAACCTGCAGTAGACTCTTGAGAGTACCTACGGCGACGTTGATTTGCCCGGTGGCTTCAGCTGCAGCTGCCGTGCGCATTAAAGCAGCTGACTGGAACGGATCGATCGCAAAGATTGTTCTGCCAACTTCAACGACACGATCCGGTTGCTGCTGCTGCTGCTGCTGTGCGCAGAGTTCCTGAAGTCGCAGCGCAGCTTCAAGGTCATCGGCTGAATACTGCAGGTGTTCGGTCAAGGTTTGTATCTCCAGCTCTGTCTGACTGCGACGCTTATAGACGTCTGCCAGTAAACGCCGAGGACCGTTGATGTTGTCGTCCTGTGGTACGAGTACAATCAGTTTCTTCAATTCAGTTTCGGCTTCGTCAAGCTGGTCAGCTTTCATCATCAGTGACGCATACAGAAGCATGGCTGAAAAATTCTGAGGATGCTCGTTAAGAAATGCTTTGACGGCATCCGGTTCTGTCGGTGCCGCTTCGGCAAGTTCATCCGTCGCGAACTCAACTCCGTCGGCGTACGCCATTGCCTGCTCGTTCAGGTACGCTGCAAACGATTCTTCAAGCTCATCCAGTCCTTTGGTATGCCGATCCAGCGCGTCATTGATCTGAACGCCATCGTTTAAATCTTTCAGGATCGCATTCAACGCAGGCAGTCCATGACGAGTGACCAAATGTTCCACCAGCATAGATGATTCGTAGTAAGAAAAATTCAGATCTTCACCGGTCGTCGCCGTCAGGAACGCATTGCTGAGCTCAGCGACGGGCGTGATTTTGCCGACCAAGACTCGGTCCCGGAATTCGGGATTCATGTGCTGTCCCCAGCGAGAATCCGTACGCCGTTCTTCGAAGACGGAAATTCCTTCGCTCAACCAGCGTGGCATCCTGTTACTGGTTTTTTGCAGTGTGATCACGTGACAGAACTCATGCCACAGGACAGATTCCCAACTGCCGGGGTTTTCTTTGCGCGTCGCTGGGCTGTTGGCTGTTACAACTTTCCCAAAGCAGACACCCAGAAATCCCGCAACATCCGGGACCCCAAACGTGCGGACAGCAAAGTCATCGACGCGCGGATAAATTTCGACGTACACAGGAACTTCCGGCGTGTAGTCATAACGCACAGTGAGCTCTGTCCATGCCTGTTCCAGTATTTCCACAACGCGCGGGGCATAGACAGCGGCTTCCTGAGTCTCCATGCGAACCTGAAAATGCTCACTGGTGACGGTAGTGAATCGATCCAGCGAATCCTTCAACTGCAGCAGATTGAACAGCGTCGTGTTGTAGCCGTCGGCCTTATGCGCCTGTTCCGCCTGCATCCATCCTTCGTCTTCCTGCCCCAGACGCAGCAGGTCCTGAGCCAACTGAATCCGGGCGTCCACGAATCCCACATCGGCTTCGAGCGCCTTTCGTTGAAACCCAGCCCCTTCAGCGAAGCGATACTTCTGCGACAGTTTACGACCAATCAGATGATCGACTTCCGGATTGGTGATCGAGAATTTCAGGGCTGCGGCGCGCGACGTTTCAGCAGCGGCAGCATCGTTGCGAAGATGCCAGATCACGGACTGCAGGCTGTGTGCTTCCGGAAGGTTTGGATTGACAGTCAGTAATTGCTGCAGTGTCCTTTCCGCACCGGGATAGTCCTCACCATCGATCTGCTGCTCAGCAACTCGCAGTAGTGCAGGAGCGTACTGAGTGTTGAGTTCCAGCGACTTCTTCAGCAGCGCTGCAGCATGCTCGCGGTCGGACGTGCGATATGATTCGGAAAGCAGGAAAGCAATCTCTGCCTGATCCGGCATCGTCTTCTCGGCGGTGCTGAGCAATTCCGCAGCGAAGGCGGCGTCACCTTTTTTCAGAGCGAGCCGACCAGCGGCCAGAAAACCATCGGGGCGATTCGGATAGTTTTCCCGCGCGCGTTCGAAGAATCCTTCCTGCACGGCTTTCGCATCGGCCCCAAGCGCCAATGCGATTTCGCCGAGCGCTACAAGATCGTCTGCATCGGTGTAACGCCACGATGCAGAACTGACGAGTCTTTCAGTTTCTACAAGAGCCGCAGCGGCCTGATCTCGCTTTCCGTTGGCTAGCGCACATTTGTATTCGAGCAACCGCAGACGGACGCTCCATGAATAGCGTTCGATCCCCGCAGCAATGGTTTCAAGCGTTTCCGGATACTTTCCAAGTGCCAGTTCGCTTTCCGTTTTCAGAATCGGCCATTCTTCGCCGTAGCTGCGACCAGCAATTGCCTCGGTCGTCGCGCGCAGGCATTCCTCATATCGCCCTGCATGCAGCATCTCCTGACACGAGGCAACTGTCTCAGCGGCCTGCATTTTGCCTGTTCGTAAATTCAGCGAGCATAGAATCAATATTGGAAGGAATTTGCGAAAGGGCTGTGGAAGCATCGAAGCGACCTTGAAAGATGAAGCAATGCGTAGTACGAAGAAGTCTCAGGACGCAGTGTTGAGAAAAATTGGTTTCCTGAACGATCGTTTCTGTCTTCATTCGCCTATCCCGACATTCCAGACTCAGCTGGATCTGATCGATCAACTCAGTTTCCAGCCGCCTCTGGTTTGAGTACCCTTTTACGCAGCGATTAAATCATCGAAGATGACGCCAAGAATTTTGCTTTTAGCCGCGTATAACCATTTACGTCAATTCGAGTCGTGATCCTCGTGGAGCGTTTTCGTTTCTCACAGTGGGGTTCAATTACTCAATTCCATTCTCGGACTCGCACTCGCTGCACAAATCGCAGCTTTGCAGCAAGTCTGTTATTCCATCGAGTTCTGCTCGAAAGTTTTATCCGACGGACATGCAGGTTAATGATGAAGATTGATAAAAGTGGGAATTCGCTTGGCCTTTCTCAGAATCAGACCAACTCCCAATTGGATGCCATTTCGTTGATTCTGAAGCAGGCTGGCAAAACGGCGGAGGAAGTGGCTGCGCTGGCGACTTTGGATGATGCAGATCGTAGTGCAGAGAATCAGTTCTCCGGTGAAGCCCCTACGTTGACTTCGCTGTTCGGGACCGCCAATGCGGTGGAATTCGACGCGGGTCGATTTAGTCCGTCGCCGGACGTTGCTCAAACGATGGCTGGCAGCCTAGAGTTCCTGCTGAAACGCAAGAAGGCAGGCACATTGCTCGATCACGAGAAGATGTTGATTCACACCGACACGCTGTCGGGGCTCGCACGCATTGGTTTCTTCGGTTTGGCCATTCCCACCCAATATGAGGGCAAAGGTGCGAAACTTGGCGATCTGGGTCCGTTGCTGCGTGCGTTGACGGCCGTGCATCCAGACCTAGCGGTCTTGTTCGAAGTTCATAATTTCCTCGGGCCTGTCACCCCGCTCTTGGATTTCGGTACGGAAGCGCAGAAAAAGGAGTATCTCCCCCGAATGGCTCGGGGTGAGTTGCTGGGTTCTTTTGGTTTGACCGAACCCGGTGTCGGTGCCGACCCCAGTAAACTGAGTCTGACGGCTCGACGAGATGGGGACAAATACTTCGTCTCCGGTGTCAAATGGCCGATTACTAATGTTGTCTACGGAGGACTCTGTGTTCTAGTTCTGAAAATTGACGGCCAGGGTCTTCCCAAGGGTCGCGATTCCGGCATGTTGATCTTCGAGATCCCCCGAGAGAACAACGAACACTTCCGTATGGTTCGTAATCAATTGGCGGCATTCGACTACCTGTGGAATGCGCGGTTTCGATTGACAAATTTTGAGGTTCCGGCAGACAGGCTACTGGGACCACCGGGCAAGGGGCTGGCGCAGGCATTCAGTTCGCTGGCGAAGGGGCGCGGTGGCATCTGCGTGAACAGTGCCGCCAAGATCTTTCGACTTCTGGCTCAGATTATTCTGGACCCGAGTAGCACCGATGACACAGGTGGGCTAACGCGGCGAAGCAAGCCCGGCGGCTGGACGGCGTTCCGCAACACATTTGGTAAGCCGATCGGGGAGGCACCTCGCATTCAGGCCTGGATCGGACGGGCCACGTGTCACGCCCTGGCCAGCCGCGTGCTTGGGGACGTCTGTTTTCGTCTGGCAGCAAACGGGGTACGCGACGAGACGATGGGAATGATCGCGAAAGTCTATGCGACGAAGGCCTTGCTGCAGACTGCGATCAACGCCTACCAGATTCAGGGCGGGCGATCGGTTCATCGAGACGAGCGTCGCCAAGCCATTCGTCGTGGCGGTGAAGGATCGCTGGCTGATGCCAGTCCTCTGATCGAGAACTACATCGGCGAGAACATGCACGAATTCACGATTGCCACGGTCTACGAGGGCCCCAATCCGGTATTGGCAGATATCGGTGCTCCCAATGCGATGACGCGTGGAATCCGCACCAGATATCTTGAGCCTATTGGGATGGCCGAAGTGAATGGCCGGTTCGGTTGGCTGGTTAAAGCGAAATTCGGCTGGTTCATCGTCCGAACTGTCCTCGGTTCGCTGAACCCGTGGACTGGATCACTGGCGGGTATCCAGAATCTCTTCCCGGAAAAGGAGCGTTTGATCCGGAGAGCCTTGCGCCGAAATCGTATTCTCGGACGTCGAATCCTGATCGTCATCGCGCGACACCAGAAGAGTTTCATCGATCAGAGCTTTCTTCTGGGAGATGAGGGTGGCGTCTTTGACCAACTCTGTTACTCACTGGCATCACTGGTCTACGCCTTGACGTTGAACGATTCGAATTCCGAATACGTCCGCGTTGCGCAGGTTTTGGATCAGGAAGCCGAACTGCGAATGAAGGGAATCACCGAATCCGCCGAGTTGCAGCGCAGCTGGGCTGAGATTGGGAAGAAAATGATGAATTCTGAATCCAGTTTGTTTGCGGATCTGATCTCAGATATCGAAATCAGCGGTATTCCCCTGGACCCGCGCTTCATTGATCGATTCATTTAGCGCCGTTCGAGAAACACTCGTCATCCAACAGTGTGATTTATGTACCTTGGACATTCATGTCCGAGTCCTCGCCTGAACGTGTGCCGCTGGCGCAAGATTCCTGAGTTACATTAACCAATGCTCCGACAATGTTTCCTGGCCATGCGACGGACATGAATGTCCATCCTAACATACCAAGACTCCAATGGTCGGCACAATTTGAAGTCTGCCGTCAAACACGTTCCACCACCATCGCAACTGCTTCGCCACCGCCCAGACAGAGTGTTGCAATACCACGAGTCAATCCGCGCGACACTAATTGGTGAAGCAAAGTCACTAGGACTCGTGCTCCACTGCATCCCAATGGATGTCCGAGCGCGATGGCACCGCCGCAGACGTTTACACGATCAGTATCGAGATCAAGCTCCTGCACACAAGCCAGAGTCTGAGCCGCGAAGGCTTCGTTAATTTCCCACAGATCTATGTCTGCAACAGTCATTTTTGTCTTCTGAAGCAGTCTGCGCACCGCACCGACCGGCGCAGTAAAGAGCTTCTGATGGTCAGCGGCCCAGGAACAATGGCCGACAATGCGGAATGCCCAATCTGATTTTGAGTCCCGAAAAGTCGCTTCATCGACGACCATGAGGGCGGCAGCGCCGTCGCCAAGCATCGAAGAATTTCCCGCAGTCACCGTTCCTTGGTATGTCGATGCACTGTCGGATGCGACGAGTGGTGACAAAAATACGGGCGACAGTCTGGCCAGACTTTCCAACTGACAATCGCGACGTGGGCATTCATCCGCAGTCAAAACCACGGATTTTCTTGATTCGACAACTGTCACGGGCGTGATTTCGGCACTGAACGCCTGCCCGTCTTGGGCGGCGATCGCACTCTGGTGACTGCGCACGGCCCACTGATCCTGTTTCTGTCGGGAAATCGTAGCTTCTTTGGCGACCCATTCGGCGATACAACCCATCGCGATTCCCGAATGAGCGCAGCGGAGGCCGTCGATTTCCACTGCATCGAGCAGCGTTTGCTCTCCATACTTCCAGCCACCACGACCATTTCTGAGGAGATGCGGCGCATGGCTCATGCTTTCCATCCCGCCAGCGACTACTCGTTGATATTCTCCCGCTCGAATGGCCATGTCGGCCAGCATGACGGAGTACAGTCCGGAGCCGCAGACCTTGTTGACCGTCACCGCTCCGACACTCGTTGGCAGTCCACCGTGAAACGCCGCCTGCCTTGCCGGAGCCTGACCAACTCCAGCCGGAATGACCTGCCCGATGATGACTTGATCGATCGACGCAGGATCCAACCCTGATCGATCCAGCGTCGCGCGAATAGTATGTCCTCCCAGTTCGACGGATCGCAGAGATGATAAACGACCGAGATATTTTCCTTGCGGAGTTCGACATCCGGCAATGAGATAAGAAGAGACCATGACGTACTCGCGCGAGGGAGAATTCCGGGATGCTGTCGCAAATGGGCGGTAGGCAACATACACTAAATCGATTCGGCATCAACCGACTGGAGAACCACGATGACAGAATCCATCACCGTCGAATGGATCGGATCGCAACTCGCCCTGGTAACACTCAATCGCCCGGAACGACGCAATGCCCTGTGCATTGAACTGCTGGAGAATTTGTGTACCCGCGTAGAACGGATGGCGACCGACGGCACGGCACGAGTCCTGATTCTTCGTGGCGCGGGATCTGTCTTTTCGTCTGGTCTGGATCTGTCAGAAGCTTCCAATCCCAATCTCGTCCAGCGGTCTGCTGAGTCCGTTTCTCGCGCGCTGCAGTTGATGCGCAGCACACCGGTGGTGACCATCGCCGCCGCACACGGCGGTGCGTATGCGGGAGGAGCCGGCTTGATGGCTGCCTGTGATATCGCGGTTGGAACCAGTGATCTCAAGGTCGGTTTTCCGGAGGCTCGACGAGGATTGCTTCCCGCATTGATCTGCGCCGTGTTGAGTCTCAAGGTGCGCGAAGGGGATTTGCGTGAACTGTTCCTTGCTGGAGATGTGGTCGATGCGGCCCGTGCGCAGCAAATCGGTTTGTTGCAGCACGTCGTTGAGCCTGACAAATTACTGGATCGCGCGATCAAAATTGCGAAGAGCGTCCTGGCTGGCGGGCCTGACACAATCGCTGCCACCAAGATGCTTTTGAATGCCGCCTACCAACCGACACCAGCGACGTCGCTCCAGCACATGCTCGACGTCCATTTGGGAGCTCGCCGCAGTCCCGAAGCCATCGAGGGGCTTGCAGCGTTTCTGGAGAAACGATCGCCGAGCTGGATGAGCCGCGAATCGTGAACGATTCTAAGCCGTCTGGATGTCAGCGATATCCCGCAGTCCCAGTTCTTCGATGCTCACCTCACGCATCTTGAACTTCTGAATCTTGCCGGTTACTGTTGTAGGGAAAACGTTGACGAACTTCCAGTAGTGCGGGACTTTGAAGTAAGCAAGCCGTTCTTTGCAGAAGTTCTTCAAATCGTCTTCCGAAGCCGTATTTCCTTCGCGGATGTGGACCCAGGCCATGACCGCTTCGCCGAATTTTCGATCGGGGACGCCGATGATCTGGACGTCCTGAACGGATGAATGCTGGTACAGCACTTCTTCAATTTCCCTTGGAGAAATGTTCTCACCACCCCGGATGATCAGATCGCGAAGACGCCCGGTGATTCGATAGTATCCATTGGTTTCACGGAGTGCCAAATCGCCGGTGTGCAGCCAACCCTGCGGATCAATCGCTTCGACAGTCTTTTCCGGCAACTGGAAATATCCGAGCATCACGTTGTGGCCGCGACTGCACAATTCTCCGGATTGCCCGTCTTCCAGTTCGCATCCCGTCGCCGGATCAATGATTTTGGCTTCGATGCCTGGCAAAGGTCGCCCGATCGTTCCCACTCGCAGTTCCAGCGAGTCCTCGGTCCGTGTTTGTGTTATCAGCGGCGATGCTTCGGTCTGCCCATAACCGATTGTCATCTGCGATGCTCCCATTTCACCCGTCACTCGTTTCATCAGCTCGATGGGACACGGGCTGCCCGCCATGATTCCGGTGCGCAGCGTGGTCAGCCGTCTCTCATGATAGTGGGCATGTTCCAGCATCGCGATGAACATGGTGGGAACTCCGTAAACGGCGGTGCAGCGTTCGGTTTCTATGGCCTGCAGCGCCGCTCCGGCATGAAAACTCTCTCCCGGAAAGACCATTGTTGCCCCATGAACAACCGAACACAACGTCCCCAGCACACAACCGAAACAGTGATACAAGGGGACGGGAATGCAGATCCGGTCGTCACAGGACAACTGCTGGCAGAGCCCGGCGTAATAGGCATTCAACAGGATATTGCGATGAGAAAGCATGGCACCCTTGGGAACGCCGGTCGTTCCCGACGTATATTGAATATTGATCGGGTCGGTACACTGCACCTCGCGTTCGGCCTGTTCGAGATTTTGGGAAGACACGGTCTCGGACATCGCCAGGAACTCCTGCCAGGAAATCGTGCCCTCGAGAGAATCTCCACGCAGAGTGATCACCCATTTCAACTTGGGAAACTGCGGACTTGCCAGCGTTCCCGGACTGTGCGACGCGAGTTCGGGAATCGCCTCCCGCAGTGAGGCAAAGAAGTCCGTGCTCTTGAATTTATCGATTAATGCCAATCCGCGGAGATCGGCCTGCCGCACAGCATAAGCAAGTTCGCTGGTTCGATAGGATGGATTGATTGTTACTAGGATGACACCGATCCGAGCCGTCGCGAATTGCAGCAGCACCCATTCGGGAACATTGGTGGCCCAGACGCCAAAGTGGTCACCGCGCTTCAGCCCGATCGCGAGCAAGGCCCGCGCAGTGCGATCAACTTCGTGATCAAACTCTGACCAGCTCCAGCGCCAATCGGGGCTGCAGAAGACGACAGCATCGTGATTCGGGAACTTTCCCGCGGTCTCCCGGAGAACCTGTCCGATGGTCAGTGATTCCAACCAGGGAGTTGCCGCCTTGACCGGGGGCGAGTCCGAGCGACGTTCTGATGTCTGACTAGTATCCATGTTCACCGCCATTACGAAGAGAAGTCAACACGACGATTCGTTCACCGGCATCGATAGCAGAGCCTGGGCCAGCGCCTTGCCCTGCGCATCGTTTCGCAGGCCGCGTTTCAGGATGCCGCGAATCACAAAATTCAATCCACCAAGATTCGGCAGTTCAAACCGCTCGACCGACGCAACTCCGATCGGCTCAAAAAACTGTTGAACCCGCTCGGCCGTCAGCCACGATTCCAGCCATTCATAATTTGACGAGGAACGAGCGAGAATTCCAACATTCGCACTCGTACCTTTGTCGCCACTTCGGCCATAGGCAATGTCCGCGAGACATTTCGCTGCTGCAAGTGTGATTTCCTGACGAATTCGCGCGTCCCGTATCGGCTTCTGGAGATTGCTGACGAGGAGAGGTGACCAGACGGCTGGCAGTTTGCGATTCCTGATCGTGTCTGAAGTGCTGAAAAAATCGACCTGCGGAGGGACGTGGACCGATTCAATCAGGCAGGGCCAATATCGAATCACTCCATGAATACGTGGTCTTCCTTCGCCGTAACCGGTTGTTCCCTGCGGACCAGCGGTGACCAGCGGCATCACTTCGCGCGAGAATTGCTCGACCGCCTGCCTTGATTCCGATTCCACCGCGATGCGCAGGATGGTTTCGAACGAATCCTCCGTTCGTGTAGTGAGATTATCGACTGGAACGCTTTCTGCATTGCCGAGGCATTCGACAATGGCATCGCGATAGACATGACCGGCTTCGCGCAGTCGCTGAAGTACGATCTCGCCGCATCGACGAGCTTTGCGCACCGATTCAGGTCCAAAGATTGTCAACATCCCGGCGGCACGAAAACCGTCGCGGTAAGTGGCACTGACCTTGAGTGTGGATGGACATGGTCGGCCCTTCGCCCCGCGCACAGAAACGCGATCGGGACCTTCCTGTGCAATTTCCAGTTTCAAAAACGAAACCGTGACGTCGGGGCTCTGATACTGACTCGGATCGCCAATTTCGTAGATCAGTTGCTCTTTAACTGTCTCGACAGTGACATGTCCACCAGAAGATTCCGGTTTGGTAATCGTACAGGTGCCATCACTTTCGATTTCGGCAATCGGAAATCCAAGATGCGCGGGATCAGGAACATCGAGCCAATCCGAAGAGATGCCTCCTGTAACATGAGTTCCGCATTCCAGAAGATGTCCGGCAACCGTCGCTCCCGCCAGGCGATCCCAGTCGGTTTCTTCCCATCCGAAAGCATAGACACACGGGGCCACGACCATCGAAGGGTCAGCCACGCGGCCGGTAATCACAATGTCCGCGCCCGCCTGGAGTGCCCGTACAATCCCGCTGCATCCCAGGTAGGCATTGGCAGTGACCAGCCTGTCGCGAACACTGGAAAGGGACAACTGCGAGTCCAGGTTTTGAAAGGTTTTGCTCGATGAATCGCCCGCCAGCAACAGCGGCAGAACATCGTCACCGGCGACAACGCCGATCTTCAGGGCGCGACAGCCGGCATTCTCCAGAGCCGCCATGCAGGCACACGCACAGCCGACCGGATTCAGACCGCCGGCATTCGCGATCAGCCGGCAGTGTCCTCCAGCTGCCCAGTAGGCCGCTAATCCCCCGACGACATCGACGAAATCCTGGGGAAATCCCCGCGTTGCATCGCGCTCGCGCTGGAGGGCTAGGATCGACATCGAGACCTCGGCCAGATAGTCCATCGTGAGAAAGTCCAGGTTCGGCACCTGAGTGAGCATTTCGAAAGCCGCAGATGGACGATCGCCCCAAAACGCCTGCGCATTTCCAACTCGAATCATGGTTCTCACACTTCCCGTGTCTGGCTGGGTTTGACTGCCAGAGTCGTATGAGGAACGACAGACAGAGCGGCGGCCAGCCATAGCCTCGTATCATGTGGCGGGATGATCGCGTCAACCCAGCCACGAGCGGCTCCATAGCGGATATCCGTTTGGTCTTCGTACTGCTGACGAATGGTCTCCCGAAGTTCATTGATGGCATCCGGCGAGAGCTTTTGACCCGATTTCTCGGCCTCACGAATGCGCAGTGAAAGCATCGTATCGGCCGCCTGGTTACCACCCATCACGGCGTAACGAGCATTGGGCCAAGCAAGAATCATTGAGGGGTCATAGGCGCGACCGCACATCGCGTAGTTCCCGGCACCGTAGGAACTGCCGACGATCACAGTAAACTTGGGGACAGTGGCGACACTCATCGCGTATACAAATTCTGCCCCCGCGCGGATGATCCCGGACTGCTCGGCCTGCTTTCCAACCATAAAGCCCTGGACGTCCTGAAAAAAAACAAGTGGAATTCGTGTCTGATTGCAATCCTTGACGAAGCGGGCCGCTTTTAAGGCAGCGTCGCCGTACAGCACTCCGCCGATCTGAAGTTCCCCCTGAACGGTCTTTGTTCGGCAACGCTGGTTGGCGACAATTCCGACTGGCTCGCCATTGATATGAGCGTAGCATGTGACCAGGGTGCGTGCGTAGTCTGGCTTGAACTCCTGGAGACTTTCGGCATCGATAATACAGTTGAGCAGATCACGCACGTCGTATTCTCCGCGTCCGTCTGCCGAGACAATGTTGTAGACATCCTTCGGATCGCGAGTTGGCTCAGCGCCGGTCTTCGTCGCAGGTCGATCGGGAAGCAGGCCGATCAATGATCGCAGCCTCGTGAGGCACGATTCGTCATCCTGCTCGTGAAAATCAACCGTGCCACTGATGGCGGAATGCATGCTGGCTCCACCCAGCTCTTCAGGATCCACCGTTTGTCCGATGGCTGCCTTGACGAGCGCCGGACCAGCTAAACAGAGCTGGCTTCCCTCGGTCATCAGGATTTTATCGCACAGCACCGGCAGGTAGGCACCGCCGGCGATGCAGTTTCCCATGACAGCAGCATATTGTGGAATTCCGTCAGCAGAAAGGATCGAGTTGTTACGAAAGATCCGGCCAAAGTCATCTTCGTCTGGAAAAATCTCGTCCTGGAGCGGCAGAAAAACACCTGCGGAGTCCATCAGATAAACGATCGGCACCCGAAGACGGTGCCCAATTTTTTGAGCCCGGATCAACTTCTTGACCGACTGTGGAAACATCGCTCCGGCTTTAACTGTTGCATCGTTGGCTGCGATCATGCATGGCTGGCCGCTGATCCAGCCTAGCCCAGTGACGACACCAGCAGCAGGTACGTTGCCCCAATCCGGATACATTCGATGCGCGGCCCAAAGTCCCAACTCGAGAAAGGGATGATCGCAATCGAGCAGCGCTGCGAGTCGCTCACGGACCGGCAATCGCCCCAGTTTCCGCTGCCGATCTGCACCCGATTTTCCTCCTCCCTGCAGCAGGGTCTGCTCCTCGAGTCGGATTGTCTCGCTCATCTCCAGCAAAGTCGGCACAAAATCTTCCTTCAGGTAAGACCACTCGGCGGCATGGTGTTGAGTTTACTCACAGGAAGGCGAGTTTGTCACGGTATTGAGGCGTTCGAACGCGGATCGCGGTCTTCGCCGCAACAACAGGGTTCATCGTCCGGTTCGACAGTGCGGATTGTCAAATAACGCAAAGAGGGCGTTAAGTAATTGATCTCCGCGTGCAGGACTCCTGAAGGTATGAAGACAACGTCACCTGGTCCTGCCACGATTGTTTTCCCTGCAAACCGATATTCCGCCGAACCATCCAGCAGGTAAAAGGCTTCCTCCGCCATGTGCTGATGCTGGTATGGCTGATGCGACGCCGTATCCTGGATCTCGGTCAGATGAATATGAAGCCTCTTTGCCTGGTCCCGGAAACCAAGCAGGGATTTGTAGTGAGTGCTCATGACTGGAAACCTCGGGAAACGCAAGTGGTTCAGTATTAAATTGCCGCAGACCGGGATGGGTGGGGCAGTTTACTCGGTGCAGATTGTGCTGTCACGAGATCATGGCGACAGCCTCGCAAACGGAGTGACCGGTTTACCTGCAAAAGGAACTGGAAAACGCCAGTCCCATCCGATGAGGGCGGCAATTCGGAACATCGACAGGACAGAGCATGAAGCCACGATATAGGCCAGTTTAATGACTGACGGTGGCTTTCTTGACTGCATGCGGAGGCATGATTTTCACCTATTGCATTGATTGAATTAAGTTTTTAGACTCGCTTTTACAAATGGATTCGAATGCTTTCCGGGATGGAGATGCGAATACATCGAATGAATACCAGATCGGCTATTTATCAGGTGGGTCAGGCGAACAGGTCGTGTGCCCGATGAGAGCCCAGCCACCCAAAACTCGTGAGGACATGCAGGAATACTATCGCGTCCATGCTCTCGGAGGGCTGATTGCAATTAGGATTTCAACGTTTGGTGCTACGCATCGAATACTGGCCGGAAGCACAGCGGCGAAAGGATTCATTCATGTCGCCTAATTACTATGCCGCGTTTCTGGAACGCATCGGACACACGGTTCGGGAATCCAACGGTGTGCATTGGTTTGACGTTTTCTCCCGCGTATGGACGTGCTTCCCGCTTGAGACGAAGTTGAATCCAGCAACTATTGATTTATCAAAAATCATGGATCATCGCGGCGTAATGGCTCGTTTTTGTTGCAATGTCGAAGATGGCGCGCGCAGTTTCCGGCACATTGTGGCGGATAGAAATTACAGCCTGTCATCACTGGGCCCCAAGGCACGCAACCAGACGCGTCAGGGGCTTGAGAATTGCACATCCGGTCCAGAGGATGCGCAGGAGTTGGGGAACGACGGCATTGAACTTCACACGCGGACCTTTCGTCGTCAGGGACGGAAGATCTCAGACGGCCACGAGTCCTATTGGCGAAAATACTTCGACGCTGTTTCTCAGTGTCCGTCCGCGACTGTTTGGGCGACACGGTATCAGGGGGCACTGGCATCGTTCCTGATTTCGTTTCGGATCGGCAGTGTGGAGAATATCTGCATCATTCGTTCGAACGAAGAACTGCTTAATTTCCGCCCAAACAACGCCATGTTGTATACGTTTCTGCAGCAGGCGTTCAGTCGTGCAGATACAACTGAAGTGTGTATTGGCTTGCAGTCTCTGCAGGCCGGAATGAATTCGCTGGATTTGTTCAAGCGCGGTATGGGGTTCGAAGAGCGACCGACTGGACAGCGAATCGAAGTGCGATCAACTCTGGGACTTCCGTTGCCGCGAGTTTTTGCGAAACTCGCGGGAAAGGCTGTGGAACGCATTCACAACGAATACGCAGCCCGGCTGGCGGGTGCTCTGTCCCTGTATGCGAATCAGCCAGTGATCCGCCGAACGGCATGACAGAACGCATTCCATGCCGTTAATCCACCGGCAGTCCGAGTTTCCTCCGACCATCGATTGTGACGCAATTGGAATTCCAGGCTGGGTGCCAAGTTTGTTCCGCCACGACCTGACGTACTCCCGGAATCTGCATCAGTCGTTCCCGAACTGGAACAGATAATGTCGGATGCACCGAAATTGAGCCATCAATAAAATAGCCAACTCGGGTACGACCACGATGAGGCATGGACATGACCACGGTGACAACATCGCCGCGGACTCGAACGTCGTCCACAAGCCCAAGTTCGACGACGTTAATATCAGCCGTGTAAAGTTGGGCATCCTTGCAATCCCTCAGAGCATTCCAAATGTCTTGTTTCGAGATCAAACTGTCTCCGGATTCGCCATTTCGAGCTAGGCGATTCGATGGCTGTTCCGGGGTGACAGCAGTTTGATTCGCTTCGTTAGATAACTTCTCTTCGCCCGACAGGATCAGAAGCGGGCTCATCAGGCATCGACGCATTTTCTCGATGGCTGGTGGGCCATCGGTGGCAGTGAACGGAATGGAAATGTACGCATTCTTTTGACGCAGAATCGCGCCGGCGGGGACATCCTTCAGGGGCAGTGGATATCGACTCCAAACGGCTCCGTGCCACCGATAGTACATTGTCGGCGCGCCGTTATGTTTCAGGTCCGGAAGCCCCTCAGCGGAGTGGTCCAGAAACAGTGAAACAAATGAGTCTTTGCTGTCCTTATGGAAAAAGCCGACTCCATGAATGTTCTCCTGCTGATCACCCGGAACATCACCGATCTTTAACTTGCCATTGTGATCCATCCACAATGGGTCGGTGAAGGACTGACCTGAAAAGACCCACTCATCATCCCGCAATGCTTCTGCACGAAAATCCTGCACGGCGGTCATTGAGCCGAACTTATGAAACCAGGGAAGCCCGGAATAGAATCGATACTCGACGTCAATCTTCAGGCGTGCGGGTGAGTAAATCGGATGTACCGGTGAATGCGGAAAGCCCCATCGGCGAACGATCGTACAGAGCGGTCCGCGAATGACTTCATAGTCAGGACAGGTGTCCCATAATGAGATCCGTAGTTTCTGAAAGGAATCCGTGTCAACGTAGTCATGCGCCCAGTCGATTCCCGGTGCCTCACCGTGTCCCTCCCCACCCGAGAACAGTTCCAGACCATGTTCGCGGCGCAATGTCAAACGCTCAAGCTGTCCGGTTTGACGCGAGAGGGATGCTTTGAAGAATGCGTTGGAAATGTCGAGCCCAAATCCTTCGCCCGTTGTTTCCAGGTCCGAGGGATATTGCGGCAGCTCGGCGTCTGGATTTCCGTAGAAGGCCAAAAAGATCTGTTTCTGTCGGGGAAGACTGTCAGCCAGCCACAGGACGTGGCAGAAACGGTCACTTTTTCGTCGCACTTCGCCGAAGACCTGGCTCGGTACCTCTATCAGTCTGCCGTCGGCGACCCGGGCAATTCGCAGTTCGCGGCCAAGTGAACTGACCTGATCTTCTGGAAAGCTCATCAGCACTTCAACAGGCTCTGAACTTCTCGCCTCACCTGCGGTTTCCGTTATTGAGATCTGCTTGAAATACTTCCAGCCGCGAGCCCACTGCTTCCATTGGACCGGGAGAGCATCGACCGACTGAAACTGCGACGCGGGAATGAGCGATGTCCCGGGATTTTCCTCTTCAACCTGCGTCTGTACCACGGAATCTCGCAGGGAATGAGTCAGTGATCGTGCCAGATCATAGTCCTTCCGTTGCCATGCATCCTGAAGCAGTTTCATTTTCGTTTCAAAGGAATCTGTGCGTTCGGCTGCCGACAGCGTCGTCGTTGCCTGATGTTGCCCGTCGGCGATTCTCAAGCCGCACACGTTTAGGCCCACCGCAACGGCGACGATAAGAATTCCTGAATGAAATGGCATTTGAGTTCGTTTCATGGGATTGTACTCAGACGAAGGAAGAGCATTTGCGGAGAGCCAGAAATATCCTTGAGCAGGAAAATTGGCAACAACGGCGGGACCGAGAGTATCGGAACGTTTCTCGCTGAACACAAGACTCCCGGCCGCCTTCCGCATTGTTAGCGAAGATTTGACAGTTCACTCTCGTGGCTGTGATCAGACACAGGTGCGTACCACTTGAACAGAACTCCGCTCTGCCCGGCAACGATCTCATGGCCGAAGGAACACAGACGCGGAAATTCCTGCTCAGCAAACGTTGAAAGGATTGTTTTTAGGAGAAGATTTATCATGATCAGCCGCAGGGCGCTGGCCCCGGTTCGTGCGTCATGCAACCGGGGCTAGCGCCCTGCGGCTGATTGGGTTGCGGGCGAAGCCCGCGCCAAGTAAAAATCGCAGTCACACTATCGACGGTCACGAACAAGGCGACTGAAGGCCTTGAAGCGATCATGGCCTGCTCGCTCGCACCATTCAAATGCGATGGCTTCCGCTGTCGTGATCACAACGCCTGCGTTGGCCATGCGGTGTAATCCCCATTGATGATCGTCGGCGAATCGGCTCCCGACACAATCTGCGGCCACGACGACCTGCAATCCTTTTTCGCAGAGTTCCAAAGCCGTTTGCTGCACACAGACATGCGTCTCGATACCCGCCAAAACAATCTGTTGCGGATTGCCGCCTAGGCGTTGCGTCGCTGAAGCGTCCGGAGCCCAGGCATCAGTCGCGAGTGCCTCCGCTGCACTGAACCGCAGTTTTTCCAGCGTCTTAATTGTGACAGGATGATTTCGAAGAAGTTCCACTGTTGACCCAAGTCCCCTTGGGTACTGTTCTGTCACGATGGCGGACACTGCAAGTATCGCGGCTGCATCCATCAGAAAACGAATCGAGGCCGAGACGCTCTGCTGATCCTGAATCATCGGCAGTAGTCGCTCCTGAACATCGATCACAACAAGCTGTGATTGCTGCACGGTTAGCCGATGTGATTGGGATGTTTTGTCCATACGTTTACTGTGCCACCTTTTGTCGCGGAAGAATTTCCGGAACGGATTCATCATATGATGACATCCCGGTAACAAACTTTAGATCTTCCAGCGTCTTTTCGGTTTCCGTCACGCTCCCCGCGACCGTGTCCACCTGAGATGAGATGGTCCCGGGATCGCCCTGACTGATGCTCATTTCAGCCAGTGAGCGGATACGAGTTTCCAGACGCTGCTGTTCAGCGCGGACAAGCTCGTAGCTATCCCGTGCCTGTTCAAAATTGGCCAGACGCTGTGCGCAGGTTTGCAGATTGTCCTGCAGTGTTGCAATTATGCGATCGCGCTGGGTTCCCGCCGGACGATCCTGTTCGCATTTGAGACGTTCCTGTACCTGCTTCAGATCACGCTGAATTTGTTCGGCACCGGTCGTCTCAAAAAAACGATTCAGCGAGTATTCCGTATACAACAGCTTTAAATACAGCCACAGCAGTTTATCGAGCCCGTTCATGCGAAGTTCGGCGACCGTGCCTTCTTCAGCCTCGCTGTTGGCGGCGTGGTAGCCCTGGCTGATGGATCGCAACTCATTGCACTGTTTGAGCAGTTCTGTGAATCGATTTTGTAGCCCGCGGGGAAGCGACGCGAACATTTTTCGCATGCGTTCGTCGGTGGCTGCGACGTCCTGAGACCGTACAACTTCATTTTCGGTCACGTCCACGTATTGTTGGAAGCGGGGATGAGTCCCCACAAATCCCAACCAGGCAACTTCTGCAGCGGCAACGAGTGGCAATCCGATCTCAGGACTTCCGGACAAAAGGGAAAACCCAATGCCTCCGACCAGCCCCAACAGGTTCCAATGATTCGCGAATGCCTTGCGGATGTAGCGGAACAATTGCACGGAGCCAACATTCCTGAACAGTGTGATGAGTCAGAGATACAGTAACCGGGGCTATCGCCATTCCGCAGAACCGCATTCGCGGTCAACTATTCTCTACAACGTCCCCAGCGGCCAGCACGTCCTGCTGTTCAAGCATTTCACGACGTGACATGCGGTAGAAGGCAATTCCGAAACAACTGAAGATCGTGGCTGGCATCCCAAGCATAAACAGGATGCTGTACATGTAAGCGGTCGGTCGCCGCGAGTCCGTTTCGTTAGCGTTCTTGCAGCCTGGACACGCCGCAGCCTGGGATTGCCACGCATGAGGCACAACGCCAGCGGTTGCAGCAAAAATCCCAGCAGCAAGTGTCACGCGAAGCAGCGATTTCATCAGACAGACCCCTTCAAACTATCGAGCACACCCAGCAACGCCGGTGCGTTCCTCCACGGCCAATGGTACAGCATACCATAAATCACCACACCTGTGATCGACACAAACAACCAGATCGGCAAAGTGATTTTTGCAAGACGTCGGTGTTCTGGCCAGCGCTCGCGGAACGCAAGATAGAAAACCCGAAGCGCGAGAATCGGCACCAATGCCGCAAGAATCACATGGGGAATCAAAATGGTGAAATACACGCGAGTCGCCCAAATACTGCCTTCAAACCCACGACCACGGTACTGAGTAAACCGATACAGAACCTCGTGATACGACAGATAACAGACCAGAAATGCTACAGATACAAGGAACGACACGATCATCAAGTTGCGATGTCTGATTCTATTCCCGGATTTGATCGCGCCCAGCCCCGACAGCAGCAGTACAATGCAGGCGGAGTTCAGGCACGCATTGATCGTCGGCATGTTTGCAGCCCATGTCGGCAGCAGTTCGTCAATTTTTCGATTTCGGGCCTGCGGCGTTTCAGGCAGTGTTGTGTCGTCCGCCTTGTTGCCGTCTGTGGTCTCTGATTCAGTGTCGCTGTCTTCTGCCACCGGAACGAGCGTCAGAGGGACGGTTGGGTTCTCACCGCTCGTTGCAGAAAATGTAAGTCCTGGATCTGGCTTTGGAAAGTCACCCTTGCCTTCGATGATGCGCCGAAGTTTTGCAACATCTTCCGAAATCGTCATCACGAACGAAGCCACGGGCACCCCTTCTTCGTTCACCAGCACAGCACGGTTGGAATGAGCGACCTCAAAGCCGGGCTTTCGCAGGTCGCCCAGATTCGGCTGAACATACTGCGTAAAACCTCGCCGAATAAAATCATGCATCGCGGTTTCGTCGCCAGTGACAAATTTCCAGCGTTCCTGATCTGCGCGAAATGTCTCCGCATATTTCTGAAGCACTTCGGCGGTGTCATAGCCAGGATCGACACTGAACGTAACAAAACGAAAATCAGGATTTGACTGCGCCACAAGACGATGAAGTTCCGACACGTCGCGTGTCATCAAAGGACACGGACCAGCACAGCGTGTGAATATAAAGTTCGCAAGCCACCGTTTGCCCTTCATGCTTTCGCGACTTACTGTTCCGCCCGCGCTTTCCGGAAACTCAAACTCCGGCAGCTCACGGCTGGGAAAGCTGATGATCACGGTTTTCTGAGTGGCTTCGATTGGCTCCAGTTCAGTTTCTTGGCGAGGTTGCTTAGCGCCGTCCGCCTGCGACACTTCCGTCTGGGCACTGTCGTTCGACAGTTTACGAACAGCAACCAAGTACAACGCTCCAAGCACCAAGGTCCACATCGCCAGCCCGGCGATGAAAGCCGTCCTCGACATCCCGCGTGGCGAGCCCGGGCGTCGGCAGAAGGTGTGTTGATTCAGATGCTGCATGGAAGGTGCGCCTCAAGCGGATCATCCACCTGATTCATGCCACAGATCGGCGTCGTTGAAACACAGGACGGTCTGCGATTACAGGAAAACTTTTAGTTTTTATCACGCCAGATGATTCTACGTTCACCGTCCCAACAGAACCGGTAATTCTCAAGATGTTTTATGGCATAATGTTACGATCGAGAAACGGAGTTTTTTTCAATGCTTCTCGATCATTCACGAGGTTCACATCGAACAGGAGTCCACTTCACGAATCGCAATATTTGACCACGGATTTCGCCGATCGCACGGATGAGTCGCCGTGTATTCATCTGTGAAATCCGCGAAATCTGTGGTTAAAACTCTTTCATGTCTTTCCCTGGGTTGCTGGGCGAGCCTGCGACAAGTCTCTTCGTGGCTCAAACATGCAACGCGTACAATACGGCAAGGTAAGAGGCGACAATGCCGCAATAAAAAACAGGTGACGACGAGCCCTCACCGTGGTTAGAATGTTCCATCTGCCGCAAAGTCCATTGGCAAAGTCATCCATTGTTGTTCTGAACAGGTTCAATTCCCATGTCGATCACGATTCCGAAAGATTTTCAGACGTTCGTTTCTCGTGGTGTTGCCAGCGGTCGGTTTCGGTCCGAGGAAGAAGCCGTCGGTGAAGGCCTGAATCTGCTTCGAGACAGAGAACAGAAGTTAGATGCGTTACGAGGCGATATCCAAGCGGGTCTTGAACAACTGGACGCAGGCCAATCGACAATACTGGACATCAACGACATTAAACGGCGGGGACAGCAGCGACTGGCATCATTGGAGAAAGCTGACTGATGCCGGTTGTTTCTGTTTCTTCTGGCGCAAATCTGGATCTTGACCAGATCTGGACTTACATCGCGACTGACAATCCGAGCGCCGCTGATCGTTTTCTCGATCACCTCGGCGTGCGTTGCCAATCCTACGCCAACCAACCGCAGCTCGGCGAATTGCGGCCCGAACTCGGTCGAAACATTCGATGTTTCACGGTCGGAAACTACGTCGTCTACTATCGGCCAACGTCGGACGGAATCGAACTCGCCCGAGTGCTGCATGGCGCACGTGACGTTCAACGGCTGTGACTTCTGCGATGAGCCAACGCCAGACAGAAAAGGTGTCAGCAGACAGAAAAAGTGTCACGAACCAAATAAGGGGGTTCTCATGAAATGGTTCCTAGCACCATTGTTTCGGTGTTCCTTCCCGACGCGGTAGTCCTAGAAAGGCGAGCGGCAGGGCGTCAGCCCTCCGAGTTGCAGCAGTGATCGCGACTCGTGTTCCTCAACGGTTTCAAAACGAGATCTGGCGATGGGCGTGGCCGTGTTGTGTTCAGATCGAAGAAGATCGCAGTTCAGAATTTTGTCCGGCTGCCCGTTCACGGGAGGTTCGGACCTCTCCTGCAATTCGCCAGAACTATCCCAGAAACGAGAGGCAGCCCGACACAAAGTTCCCCTTCCGACGTACGGCGATGGTTGAACTTCTGACGTTTTCGCGACACAGTTACGCCGTGAACACAAATCACCATGGAATCCTGACTGGGCATTACGTTATCAGACTAAGGGCGACCAATGACAAAGCAATTCAATGTGGCGATGATCGGGCTTGGATTCGGGGCGGAGTTTATTTCAATTTATCAGGCGCATCCAAACGCCACCGTCGCGGCCATTTGCCGACGTAATCCAGCGGAACTTAAGAAGTGCGGCGATCAGTTCGGCATCGAAAAACGATACACCAGCTACGACGAAGTCTTGGCTGACAAAAGTATCGATTTTGTCCACATCAACAGTCCGATTTCCGACCACGCCTGGATGTCACTCAAAGCGCTGGATGCTGGCAAGCATGTGATTTGTACCGTTCCAATGGCGACGACCATCGAAGAGTGCCGTCAGATTGTGGAAAAAGTCAAGCAGACCGGCCTGAAGTACATGATGGCCGAAACCGTCGTTTACAGCCGCGAATATCTGTTTATCAAAGAAATGTACAAGAAAGGGGAACTCGGCAAAATTCAGCATCTCGCCGCGTCGCATCCGCAAGATATGGACGGCTGGCCGAGTTACTGGGAAAAGATGATTCCGATGCATTATGCGACTCATGTGGTGAGCCCGTGTCTTGGACTGGTCGATGGATTGGCCGAATACGTCAGTTGCTTCGGTTCCGGAACTGTTCGCGATGACATTGCCAAAAAGTCCGGCAACAAGTTCGCTGTGGAAACCTGCCACATTAAAATCAGGAACACGGATCTGACGGCGCATATCTGGCGATGTCTGTATGACGTAGCGCGGCAGTACCGTGAAAGTTTCGATGTGTACGGCACAAAGAAAAGTTTCGAATGGACATTGGTCGAACACGAGCCACATGTGATTCATACGGCGAAGAAGCCGGAGCCTGAGATTCCGGAAAAAATCACGGTCCCGGACTTTGCTCATCTGCTGCCGGAATCCATCCGTCGATTCACTCAGCCGGCAGAAATCCATGACGCCGATCACCTGTCATTCCTGCAGGGCGGTGGTCACGGCGGTTCACACCCTCACCTAGTACACGAATTCCTCAGCGCCCTGTCAGAAAATCGTGACCCACGTCCCAACGCCGTCACCAGTGCCAACTGGACCTGCGTCGGCATTTGTGCGCATGAGTCTGCAAACAAGGGCGGAGAAATCGTTAGACTGCCGGAGTTTACGCTGGATTAGAAAAGATAGAAGTCCGTCTGATTTCGACAAAAAGATGGGCGGCAGAAATATGAACGGCCGTGTGCGTATTCATTTTTCTGCCATCGATTTTCCTTCTCAGCAAACGATGCCAAAGAACTGATTGCGATTCAGGCCCGGAGGGCAGACACATTCTTTGCCGGGGTCGTGAGGCCCCGGTTTGAAGCCATGAGACAAATCAAGGCCTGAAAGGCCGACACAAAGGGATGCACGACGCCTCGTCAACAGATGTGTTGTGTCGGCCTTTCAGGCCTCAATTTGCGCGAATATTTGTTTCCGGTGGCTCACGCCACCGGCAATGGATGTGCCTGCCCTCCGGGCCTTATACAACTGCACAATTGGGTTGCGGGCGACGCCCACAACAAGATTCATTCGCTTGTCTCTAATTCGGTTGTTCAACTTCCTACGGTCGCCGAAATGCAGCTCGCCTGAGAGGTCGCCTGGTTTGGCGATGTGTCAGCACGGAGCGGTGCATTTTACAAGCGAATTGGGGACAAGCGAATTACTCAGGACTGAATCTGGTGTTGTTGAAAAATCCGTGTCTGCTTCGACACTGAATGCTTCGCGGACAGTCCTTAGCTGTCTCCTTCGTCCTCCGCTTCATCGGCCCACTCGTCCACATCGACATCGTCTTCAAGCGTCAGCAGGTCGTCCGATTCAAGGTCGTCCAGAGCCTGTTCTAGGGCTTCTGCATCTTCGGTCGGATCGAGCATCTGGTCGTCGGTGAGTTCCGTCAACTCCGGTGGTTCGACTTCTTGGCGACGCGACCCGCCGCCAAGTTCCTCCTCAGATTCGTTTCGTCCACGAAGGATCAAACGAATGGGGACTTCCTGAAACGGTGTCACTTCACGCAGGAAACCCAGCAGATAACGCTTCCATGATTCGTCCAGCAACGCGGGTTCGTTGCACTTGAGCACGATCGTGGGCGGCGCGCCGGCGACTTGTGACGCGAAGAAAATCTTAGGGCGACGGTTGGATCGAATGGGCGGCGGATTCCTGTCGATCGCCATTCGGACGGCCTTGTTCAGGCGTCCGGTGCTCATTCGCGCATTGGCCTGCTTGTACACAGACCTAGCAAGGTTCAGCAGCTTTCGGATGTTCTTCCCGTCCTTCGCTGTGATAATTGCAATTGGAACGTGTCGCATGGAACTGAACGCATCTGTCAGGTATTTCGACCATTTGTCGGTCGTCATTTCCTGATCCATCGCGCGGTCCCATTTGTTGATAACGAAGATGCAGGGCTTGTAGTGTTCGCTGATTTCTTCGACCAGCTGCTTATCGACCTTTGAGATCGTCTCCGTCGCATCGAAAAACATCAGCACCAGATCGGCGCGACGAATGCTCCGCTGGGCTCGGACCAGACCGTAAAATTCAATGTCGTTCGCCAGGCTCTTCTTCTTGCGAACACCGGGCGTGTCAATCGCGACAAACGCTTTACCATCGACTTCGAAGCGAATGTCGATACTGTCCCGCGTCGTGCCCGCTATTTCGCTCACGATCACGCGGTCGCTCTGAGCCAGTTGATTGATGAACGTGCTCTTGCCTACATTTCTTCGTCCCACAACCGCGATTCGCATATCGGCTGGCTTGAGCAGCTGATCGCCTTCAGCAGTTTCCGTCGGCGACGCTGTGGGAAGAAGTTCGACGATCTTTTCGACCAGCTCGTAGCGGTTGCGGTTGGCTTTGACGCTGGTCGTGATAATCGGTACGTCGCAGAGCTGCAGATAGGACGATGCTTCAAGGTCCAGTTTTGTCGAATCGCACTTGTTGACAACCAGCAGCGTGGGTTTGCTCATACGCCGCAGCCGGTCGGCAACTAGTTCGTCCAGTGGCGTGAGTCCGGCTTTGGCATCGACGACGAACAGCATGAGGTCGCATTCGTCGAGTCCGGTCTGGATCTGGCGTTCAATATCTGCCGACAGATCGTCACTATCCACGATGCCGATACCGCCGGTATCGACAAGTTCAAAGTAGCGGTCATGCTTGTGCATGATCCATGTAACGCGGTCTCGCGTGACGCCAGCGGTCGGATCGACAACGGAAATCAGTCGCTCCGCCAACCAGTTCAGCAGCGAGCTCTTTCCGACGTTGGGACGACCGACGATCGCCACTTTCGGAATTCCCATGATGCTGTTGCCTTCAATTCTAACGAGATCGATGTGTAAATTCTGATCGTGTCATTTTAACGGGAAGGTATCGTGATGCCGTTGCAGGTTCATTCGATGATCGACCAATCCTTGCGATTTTCCGGAGAACGCGGCAGTTTTCAGTGTTTCGTCGCAGGCAACCTCGCTCAGCGGACGCGCATTCCCGTGTGCAACCGTACGAAAAGGCACGCAAACTGAGTACACTGTCGTGTCACCTTGGCAGTTCTGTATTACGAAGTCTTTCAGATGAGTCCGTGAATGCGTTCTCCGATTCTTGATCGTGAAGAATATATTGAACAGGCATATTTCTTCCGCATATATCGCGAACGGCTGCAGGAAAATGTGCCGTCACAGGAAATTCTGCAGTCCATTCAGGAAGAGATTCTTGCAACAACGCGGTTGCCGATGGCGATCGATTTTCTACGGACGGAAATCCTGCACAGTGGCCGCATCAGTGATGCCATGCAGCGGCTACCCCACTATTTTGCTCCGTTTCAGACTTTTGTCATTCAGCGAGCGGAAGACGACGAATCCCGCTTTGAACAGTTCGTAGCACTGAAAATCCTGGAAAGTGAGGCCACCTATCGGGCTCGTAACCCAACACCGTCCGGAATGTTTGTGTACCAGTTTGAGTGCATTGCCCGAAACCGCCTTGGTTATGCAGAAGGTTTGAGAGCGATTGCGATGGATCCACTGTACTCCGACGACTGGACGCGATGGATTATGCGTTTGAGCAACGATTTGGGCGGCAAGGAACTGTCTGAGATCGTCTATCTGGCATCTCAGCATTTTCACAATCGTCGCGCGACACGCAGTACTCAGAAGACTGTCGAGTCTGAAGTGAACACCACGCCCGCTCCCGCGATGCTGTTCGGAGATCAGGAAGGCCGCATCGCCAAGGCCAACATTGGACGCGATCCGTTGTTCTTTTTCGCTGCGCTGCAACGCCAGCTGGATTATCCCGCAGTACCGCGTTCGCAGCGTGCTAATGACAATGAGAAACTGCCCGCAGTTCTGGAAGCACGCCTCAATAAACTGGAACAGCGCCTGAAAATTATTGAAATGGAATCCAAAGGCGGCATCGACCTGAAACAGTTTTACCGGAATCCGGACAGAAGCGACGTTTCATAAGTCGATCGAATGCCTGAAAGCAGTCCAGTTTAGTTCCAATGATGCACCGATCGCAGAGTTGGACGAGTGGCTGATAAGCCGAATCGGCCTGCGGCCAAATCCGCGGGAGCAGGGATGTTCGTCAATTTCTCAACCTAATTTGTTTTCATTGGAACCACCCGCATGAAATTCCGTCCATCCTCATTGACCAGAATATTGATTATCCTTTTCACCTCCGTCTGTTCCTTCACTCAGTCGTTTGGGTTCGTGGATGAAGCGACAGAGCCGATTGTCGCAAATGATCAGGAATTACAGATCGAAAAACTCAATGCAGAACTCATCGAATCGCTTACCAGGCAACTCGAAGAAAAAATAGAGATTGATCCCGCCGCCGGCGCCAAAGCCGTGAGTCAGTATTCAGAACGCGGAGACTCTTTGATGTTTCTGGGTGAATTCGAAAAGGCTGAGGCTGACTATCTGAAAATGGTGAAACTGAAACCGGAACTTGATACGTCGCATTGGCGACTTGGGATCGCCATGTTCTTTGCGAATCATCCCAGGCAGGCAGCGGAGCAGTTTGACAAGTACAATTCCTTCGACAACGTTGATCGTGAAAACGGAATTTGGCGATACCTTTCACACTACCGAGCGTTTGGAAAGGATGAGGCGAGGCGGCAGTTGCTGCGATACGAGAAGGACGATCGCCCTCCGTTTAAGGAAGTGTATCGACTGTTCGACGGAAGCCTGACGGAGGAAGAAGTCCTGAAAGCTATTCCTGACGATCTTCCAGAGGCCTCGCGTGAGTCGCGTTCGTTCTACAGCCATCTGTATATCGGCATGAATCAGGTTGTCGAAGGCAGGACAGACGACGCAAAAATCTCCCTGCGAATGGCGACGCTGAATTCATGGCCACGAAAAGCCGGCTTTGGCCCGGACTACATGTGGCACGTCGGAAGGCTGCAGTATCTGGAACTGCAAAAGGTGAAGGCGGTCACGAAATAGATCCATTCCCATGCAATTCGCACCACGCGGTAAGCCATCTCTGCGGAAGACCGATCTGCCGTACTTCAATTTGACCAAGATATGGCAGCGAATGTGGAAAGCGGAAGCCGGCCTTCGTCGCCACGAACGTGACAGTGACGTTGGCTCGCACGGCTACGCCGCACGTTTCCCCTGTATCCGCGTCAAGTCCGGATGGAACATCAACTGATATCACTCGTGCAGAGGATTGATTCATCGCTTCCACAATTTCGCGAAAGGGACTGCGAAGTGTTCCCCGAATTCCCGTGCCCAGCAACGCATCAACGATCCAGTCACCGGGTGTCAAAACTTCCAGCACGGTCTTGAGGGACTTTGAATCGGCCTCCTGGACAACAATGCCGCTTCTGTTCAGAAATTCCAGATTGGATTGTGCATCGTTCGTGAGTGTCTTCCCAGCGCGTGCAAGGTGGACTTCGCTTTCAATTCCATTCGCCGCAAGCAAGCGGGCAATGGCGAGACCATCACCTCCATTGTTGCCGGGGCCACTCACAATGATGATTCTGCCTTGTGGATCGAAAGCTTCCAAGACCTCACAGGCCCCGTGTGCGGCGTTTTCCATCAACAGCAGCCCGGCCATCCCCAGTTCCTGGACGGCTGCAGCATCGATCTGGCGGATGAGCCAACTTTTAAGGTATTCCATTGAAGGCTCTCAATAAACGACTCCGACAATTTACGGGACGACCACGGCCCGATCTGTTTGAGTGTTTTACTGCATCCGCTTAGACTCTGCACCTGCTCGACCGGCGTGGCTGTAGATTTCGGCTTCGTACAGCGATTGCAAAACGTAATCCGTCCTTCTGAATTGTTTACGAGTTTTCTGAGTGATTGACAGCTACAACGATCGCTGGGCACTGATCACAGGCGCATCCTCCGGAATCGGAGCGGAGTTTGCTGCGCAGCTGGCGGGGCGAGGAATGCACTTGATTCTTGCCGCTCGCCGCAAAGACAGGATGGCTGAACTTGCGACGGAGTTGAATACCCGACACGGGACACGCTGCCATATCGTTGCAATTGATCTGGCCGACCCGGATGCGAGTCGTCGGCTGTTCGAAGAAACCCGACGGCTGAATGTGGACGTCGAATTGCTCGTCAACAACGCAGGCATCGGGCTCATTGGTCAGATTGAATCGACGTCGCCGGAGGACGTCCGTCGTTTGCTGAATCTGAATTTGGTCACACTGGCCGATCTGACGTATCGTGTGTTGCCGGGAATGCTTAAACGCAGACACGGTGCCATTATTAACATGTCGTCACAGGCTGCCTTTCAGCCCGTCGCATTTATGGCCACGTATGCTGCCAGCAAGTCCTTCATTCTGCATTTCAGCGAAGCGCTGTGGGCCGAAGTTCGCGGTCGCGGTGTGACAGTGACGGCACTTTGCCCCGGCGTCACGCGGACGGATTTCTTCGATAAGGCGGGTGCTCCAGGCTGGCTGGAAAAACACACTTCGATCACGCCGACAAAAGTCGTTAGAACGGCTCTCAAGGCGATGGAGAAACGCCGGCAGTACGTGGTTCCAGGCTGGAATAATTACCTGCTGACAATACTGGTGCGATTCATGACCAGACGCACAGCAGTGAATGAATCCAAACGCTACTTCCGACCGAAGCGGAGCCTTCCGGAAGACGATGCCGCAAAAAAAACAACTGACAGACATCAAGATTCGGAATAGTCTGCGTGCCTAATGTTTCAGTTCTTCATGAATCCGTGGCTGTTGATCAGCTTGGCAGGAATCGGTCTGCCCATCGTTGCTCATCTATTAAGTCGCCGACGCTATGCCGTCGTTGAATGGGCGGCGATGCAATTTCTGAATCCGTCGAAGATGACCCGACGACGTCTGAAACTGGAGGAACTGCTGCTGTTGCTGCTCCGCATCGGCCTGATCACGCTCATCGTGCTTTCGGTGACACGTCCATGGCTGCCTGGCGGCTGGCTCCGTGGTTATTACTCTGCCGGTTCGCGTACCGTCGTCGTCGTGATTGACGGTTCAAATTCGATGTCGCGAACGGATGGCGTCAATTCGATGCACCAGAATGCGATTCGTCGCGCCAGTGAGTTTCTCCGCACGCTGGGACCGGACGATAACGTCGCTCTGATTGATGCACGCGATCAGCCTCGATCGGTCATTGAATCGCCGTTGCGTGATCTCACCGTGGTGGAACAGGAAATCCGACGGCTTCCACCACCTAGTGGTTCCTGTGGAATGCTGTCGGCAATTGAAAAATCCATCGCGATACTTGGCCGTTCCAGTGCATCGGCGCGGGAGGTCGTGGTGTTCACCGATCGACAGGGCAACAGTTGGAAGTCCGACAACGAAGCCGAATGGGTTCGTTTTGATGACTTGATCAAATTTCCGTCAGTGCGACCGCATGTCTGGGTGATCGACGTTGCACCGCATCTTGGTCCGGTGACACGCAACGTGTCGGTGGGACGCATTGAGTTGTCGCGAGAAATGACAGTGGCTGATTTTCCCGTACGGTTAAAGGTGGCCATTCATAATGAATCCAATATGGAGGTTCAGGTTCCGCTGCGGCTGCTGATGGATGGTCAGCCACTGGCAGGCAAGCGGCAAAGTCTGTCGATCCCGCATCACGGAGAATCGGTTATTGAATTCGATCATGCTTTGCGAGCGGAAGGAACGCATGTGCTTAGTGTCGAAGCAGAGGTGCAGGACGATGCCGTTCCAGTCGATAATGTGAGTCATGTCGCAATTGATGTGGCCAAGTCTCTCGATGTGCTGCTTGTCAATGGGACTCCGGCCGCGAGGCCTGCCGAACGGGACAGTTTTTTCGTGGAGTTAGCCTTCGCGCCGCCAGAAGAAAAGCCACCATGGGTAAAGGCTCGACTGGTCGAAGTTATTGATCTAAAGCCCGCCGATTTTCAGTCCGTTTCGGCTGCAATCTTCTGCAATGTTGGCAATATTTCGCCTGATGTCGCGACGGCTTTGAGGGGCTTCGTTGCGGCGGGTAATGGGTTAGTTATTGCGTGTGGCCCAAACACAACTCCAGAGTCATTTCTGGCGTGTTTTGGTGATTCCGGCCTGTTGCCGCAGCTTCAGGTCTTGCGGACTCGGGAAGCACCACCGCAGGCTGAACAAATTATTCGTGTGGCTCCGTTGAGTCTCCAGTCCGGCTGGTTAGATAGATTTCGTTCTGATCCGGCACGCAGTTTTCTGAAGGCCACGTTTAATGCGTGGTGTCTGACAAGAATTGGACCATCGGCCGTGCAGGTTGCAGGTGGTGATAACATCGCTGATGCCGGCAGGAACACGAATCAGCCGCCCTTGACTATCCACGCCACACAGACCGGCGGAGTGGACGTTCCTTTGACATCGGGACCGCTGATACTGGCGGCGCTATCAACCGGTGATCCCTTGCTGTTGGAATCACGCTGCGGTGATGGTTTCGTGCTGGTCATCACCACGACGCTGGACCGCCGTTGGAATGATTTTCCAACGCGTTCCGATTTTGTTCCATTTCTGCATGAAGTCGTGTTTCATGCTGTTTCGTCGCGCAGTCATCGCAACGTTGATTTTGGCGAGCCCCTGATTGCACATCTCCAATGGACAATCGTTCCCGACGCCAAACCTGAACCAGAGGATGGATTTGTGACATTTGTGACGCCTGGCGGCATGACGTCTGAGATCCGCATAACTTCTGAAAATACAGACTCGACTGGAAAACAGAACGGACACCTCGACGCCTCGGCCGTGTTTACGAACACGTTCGCACCGGGGGTTTACGTAATGGCTAGGGAGCTTGATGCTGAGTTTCCGGAGCAAGGCGATGCATTTGTTGTCAACTATGACCATTCGGAAGACGACCTCACACAACTGACGGTAGACGATAAGGCCCGACTTGCTACCAATGATCGCATTCGTTTTTCGTCGTCGCTCAAAGATCTGGCGAAGCGTATGTACGGGGACGAAAGCATCGCCGAATTGTGGGCCGTACTTCTCACGCTGTTCCTGCTGTTTCTTGTCGCTGAACTCTTCCTGACCCGCCGGGCAATCCGCAAAGGCCATGGCAACGACGCTCTTGCCGTATCCTCCTAACACGTCGCCGTCGGGACAGGGGTGCAGTCGCGGATGATTGTTAAAGTAGGTCCTTTCTGCCGGACTCATCATTACCCACATCCTTTCAGCAAATCGTGCATAATCACACAGCCTTCCATCGTCAAGTCGGTCCCGGGATTACGAGCGACAGAGGGACGACACGCGAGTCTCGGCCCCAAACCGGCTTCACGCCGGTGGACCGCTGGTTTGAGAGCTAGAGGCTTCTCAACCCCGACGGGGTTTTACAACAAAGCCTGGGGTCGCCGTGACAACGGCGCACCCCAGGAAAATTTGCCCTGCGATTCGAACCTCAACGGGGTTCCACAGTTCGCTGCTGCTGCGATACCT
>CANJQC010000030.1 GCA_947476295.1 Planctomycetaceae bacterium | reverse complement strand
TTCTCGATTACCGATTCGCGATTACCGATTACCGATTACCGATTACCGATTACCGATTACCGATTACCGATTACCGATTACCGATTACCGATTACCGATTACCGATTACCGGTGGCTCACGCCACCGGCATTTGATATCTCGGCCCTCCGGGCCTGAAATGCGCAACTTCAGAAGCCGCAGGCGAGACCACTTCAATGGACTCCTCGCCTGCGGGATCGGGTTATACGAAAACGGGAAATCTCACCGGACTTTGCTGGATGAAACGACTCAACCTGAGACATTCGCTTCGATTTTCACTGCCCGTGGTCTGGCTTCTGCCAAGCATTGTGTGCGGGCAGCAATCGCTGGACTTCAATCGCGATATTCGACCAATTCTGTCTGAAAACTGTTTCTATTGTCACGGTCAGGACAACAACAAACGACAGGCCGATCTGCGGCTGGATCATCGTGACGCCGCCCTAGATAGAGGCGCGATCGTGCCGAACGACGCTGCGGGCAGTGCGGTCGTTCAGCGGATCAATTCTGACAATCCAGACGAACTCATGCCGCCTGCGAAGTCGAACCGTCGTCTGTCAGCCGGACAGAAAGCATTGTTGGAACGATGGATTTCGGAGGGTGCAAAGTATCAGACTCACTGGGCTTTCGAAACGCCCGTCCGTCCCACTGAACCAGAAGTGACGACGACAGACTGGGCTCGCAATCCCATTGATCGCTTCGTGCTGCACAAGCTGGAACTTGAGGGATTGCATCCATCGCCGGAAGCAGATCGAGCCACCTTGATTCGCCGCTTGTCGATCGATCTTGTTGGACTGCCACCGACTCCGGAAGCCGTCGATGCATTCGTCAACGACACAGATCCCCGAGCCTGGGA
Organism: Planctomycetaceae bacterium; assembly: GCA_947476295.1. Taxonomy (GTDB): domain Bacteria; phylum Planctomycetota; class Planctomycetia; order Planctomycetales; family Planctomycetaceae; genus SXXK01. Next base: position 48,057 of record CANJQC010000030.1, on the reverse strand, counting down.
AACGCTGGTTGATCGGCTGATGGCCAGCTCGCACTATGGAGAGCGGATGGCGCTGGGTTGGCTGGATGCGGCCCGCTATGCCGACAGTAATGGATTTCAACAGGACGGCGACACCTGGCAATGGATCTGGCGAGACTGGGTGGTGAGGGCTCTCAATGAAGATCTGCCATTTGATAAGTTTACGATCTGGCAGCTTGCCGGAGACCTGCTTCCGGACGCCACCGAAGAGCAGAAGATTGCCAGCGCGTTTAACCGGAATCATCTGCTCAACGGCGAAGGCGGAGCAATTGCAGAAGAGCAGCGTTGGGTCAATTTGTTCGACCGCATGGAGACGACATCCACGACCTGGCTTGGCCTGACCATGAATTGTGCGCAATGTCACGATCACAAATACGATCCGATGAAGCAGCGTGACTACTACAGCATGCTGGATGCATTTAACCGTGTTCCGGAATCCGGTACGCCGCAGTTTTTTTCAAAGCGCATCCGCGTTGGGGCTCCGTTTCTTGAATTGCCAACGCATGAGAACAAGACTCGCATTGGCGAGTTTGAAACACGCATTGCCGCTGCCGCTGCCGAGCAGCGTGAAGACTTGGCAAAGCAACTTGCGGCCTACAAGGCCGACCAGATCCCGCGCGTGATGATCATGAGTGACGACAAGCCGCGAGAGACCAGCATCCTGTCTCGCGGGGAGTACCTGAATCCCACGGAGAAAGTTTCGTTTGCAACGCCCGCGTTTCTACTGCCTCAGACAGCCGACGCACCGAAGAATCGACTGGGATTCGCGCAGTGGCTGATGGCTCCGGAGCATCCTCTCACAGCACGGGTGCAGGTGAATCGATTCTGGCAGCACTATTTCGGCACGGGCATTATTAAGACAGCAGAAGACTTTGGCGTGCAGAGCGAGTATCCAATTCACGGCGATCTGCTGGACTGGCTGGCTGTGGAGTTTCGCGACAGCGGGTGGAGCATGAAACACATGCATCGCCTGATTGTGACCAGTGCCACGTATCGTCAGTCCAGCAAGGTGACATCTGAGCTGTTGGATCGCGACCGCGAAAACCGCTTGTTTGCCCGCGGCAGTCGATTCAGAATGCCGTCCATGTTGTTACGCGACTGGGCGCTGGCCGCCAGTGGGCTTTTGAATGAAAAAGTTGGCGGTGTTCCCGTGTATCCGTATCAGCCGGGTGACATCTGGGAAGCACTGGCGATCACAAAGGAACGCGACTTCACCTATCCGGCATCGTTTGGCCCTGATCTTTATCGTCGCAGTATCTACACATTTTGGCGCAGAACAGTGAGTCCGGCGAATATGTTTGACGCAGCGAACAGGCAGACATGCCGAGTTCGTCAAAGTCCAACCAGTACGCCACTGCATGCACTCACAACGCTCAACGACCCGACATGGGTCGAGGCCGCACGAGTCCTCGCTGAGAACGCATTAAAGTCAGGGACGGAACTGGATCACCAGTTGAAGTATGCCGCTCGGCGAGTCCTCTTGCGCGAGATCACGGAAAGTGAACTCAACAAACTGCGACTCGCGTTCGAGAAACAGAGATCAATTTTCTCATCTGATCAGGACGCTGCTTCGCAATTCCTTGCGACCGGTGAATCACCGCGAGATCAATCACTCAACATCACCGATCATGCCGCGATGACGGTCGTGTGCCTGACAGTTTTGAATCTTGATGAAGCACTGAACCGTGAGTAATTCATGGGACTCAACTCTGTGCATCGAGATGGTTTTCCGGGATCAGCCAAATCCAGCTTTTGCCTAGTCGTCCGCCGAAGTTTCCTGCTGTAATATTGACAAGGCCTTCGACGGCAGAGGCGGCTTTGATGGAAGCCTGGGTTGCGGCACTGACGGCAGCAAGATCGCGACCGTTGATGATGATTTCCATGACGGATTTGACTCCGTCAGGGATCAGTGATTCAACTCCGGGGCATCCTTTCAAAGTTGGGCAGAAGGAATCGTTGGTACTCGCGAACAGAAACTTGTACCTGCTGCCGGCTTTGGAACCGCTCGCTGCCACACCACCTGGAAATGGAGTGACGACACCAGGAACGTGCTGACACGCTTCAACGGCGCGCTCGGCAGCTTCGAGAGATGCATCCTCCGAGCTTGCCATGAACCAAAGATTGCCTCCCATGATGCCGTCGTGATAGCTGAATCGTCGATCGATGCAGAAGTCACCTCCCATTGTCGGCAATACCCACATCTGACGACCGAATCTGTCTTCAATGCGTTCAAAGCCGTCGCCGAAAAACGCTACCTTACGGCCCAGGCGGAAGTACGGCGCTGTGTCGCTGAGCGAAAAGCAACGCGTGGTTGGACAGGTGAGTACATTTTGACTCACGCGCGTCAGCAGAGCTTTTTCCAGAGCTTCAACACGGTGTTTCCAGAATCGCGGCACATGGAGCTGGCAGATCGCTCCTGGTCGCCCGTCCGGCGTGCGAAATGATTCATCTCCGCCAGGGCCGACGTAGCAATCCAAGCCTGCTTCACAGTCGCACCGGATTGTAGAAGATCCGCAGCCGGTTGCCGCGTTGATCGCGTGATCCAGCCACTTCCGATCACGCGCGGTGATCAGGAATTCAACAAACAAACTGCGAAACGCCTCGGCGTAGGTATCTTCAACGATCGCTGACATCACGACCCTGGCCGTTATAGACGTGATCTTCGGTAATGAGCTTGTCCATAAAGATATCGTGATCGGCGACCGGGATTTCGTCGAATAGCTGGCATTCAAAAGCCAGTGCGATTAGTGGCGTGTTACTGCGAGCATGCTGCAGCAATTTATCGTAGTAACCTTTTCCATGTCCCATGCGGGCGCCGCGCCGATCGAAGGCAACGCCGGGCACCATGATCAGATCTAGGGATTCAACGTTGACCTGCTTTTCTGCCAAACCACGCAGTGCTGCCTGTGGTTCAAGGATCTTGTACATGCCAATTTCCAGCTCATCCATCGAGTCTAGGCGGAACAATTCCAGTTCACCATCAGCATTGCACCACGGCACGACAATCGTCTTTCCGGACTCCAGCGCGTGTTCCAGATCCTGCCGAGTCCGTACTTCACTACGGACGTCGATGTAAAACATGATAGTTTGAGCCGTCACATACTCAGGCAGCGACATAAACGCACCGACAATGCGCCGACTGAGTTCGTCCTTGTCATCTTGGGCGTTTCGATTCGCGTGCGCCTGCTTCCGGAGGGCGTCTTTGCGTTCGCGAATGGCAGTCTCTAAAGTCATGCAGATCCTCCGGTCGTGGCTAGTGCTCAGAAAAGGGGTCAGGAACCAATAGCCAAATGGCCCGCAGGGTGCTTCGCACTATTGGTTCCTGACCCCTTTTCTGAGCTGTGGCGGCGAAAAACAGCTTTTAACGTGCCAAAGCACCTCGATCAACCGGCAGCAATCTTCCTTTGCTAAGGTTTCCAAACGTGGCGTACGCAAGGTAGAGATGCTACGGATTTGCCGTCTGTTCGTCAAAGAATAGGTAATTTCGAATCGCACGAGCCAGCCATGGGCGTTGGAAGTAGTTGGGCCAGTAATGGCCGATTCCGATGTCTTCTGTCAAATCCAGATCCTGGATTTTGTGGCCGGATGGTCCCAACTGATCTCTGTCTCTCCTGGTGACCCCTGTGTAACCCAGTGCTCCGCAGGAAAACGGGCGTCGCAGAGGATAAATGAACAGTGCGGGATCGCATGAATTCTTTAGGTTCAGCACACATTCGACAGGACACAGAGCGCGACCGTAGCGTTCATTCGGATTCAGCCATGTGTGGTCCATGGCAGATGCCGCAAAGACCGCACGCAGTCGATGCTGCGGAAACGGGCCAGATGCCAGTACAAAGCCATCGACTGCGCCACCACCCATCAAATGCAGTGCCGATGCAATGACGCGAGTACCGTGGCTGTGGCCGATCAGACAGATCGGGCATTCTGACGGAATTTGCTGCACCAGGCTGGCCATATAGAAACCATTTCTCCCAGCTCGACGCCCAAGCCGATTAACGTCAAGCTGAATGACTGGTGAAAATCTCGGTCGGTCACTGGGCCACGAGAAATGGATCATCTGGATTGGCTGATCAGGACACGCATGATGCAGCCATTTCCATGTCTCAACCGATTCCGTGAGTACGTCCTGCCAGCTTACAAAACTGCCGTGGCAGAAGATGCAAACCGGCACACCTGGCTGGAGCGACATTGTCAGCTCCTGCATATTTGCCTGATGAAACCCGACACAATGATCATACCGCGTGACGCTGGGGCAGAACACGGGTGCCGATCCGTCAAATGACTGCGGCGATGCATGTGAACCGACAATCCAGTATCCCGGAGTCATCGTGGCTGACGGCATCAACGGCAATTCCGTCGCGACTGTTCCCAGCGGCGGCAGCGGATATTGCACAACTTCCTGCGCGTTCAGGGCAATGCCGGAACACAGCATCAGCATCGAACCCGCGATAGAGATTGCGCATGAAAGTCGATGGATAAGTCGAATCACAGAAGGAACCTGACTTTACGGAAAGTCGTTAAGAGTGGTCTCTTCCATGAATAGCGGCGGGACAATCGTCAAAACAGCGCAATCTCCATGCGCCCGCCGCAGAGGTCACCAGATCAGTCGCAGGGCATCCAGGCGACGAAAATGTACGTCTACCGAAGAATCGGATGTCGGCAAGTTGAGCTTTGAGAGAATCCGCAGACTCGGGTAAAGTCACCCGGGTTGAGTGCCATGAGGGTCAGAGAACTCAGTCTCTTCCGATTGTGCGGAGGCGTTCCGCGAGATACTCCCTGGAGCGATTGATCTCGCTTGAGACAGTCGTTTTCATGTCTCGTAAGATACTCATCTTACGTGGCCACATGTCAACAGGGCAGGCGGAAGCTCAGGTTGCTGCAGGCGGCTCACCTAGCCTTTACCCAGCCTCGCATCGCCATTTCAAGGGACTCCACAATCGGGCGCATCGGCAGTTTCAGTTGTTCCGCCTTTGTCGTATCCAGCACGCAGTTTGACCGTGGCGTTTTTGCTGCCAGTTGCATGAACTGGTCTTCGGAATCGAAGAAGCGAAAATCCTTATGCACCAGACCGTGACGTTTGATCATCGCGACAACATCTTCCGTCGTCACTGAGCCCGGATTGGTCAGGTTGTAGACGCCAAACGGCACACGCTTCGTCCAGCAGGCGACACAGGCAGAGGCGAATTCATCCAGCTGCGACAGACTGTTTGTCGCCTTCAGCAGGCAATCGTACCGCATCATCTTAGAAATGTAGTTTCGCGGACCATCAAATTCGTTGAACGGAATTCGCAGTCGCCAAACGTAGCAATTGGCGGCACCGGAAAGCAGCTCTTCTCCCAGAGCCTTGCAGCCGGAATAGAAGCTGCAGTTATTCTGACGAAACGAAAAATTCGGCGCATCGGCTTCTGTAAAGCCGCTGCCATCTGGTTTCGCCCCGGTGTAAATGCAGCCGGAAGACACATGTCCCCAAGGCAAGCCGGCTTTCTCACAGGCAGATCGAATTACGCCTGGCAGCACGGCATTCCCTTGCAGGCATTCGGTCCGATGCACTTCGCACGCATCGACATTCGGACGACCCGTGTAGCCGGCCGCGTTGATTAAGAACTCCGGACGTCGCTGGTCAAACAGGCGCAGCAGCGATGTTTCGTCTGAGTAGTCAACGACGGCACGTGAAATCACTTCAAACGGAAGCTGCAACTTTTGCAGATGCTTTTGAAACGCTGTACCGACGTAACCATTTCCACCGAGAATCAAGAACATCAAAGCAATCCGCAGCAACGTGTAAAAAAGTATCAGCGGGCCACATGCTTGAGATAAGCGCCGTATTCATTGGGAAACGATGCGGCCAGAACCAGCAACTGAGCCCGATCGATGAAGCCGCGACGGAACGCGATTTCCTCCGGGCAGGAGATCTTGAGTCCCATTCGCTTTTCGATCGCCGCGACAAAATTCCCGGCATCCAGAAGTGAATCGTGAGTCCCTGTATCCAGCCACGCAAAGCCGCGTGACAGCATTTTAACCCGCAACTGGCCTCGGCGAAGATATTCCGAATTTACGTCCGTGATTTCCAGTTCACCTCGCACAGACGGCTTCAGGTTCCTGGATATTTCCACGACAGTATTGTCGTAGAAGTACAGGCCGGGAACGGCGAAATTTGACTTTGGGTGCTTTGGCTTTTCTTCCAGAGAGATTGCCTTGCCATGCTGATCAAATTCAACAACGCCGTATCGTTCGGGATCACGAACTTCGTAGCCAAAAATGGTGGCTCCGGTTTCGTTGGATGCTGCAGAATTCAGGATCTTCTGAAAGCCACTGCCATAGAAAATGTTGTCGCCCAGAATCAACGCCACATGATCAGCGCCGATGAAGTCCGCACCGAGAACAAAAGCCTGAGCCAGTCCTTCGGGTCGCGCTTGTTCGACGTAGGAAAACTTCATACCCCAGCCAGCACCGTCACCCAGCAGTTTTTGAAATCCACCCAGATCACGCGGCGAACTGATGACCAGCACATCACGAATTCCAGCCAGCATCAATGCCGACAGCGGATAATAAATCATCGGCTTGTCATACACGGGTGCCATCTGCTTGCTGATCGCGAGCGTCAGCGGAAACAACCGCGACCCCGTCCCGCCGGCAAGTACGATCCCCTTTTTGCAAATATTCATAGATTGCCTTGAATGGCGGCTCATGTTATCAATGTGATTACGCGAAGCCGGCGGATGGTAATCCAAGGGGTCAGGCGATTCAAACCGTTATTGCCGCTCTTTGGTTGGAATATACTTCACGTATCCAAAGATGACACATTTGAGACCTGGACAGATTAACCGGAATCGTCAGCGAGGAATGGGGAGTTACGGCCATTCAATAGTTGCTTCTGCTAGGGTGGGAATCCTTGTGTCTGCGGAACTTGAGGTGACAATACTTTTCACCCCGTGATACATCGCAAATCATTCTGCTGCGACATCGGAGGCAATGAACCGTAGTTTTCTGCCGAGTTGTGTATGAAGGTTATTCGCTGCGATGTTCGCCAACTTACCCAGAACTTCGATTCTCACTCAACTCAGATTGACACAAGGAACTTATCACGACTACAAACGCCCCGGTGATTTGAAGGGCTGGTAGAATCGGCCCGATGTCTGAATTGTTCGATGGAGCAAACCGATGCGCCGTGTCTTAATTATCTTGGGATCAATGCTGCTGGCCGCAGGTTGCGGGTCAGAAATTAAAGCACCGGAAGCCGGATCGGCGGGTATCCCGCTCTCAATTTCCGGCAATCAGGCTCAGACGACACAAATTGCTGACAACTCCTCAAAGAAGACACTGTCCCAATATCCGGAAGCTGTCCGTCAGCTTTTGCAGAAAGCCAACAGTGCCGTTGTTGCAGGCCAGCATGGGGTTGCAATCGAAGCGTTGAGTCAGGCGATCGGCGCGTCGCCCGAAGATGCCAGCTTATTTCGCATGAGAGCTGATGTGTACGTATTGCAGGGTGAAAATGCCAGCGCTCGCGTCGATTTCAGCACTGCCGTGCGGCTAGCGCCGAACAATGCCGATTGTTACAACTATCGCGGCTATTTCCTGATGTCGCAGGGGCTTTCGAGGGAAGCCCTCGCCGACTTCGAAAAAGCCATACAGCTGAATCCGACTCATGCCGCCGCGCTCAATAATCGCGGACTCATTGCGCTGACCAGCAAGGACTACAAATCTGCAGAAGCTGATTTTTCGAAAGCCATCGATGGCGATCGCAAGTTTGCGGACGCATGGAACAATCGTGGCTTCGCACGACTTAAACTGGAAAAGTACGAACCGGCACTGTCCGACCTGCAGCAGGCATTGCGGCTTCAGGAGAGTTACGTCACTGCATGGAACAATTGCGGTCTGGTCTACATGCAGCAGGAAAAGTACGAAGATGCTCTGACGGCATTTTCGCGTGCTGCTGAGCTGGAGCCAATGGATATGCGATGGCTGAGCCACCGTCGCGTGGCACTGCTGAAGCTGAATCGCTTTGCGGAAGCGCAGAAGGATGGTGCAAAAGTTGCATGGCTGGAACAGTTGAACCTGCTGTCTCAGCAGGCCTCTCGCAATGCCAGAAACCCGGCGTCATGGATTATTCGCGGAAAACATCTTATGAACGGAAGCCAGTACGGTGCCGCCATTCAGGACTTCACTCGCGCTCTGATCGTCAAACCCGGCAACTCTGACGCATTGACGGGACGAGCATCCGCATGGATGGCGACTGGCGATCTTCAGAAAGCGATGCTGGACTGCGATGAATCGATTGTCGTCCGATCTTCTCAGGAAGCCTATTCACTCCGCGGTGATCTCTGGATGCGTCTGGAGAATTTCGATAACGCGATCAGCGACTTTGAAACAGCCGGTCGCTTTGACGAACAGGTCGCTGTGGCCTACGAAAAACGCGCCGATGATCGCCGCGAATCCGGACAGGCAGACGACGCGAAAACCGATCTTCAACGCGCCCGGGAGATCCGAAACGCAATGGTCGATAAGGAAAGCAGTTCGAAGCCACCGCAGTCAGCGGATGGGTTTGATCCAGCAGCCGGTGACGGAGCCAGTCGGAATTGAATCACGTCCAGCTCAGCGGCAATTTCCGGCTGGCGAATTCGGATCGGATGCACCTTGTATCGCTTACGGTGCGTTGGGGAGACCGAACAGGCGAGGGATATTGAGTGTGGGGATTGGCGCTCCGGGGCGAGGCTCAAAGGCACCAAAGAACTCACGCATGGAATCATCGACCTTACGTCTGCCAACCGTTGTCTGCGGTTTCGTTGTCGTGCCGCGGACCGTAACGGCAACCAGTGATGTCGTGCTGGACATGACAAGATTCTTGATCGGATTGCTGGTGACAGGCGGACGTGAGAAGAAGTCCAGATACACATCACCACCAAAGCCGGCTCGGCCACGGCCACGCAGTGCAAGAGAGTTGCCAACGAGATCGATCGGTTCGAATTCAAACGCTTCATCGCGAATTTTGAAGGACATCTCTGCGTAGTCAAATGCCGCTCGATTGGGCACGGCGAATTGCAGACTGGACAGGGCAGACAGCATTTCTAGGACGACAGGCACTTCGTACAGCGAGGCCGGATCAATTCGCAGCTGACCGCTTCCCGTGAGATTCGCAGCTGAGTCACCGTCGCCTTTGACATGCAGCCACGCCGTCACCACACCTTTCAAGTTCGGTTGATCCGGCATGTGGATCGCGGCGTAGTTTTCCAGTAGTGCATTTTTCAGCTCCCCAAAAAACTCGTATTCGCTGCCCTTCGTAAGATCTATCATTCCATCCATTTCCAGCACGCCGCGATAGGCTTTAGCCATAATTCGGCGGTCCTTTGAAACGTCCGCCGGCTGCGACTGCTGTTGAATGATCTCACGGCATCCAAGAACCAGTTCGTCTTCCGACATGGTGTACGGACCCTGGATATCGGTGATGGTCATCTCAAGGACTTCAGCCTGATCGAGTCGGATCTGGCCATGATTCTGCAGGTGAAATCCATCCCAGGTGCCATTTGCAACGACCATGCCCGACACTTTTGTCAGATCCAGTCCTGCTGAAACCGCACATTGCTTCAGACGCATGTTGAGACTCCAAGCTGCGGTCGCCGGAGCGGAACCGTTCGTCAGGCCGCGAAATTCCAGTTCCGATGATTCAATGGAAACACGGCCAGTCTGCGAAAGACGCGACAGCGTATCGCGCCAATTGTCCGGCAGAGCGGCACGAAACTGATCGTCGGGTTTCAGATCGGTCGCATTCAGATCATTCAGGTGCAGTTGCCAGTAGCCGCCCGGTGACAATTCTGCCCAGCCACTGGTGCGAATTGGCGATCCTTCATGATCCGCTGTCAGAGTTTCGATTGTACAATGGTGGACGCCGGCATGTTCCGGGTCATTCGGTTTGTAGCTGAGTTTGGCTTCGCTGATGTTCATGTGATACGGAAATGGTTTCGGATATATCGAAGCATCAAAAATTCGAACATTCTGAAGTTCAACAACCGGGACATGCCCCGGTGCGGCAGTCCAGTCAATTTTTGTCGTGAGGCTGACAGATCCTTCGGGCTGCAGCATTGTCCAGAGAGTCCGTGAGGACGGATTCAGGGCATTGAACAGATCGGTCTCCAGTTTCGCGTTTTCCGCATTGATCGTCAGTTGCAGCACACCGGGTTCGGGCAGGCCTCGAAAGCTGCCGCCAGCGGTCAATTCTCCCTTGTCGTGCAGACCGTGAAGATTCGTAAAACGCCAGTATTTTGCTTTCGAGTCGTATGAGAGCTCACCGCTGAGATCTGTGATTTCGTATTGAAATTTGCTAAATCGAACGCTGCCGTCACGAACGGTGGTGAAGAGCTGTATGTCGGTTGGCTGATCCATACCCGGCTCACGGTGACAGACGACTTTTGCCGAACCCAGTCCACCGATATTCAGGCTATCGATGACTTTACGGCCCTGATCATTCAGCGCTTCGCGGAAATCCCGATCCAGTGGCAGGTCCTGCACATCAAGATGGAAGTCCAGTTCCAGTTCAGGGCCGGGGTTTCGAATCCAGCCAGACGCCTGCACTGGACGATTCCCCAGCATTCCGTCAGCGACGATGTCCAGAACGACTGAGTCCATTCCTGAGGCCGCTGACTCCAGCGGCTTTTGATGCAGCGTGGCATTAACGCCGGTTACCGGATACCGAAACTTATGAAACAACAGCGATGCATTTTCTGCGAAGCCATTCATAGCCGTGGGTAACCACCTGCCCGATGGAAATCGTTGCACAGTCATATCGCCGGAGACAGCTCCAGACGGCTGAAAATGATCAAACAATTTCTGCATTTTCCTCGGAAGCAGCGGCTGCAGATGCTTCGTGATCGGAAACTTTTCCAGATGCACGGACGCTGTCGGCGCTGGCGCATTCTCACGAAGCTCCATTACAAACTGACCAGTCACCAGCGCGTCGCCGTCGCGGGCATTCAGCAACTTAAAGATGACGTTGCTGTTGTCCCAGAAGAATGTGGCTCGGACGTCGGAGAGCCGAACCGGCACCACAGGGCAACTCAACTGACCATCACGCACTTCGACTTTCAGTCGCAAATCCGGAACCGCATGTTCTGGTCGCTTCTCAACCATGAAATCTACGTCCAGCACGCCCATAAATCGAGGCGACACGCTGCTGCCTCCCACCACAATAGCACTCGTCTCGGGACCGGCCGCAGCAGTGTGTGATTCGTCTGGTGAAGGGAGCACGCTGGCTATCTTTGCGTCCAATTGCTGAAGTTGTGTGGCGAGCTGCGGTGCGGTCGATTTGGCCAGATCCATCAGAGACTGATCTGCCGTGAGTCCAGCTAATTGTCCATGCAGATTCCACTCTCTTGTTGTCAGATTGCACGCTCCGTTAACGGCGAGATTTCCGGCTCCCGGCAATGCTAGGCTTCCGGAAAAGTCATACGCTTCCGCAGACTTTGGCACGGCTTGAAACAAGGGCGATGTCACGATCAGACTCGCCGGCGGAATTCCATCGCCATGTTCCAGTTGAACCTGAACGCGGACGTTTTCCAGAATCACGCTTGGAGGAATCAACGGATTGTCGCTGATGGGATGAAACTTGTAATCCTGCCAGTTCCAGCGACCGTCTTCAGATCGCTTGAGCAGCACTTCCACACCGGAGATACTTATTGAGCGAACGATTACGTTCTGTCGTTCCATCAACTGCGTTTCGTCAACCGTTGCCAGCGCCTCTTTCGCCCGCAAGATCGGGCGGTTGGAATTGCGGTCGCGAATTTCAACGCCGGTCACGCGCAGCGACGATGTGCTGACGAGCTGAATGCCGTCGATCCTCAGTTCCAAATCGGGTGCGGCTTTGTCGAACGTCCGCAACGCCTGCTGCCGAATGAGCCGGTCGGCGTTCTTCCAAAGCCATACGCCTCCCACGCTGACGCTAATCGCCAGCGCCAGCGCTATGAAGAACATCCATTTAAGAACAGGCCAGACCTTCATGTTTCCTCGCCAATCGCGACATCCATGTTCGCGAACTGGACAAAATCAATTCACGCCGGACTGCGGCTCGCAGTTACGCCGTGCGCGATGGTTCCATCGCTGTCGGAGCGCCACAAGTCCATGCGCAGCCAAGATCGACAACGGAAACTCAACCGGCAGACGATATCGAATTGACCCCACAAAGACCATATGAACCAGCAAAAACTGCAGGAAAGGGCCGGCAAGCAGTGCGACATATGCCAGATTATGACGTAAATTCAGAACGCCAGCCAAAATCAGCAGCGTTAAAACAAAATACCAAAGTGTACAAAATACAGAAAATACACCACCTGAGAAACCTGCGGCGTTCAGAGAAGGGCTTAGGTAGCGGCCTGCTTTTAGAACTGCGAGCTCGACAGTGCGGCGAGGATTCTCTTCTACAAAGTCGATCGCGCGCTTCTTGTAGTGGGCATTTGCATCGAATTCAGACATCGTGGAATACGCATCTTCGTTATCCACGAAGGCCATGTCGCTGGCACCTGTCGCCCCGGCGTGCAATCCGTCGTACAGACTTGGGCCGGACCAGAGCGACGTGAAAATCCAGTGGCCGGTCACTTCGTGGTTTCTCCAGGCCCAAGGCAACAGAGCGACAAAGCAACCGTTGCAGATGAGGGCGGCACACAGAATTCTCTTCATGAAAGTCATTTGTCCGAAGAGGACGACGATTAACGAGCTGAGACCCGCCCAGAGAATCCAGCCGGGACGGATGAGCACCGTGAGCCCGGTTAGAATTCCGTTCGTAAAAGCAGTCCTGCCACAGCCTGCCGCAGTGGCCTGCTGTAGCAGGCGGGCAAGTGCTAGCAGACACAGCAACAGTCCGAAGCTGAAGCATGTTTCCGACAGAATCTGAACATTACTTCCTATCTGCAGCGGCGACACAGCCACCAGCAGCATTGCCCACAAAGCCGTTGATTCATCAAACAGTTTTCGTGCCAGCAGCCATGTCAGCCAGCAGCAGCCGGTTCCAACGACAGCCATGACCAGACTTGCAGCAAACACGCTCTTTCCGAAGACTTTGATACTTGCCGCAAGCAGCAGCGGAAATCCGGGAGTCCGCAAAACACGGCGTGGCGGTTGAAAAATGGAATACTCTTCGCCTGCTGCAATATGTTGTCCCAGCTCCCAGTAACCGTTGGCGTCGCCTTCGATCAGAAACGTGCGGCCGGCCTGAGTCACAAGCTGATCAATCGCAATCGCCGCGATAACACGCAGCAGCAACGCCAGTAGCAGGATCGTCCAGAATTTGTAGCAGGACTGGCGCATTGATGACTGTCAAAGAAAATGCAGAGTCTTAGTCAATTTCATACGAACATACGTTTGGCGGCAGGGCGTCAGCCCTGAAAGCAACCAGGGATGTAATTTCGAAACATATTGACCGACAGAAGCCACTCGGAGGGCTGACGCCCTGCCGCTCGCCTTTGGGCTATGGGCTGCGCTCGCTCAATGGTGGCCCTACGATTTCACAAACGCAACATAATAGAACAACAATCCTGTCACAGACGTCATCGTGATGTCAATCGTCGATGCCCAGCCGAGTGTTTTGTGGATACGACTGTGCGTTCCCGGTGTTGGAGGATTTTTGAAACGACGCAAAGCCAGCGTCATGGTCACAATCCACAACAGCGGCGTGGTGACCGCAAAAACTAGGTGAACCAAGAGATACGGTCTTACGGAACTGATTTTAGCAGTCAGCGCGTCGGGGCTTAACTGCTGCTTCGCAACGATCTTCTCCCAGCCGCCATGCACCATCTGAACGTCCACCTCAAACGCCGTGACAGCCAACAACAGGATGATGCCCAATGCGATCTGAAGGCGTTTGTGTGCGACGTAATGTCGGCGAAACTTAACCAGCCAAAGGCTCCAAAGCAGCAGCGGCACCACCAGTGCCAGAGCACAGACGACGAAGTCCAGCATAAAAGTTGTCGGGTAGCCAAGAAATCCATTGAACAGCATGATCGCACTTTCGAACTCAAAGCTACTTCAACAACGCCTTAATGGCCGATTGAATACCGTCAGAATCAATGCCCTGATGTCCCATCTGCTGCCACAAGCCACCGGAGCCTTCGCGATAGGTGCCGATATTATTGTAGCATCCCTTGAAGCGTCGTTTGAGCAATTCCGTACCGAAGCGTGAACCCAGCCCGGTGTTGATGTTGAAGGATTCAGCCACAAGCACAAGCGAAGATGCCGCCAGTTTTTCCATAGTGGCTTCGTCGTACACATTCAATGTCGCCTTGTTGATGAGTCCGACATTGATTCCCTGAGACTTGAGCTTAATTACGGCGTCAAGGGATCTGTAGACGGTTTCGCCGAACGACACGATATAGCCATCTTTGCCCTCGCGGATGACGTCGTCACGACCGGGGACAAACTTATAGTCGTCCCCATAAACTCGGACACCGTCTTCGGTCAGCAGATCAGGCACACCGGATCGCGTAGAGAAGATAAATCGCAGTCCCGCATCACCGTAGATCTTTTTCATGCAGGCCTTGAACTGATGCTGATCCGCCGGGAAGTAAAGGCGTGTGGTATCACGTCCTTCATCCGGAAGCCCGTTTGCTGCAAACATGTTGTTGAGGCCGAAATGGCAAGTGTTGTCCGCCATGTCGTCACAGCCAGCGTGGGAAAAATGAGCCAGCACATTGGCCTGATTCAGCCGCGCCATCGTGATTTCTGATACGATCATTTCAAGGAAAGCTGAGAACGTTGCAAATACGCCCTGCTTGCCGGATTCGTACCCGAAGCCTGCCGCCGCTGAGAAATTTCCACGTTCCATAATTCCGCCGCGAACGAACACTTCCGGATGTGCGGCACGCACATGATTCAGGCCGCATGATCCTTCAAGGTCGCAGTCGAAAACACGTACTGTGTCGATCCGCTGTGATTCCGGTATCGTGTCCAGAATCTCATTGAGAAACTTGCCGAACAGATCACGGTTTTTGCCGACGTTCTTACTGCAACTGCCTTCATACGATGGTCCGGACGGACCTTTTTTGACATTGTTCAGATATTCAGCGGCTGCCGTCTGGCCTCGTCCGGTCAGATATTCTTTTGCCAGGGAAACTTTGATGACGTCGTGTCCGTGAGCACTGCCTTCAAGCCCCTTAATGCCCACGCACATTTTTCGGCGATTGATCAGTGCGATCGGTCCGGTTGCGGTCACTGCGGCACACATGCGTGCGTACAGCGAATCCAAATCTTCGCCGTCGCCGATATCGATCGTCAGGCCGTGGCCTTCAAGCGTTTTAGAAACGTCATAGCCTGGCAGATAGTCCGACGGATGACCGGCGATCGTGACGTCGTTGTCGTCAATCAGCAGCTTCACGTTCAAATTCTGAGCGACCGCAAGCCGGGCCGCTTCGGAATCATCGCCTTCCATTTGCGAACCGTCCGAACCCAGCATGAAGACGACTTTTCCCGGATTGGCAATCGCCACACCGTTGACGAAAGGCCACATGTGTCCCAGGCGGCCAGACGAAAACTTGACGCCCGGCGTAAAACCACGTTCCGGGTGTCCCGGAAGATGTGACAGGTACTCGCGGTAGTGGTAGAGCTTTTCGACCGGCAGTTCGCCCTCCAGCGCAGCCATCAGATACTGAGTCGCAACGCGGTGGCCAGCTTCGTCAAAGAAAATCGGTAAGACGTCGGGCGTCCCGCCAGCGGCGGCATGTTTCATAAAGCCATGCATGATGCAGACTTCAGGAACAGTGTCGAAAGGCCCCCCCGTATGTCCTCCGAGTCCCTTGGCATCCGCAATAGCGGTGAAGAAGACAATTGCATCGCGGCAGATGTCGATATTTTTCCTGAGAGTTTTTCGCTGTTCCGCAGTCAGTTTCGCGTTCTTCGGATCCAATGGCAGAACAGAATACTGGCTAAGTGGAATCGGAAACTCGGCAACCGCTGACATTGTCATTCTTCTCCGTCATTTTTCGAGTGAAACAAAATACGCTGCGAAACTCCGTTAAGTGACACGAAGTATGAGTCTCCGCAGAGGAATTGCAATTCAACCGACTTGGGAAAAATGGTCAGGAACCAATAGTGCGAAGTACCCTTCGGGCCTTTTTGCTATTGGTTCCTGACCCATGGTAACTCCAACTCGACATCTTCCACCTTAGTGACTGGTCTGAATTCCGGGGTCCACCTCCGTTTCATGTTCAAATCCTGATCGAGCCACTTTTATGTCCGGCACTTTTGTTTCACTCGGCGATTGACTAGCCTTTCGCGGCTGAGGAATAAGACCGTTTCGCTGTGCAGGAATGCTTGGGCTTATGTTTGCTGAGATCATTGCAATTGGATCTGAACTGACTTGCGGTTCAAAACTGGACACGAACAGTCAATGGCTCAGTCGTGAACTGGAATCGCTTGGCTGGACCGTGATGCGCCACACAACGCTGGCGGATGACATGGAAGCAATCGTCGGCGAATTCCGCGCTGCCGCCTCACGGGCTCAGGTTGTCCTTATCACTGGTGGACTGGGACCGACCCTGGACGATATTACGCGGGACGCGCTGGCGCTGGCATTCGATCAGCAGCTGGTTCGCGACCATGAATCGCTGCAGCAGATTCGGGCACTATTCGAGGCGCGAGGACGTGAAATGCCTGAACGCAACGTTCGACAGGCGGATCGTCCGCAACATTCGGACGTGCTGCCTAATTCGTGCGGCACAGCACCTGGAATCCTGATGCGAGTCTCGTCAGATGGGGATGCGATGAGTGTCACATCGGATGTTCAACAGGCCTCCAAAGGATGCCTGATCGCTGTGATGCCGGGTGTTCCTGCGGAAATGAGACCGATGTTCGAACGGCATGTTCGTCCGGTTCTGCTCGAGAGCGGCGTGGTGTTGCGGCGAGCAGTGATTCGTACGTTTGGATTCGGAGAATCGGATGCAGAACGAATGTTGGGTGATTTGACGGCACGCGGGCGAAACCCTGAAGTCGGCATCACGGCCAGCGAAGCCGTGATTTCACTTTGGGTCACTGCGCGTTCGGAGTCTGTTGAGGAAGCAGAACGGCTGAGCAGCGAAACGTGTCAGCTGATTCGAGAACGCCTGGGCGACGCCGTTTATGCAGACGGTGATGACGAATTGCACGACGTTTTGATTGCGATTCTGAAATGCAAGAACCGTTCCTTGGCACTTGTCGAAGGCGCAACAACCGGCGGGCAACTGGCGATGTGGATGTCGGAGAACGGATCTGTCGCATCGGTGGTGAAGGCGGCGATGGTGATTCCGGGAGGGTGGGATGCTATGGCGTTGCGTGTGCTGGGTGTCGATCCGCCGGCGCTGGAGATTGACCAACAGGAAGACTGGCTCACTTTGGCCACTGTCGTGAGTGAAAAGATTCGGCTTAACTACAACGTGGACTTCGTGCTGCTCTCGTCACCTTTCTATGACGAACCGCTGGATTCCGGTGTTGTCATTCGGCGCGGTCATGTGGCCGTGAGCACTGCAGATGAAATCCGAAGCTTCGATGTGAGCATGTCCGGCAACCTTGCTATCTTTCGTCAGCGCGCCGCGCGGACTGCTGTAAATCGATTGCGACTGATGATCAAGCACGAATTCTTCGTCGGAAACGCAGATCAATGACTGAAACCAAAAACGCACGATCCAACGATCCGAAGTTTAACATTCGTGAAGCGAATCGGGATGACATTCCTCAGCTGGAAAACCTCGTCGATCATTTCGTAACGGCCAATCGTCTGCTGCCACGTACGTTTGATGAATTATGTGACCTGATCCCGTTTGGTTTTGTTGCGGAGATCAATGGACGCATTGTCGGCTTTGCGGCGCTGGAGATTTATTCAGCCAAGCTGGCGGAAATTCGCAGTCTCGCGGTTCATGAGGATCATCAGGGCAAGGGGATAGGTCGAGGACTCGTCCAGCGTTGTGTTGATCTGGCCGTACATCGCAATGTGCTGGAAGTCATGGCCATTACGTCCGCCGATGGCTTTTTCCAGGCGTGCGGATTCGACTTTACGCTGCCGGGTGAGAAAAAAGCGTTGTTCATGCAGACTCGCGATGAGTACTGAGGCGATCGACAGTAAAAATATACGCGCAATCCATGTGATGAAATAAACCGTGCCTCCGGGCACTGGCCACCTTGGCGGGACGATCAAAAGCACTGGGCGGCGGTCACCCTTTTTTTGAAATTTTCCGTGATTGTCTCAAAATGCACGGCCCAACTGCCGCCCGTGTAGACGTTGGCTGACATACCAGAGGTTGGCAGACGCTACAAGGGCACCCAGTGCGAGAACGTCGCTGCCTGTCCGACTCGTTGCCCATCAGCATCGACCAGATTCCAGACGATCGCCTGTTCGATCAAAAATCGTTCTCCAGAACTGCTGATGCGGATACCGCGATAGTCGTCAACGAAGCCATCTTGTGCGGCACGAGTCATCAGTTGAGCCCGTTCGTCACGGTGCATGGGTTCGGCAGTCAGACGTGACGGCGTGGATGTCAATGTCGGGATGTCCATTTTCCACAGTGACAATGCCATTCCGTTGCCGTAGTTCAGTACGGGATCGTCCTGTGTTCCGTGTGAAACGACAACAAACGAAGCATCAAACACAATCTCTGCTTCTTCATCGATATCGCCCGTGCGTGCGATCAGTTCACGCCCGACAAAGCGCCGGAAGGAATTGAGCATGATTTGAGTGTGGGCGATCCAGTTGTGGTGTCGCCAGGCAGTGTCTGTGGTCATGGTTTGCTGTGGTGTGCGTCGACTAGTGCAGGGAAATCTCGAATTTCAAATGTCAGATGTCAGACCTCGAGCTCCAGATCATAGTCGCTGTTCGCCATGTGCAGCACGCGAAATCACTGCTGGTCCGCCGTGAATCACCAACCTGCATGAAATCAAGTGATTTCTGACTCAATCGGGCTTTCAGAAATCACCGAAAGCCATTCAAATCCCGCCATGAATTATCTTGCGCATGGATTTCGGTTTCTCAATTCGCCTCTGATGGTGGCCGGAACGGCCGTTCCGGACTGGTTGAGTGTTGTAGATCGCCGTGTTCGTGTTCGCAGTCGCAGGATTCTTGAACATCTGGATTTACTGGATGTTGATCTGCGTACGATCGTGGAAGGCATGTTGCAGCATCTGCACGACGATGATTTGTTTCATCGTTCTGTGCGGTTCGTCATGCTCGAATCGGAACTGTCGTCACGGTTTCGCAGAATTATGCCCGATCGTTTCGATCATCGGCCTCCGTTTCTGGGTCACATCGTGATTGAATTGCTTCTCGACGACTTCATCGCACAGCAGATGCCTGAAGTGCTGAACAATTACTACGCGGCCCTGTCGCAGGTTTCACCATTGCAGATTCAGGAAGCGGTCAACACGGTCGCCACGCGCACGACGAATCATCTCGCCGGATTCGTGCAGCAGTTCCGAACCGCCCAGTTTCTGTTCGACTATGCCGACGACACCCGACTGCTTGGACGACTCAATCAGGTGATGAAACGTGTCACGCTTCCCCCGCTGGAAGCTGATTGTCTGCCGGTTTTGCGGGACGCCCGGCAATTGTTGGCTCAACATGGCGAGGAATTATTGGATGCAGTTGCATCCGAGGTCGCTGAGCCTGAACTTTCACTCGTGCGCAACGACTGCTGACTTATTGGAGTTTATTCCAAATGGCGCTGGCTATTCGAATTGGTATTGCCGTTGTTGAATCGGCTGGCAAAGTCCTTGTCGGTCAGCGCGCGGCGGACGTTCCATTGCCGGGCCTAGCGGAATTCCCGGGCGGCAAGTGTGAAAACGACGAAACTCCCAGATCGTGCGCGGTACGTGAATGTCAGGAAGAGACAGGATTGATCATTGTCCCGCGCGATCATCTGGCAACAATCGAACACTCCTATCCGCACGGCGACGTTGAACTGCATTTCTGGCGCTGCGGACTGGTTCCCGGCCTTCCCGACCTGGCAACCCCGGAGAAGCCATTCCGTTGGATTAGCTTCGAAGAACTGGCATCGCTGCAATTTCCGGAAGC
Organism: Planctomycetaceae bacterium; assembly: GCA_947476295.1. Lineage (GTDB taxonomy): Bacteria > Planctomycetota > Planctomycetia > Planctomycetales > Planctomycetaceae > SXXK01. The sequence goes on along the minus strand of CANJQC010000030.1, from coordinate 28,028 downwards.
CAATCGTATGGTTCTGGAGCGATTATTGAGCCGAAAATAAGTCAGAGATCGCCACTGACTGCAGTCGCAACAAAAACAGCAGCCTGATGAACAGGCTGCTGTCGCGGGGGTATCGGGTTTGCGGCGAACCGCAAAAACGTTATTTTTTGGCTTCGACCTTCTTCTCGGCGTCTTCTTTTGGCTGATCCGTTTTATTTTCAGCCGATTTTTCTTCTTTTTTGACAGCAACAAAGGCTTTCTTGAACGCCCCTTCTGCAAAGACCATTTCCAGCTTTGCGTCGGCTTCAGCGCTTTCTACAGCACCTTCGCACTTTTCACAGCAGAAGCGAACCGCCACATTCGCCACGCTAGCCTCGAATTTTTTCTTGACGGCACCGCCGGAAATCGGGCAATGCTTCTGTTTGAATTGTTTGGTCTGCACCAACTGGTAGTTGGCTTTGACTTCGAACTTTTTCGGTTCCGCTTCATATGCGGCTTTGCATTTGTCGCAGCAGAAGTAAACCTCCTTCTCTTTGTAGGAAGTAAACTGTTCTTTGCTCGCCGCTTCTCCGGAAACAGGACACTTCGCGGTGAACTTGTCTTCTTCGCTCAATTTCTTAGACGCTTTCTCTTCGCCAGCTTCAGGCTTAGCATCCTTAGAATCTTTCGATTCTGTATTTTCTGTCTTAGACTCAGCCGCATCAGCAGCCTTTTTTTTGTCGTCTGCGGTCGTGCCTGCAAGGCAACAAACAGACGCAATCGACAGGATCATCAACGCAGACCATCGAATCATCAGAACGTGTCTCCTTAAAATAGTTTCATTACAGGATTCTGGACAAAACTTTATGGAACGCCCGTACGGCTCCCCATGACGGGTTTTCCTGTAGCACGACTCTGCACAATTCCGACTCGGTTGTCAACCCCGGCGGTTGTTACTTCCCGCAGAATTCGAGTAAGACGCAAACAGGCTGGTAGCGCATTTTACTGTTGCGAATCGCAGAGAATCAGCGGAGAATTGATGGCGCAGACGTCGTTGCGGGACACATGCATCTGCCTGTGATTGTTTGAGCAGTGTTCACCCAAGAATGAGGCTTAGCCATGACCACAATTTTCTCCGCTGTTTTCACTCGGTTTTGCCTTCGAAGACTGCTGTCACTGGCCACGATCGTTTGCGTGCTGAGTTGCGGGACGAACTGCCTTGCTCAGCACCACTCCGGCCACTTTAACAACCTAGGATTTAGCGGTGTCAGCAATAACTATGGCGGCGGCGGAGCCTACAACAACTATGGCGCGTACAATGGTCCGTACCACTACAACTACGGCGGCTTCAACGCCAATGCTCCACTAGGTGGCTTCAACGCCAGTGCTCCACTTGGCGGCGTGTCGTTCGGAAATGGTTTTGGCACAGCGACTTACTCATCACGCAACTTCGGTGTGACGACGTACGGAGTTTCTCCCGGTGGATTCGGTGGGTGCAATTCTGGATTCGGTGGGTACAACTATGGATTCGGGTACGGTTCGCCCGTCATCTGGTCCATGCCGTTCTACAACTATTCTCCTTCGGTGTTCGGCTATGGCACAGGCGTCTTTAGCCCGAATTTCCCGTCTGGCAACTATATCTCCAACGGCTATATCGGCTTCGTTCCGTCAGGGGCTGACAACGTTGGAGCTTATTCGGGCTGGCCGAACGCGACCTGTATGAATCCGTACTTCCCTGGCGCTGGAATTGCTCCAACCTTACTCATGGTGAACATGAATCTCATCATGCAGCCCGTGTTGTCATCCACAAGTTCGTATTCACTAATTGATCCTCGCATGATCGATATGTTGGCTCCGGCTGCAGATCCGAATGCTGTTGATCTTAATGGCGCCGAGGTACCTCCGGTCCCGCAGCCTCCAGAACCTGGCGATCAGCCCGTGCTTCCGGATGAGCCACCGTTGCCGGTTCAGGCGGATGCCGTCCCGGTTCTGAATGAATTCCATGCCGTGCCACGCGAACAAAAGATTTCATCGCTCGCGGAGAAAATTCACAGTCTGCGATATCAGGCCAGCGGAGACGATGCATTTCGAAAATCGGATTATGCTGCAGCGGACATGTTCTACGCTACGGCGATCAAGACTGCTCCGGATCGACGCGCTCCGTATCTGCGGATGGCGATGGTACGAATTGCGTTCGGCGACTTTCCGGTCTCAACCAGTTACCTGAAAACGGGGCTGGCGATGGAAAGCGATGCCTCTCGACCATGGTTTACTGCGGAAGAACTGTACGGCCAGAAAGTGGCTGAACGCGCTCGTTCCCATGGCGCGCCGCTTTGGAACTGGCTGGCCGAACGGCCGATGTCCGCAGATCGATTATTACTGGCTGGGACGTTTCAAAAACTGCGAGGCTATAACAAGACCGCCGATGAGATGCTGGCGATGGCAAGCCATGGCGGCCCGGAAGCAACGCTGGTTTCCGAAGTCATGCATCTTGCAGCAACTGACATTGGTCAACGAGCCATCTCGCATGATCTGGCGCAGTTGGTTGAACATGCGTCGGCGCTGAAAGAACCGTCGGTCGAACAAGAGAGTGATCTGGCAGATAAACGTGCTGTCGAACAGGCGGATGGAATTTTTCTGCGAAGCCGCGATGTGGCGGCTCGCACGGATGGTTCCATTGCTCCGCTGCCGGATGCTGGCGTCGATGGAACTCCGGTGCCATTTAAGATACCGGTGCCAGAACGGAATTGAACGGCAATTGCCTGACCACTCGAAGAACGGGCATTGGTCACTCTGGAATCGGAATTCTTCGATCCCTACGCCTCGTCAGCAACAACTGCCGTTGAGACAACCTCCGATGCTTCTTCCACAACTGGCACGCCGATTGCCTGCATCACATCCATCTGTTGCTGCAGGCGAACGTCCCAGGTCTTCAGATAATGTTCATAGGCCGGATGATTCTCCGCTTGCTCCGACAGTAGATCACGAGTCATCGCAGTTAATGTCTGTTCTTCCTGCAGAGTAAGTTTTCCCAGCAGCACGCGGCTTCTAAGAAACACGAAGTAAGTATCCAAGACATCGCAGCGGCAGTAGTCGTTGATGCGATCGACGTGGCCTTCGTTGTACAGATTCTGCACCTGCGATCCATCAATGCCTGCCTTGCCTGGTTTGTCGATCAGGTTCGCGAGCAGATTCAAACCGCCGTGCATTCGAAACGAACCAAAGTTGGTGAGCAGATCCTGCAGGTCCAGATGCGAGTCATGGTTGTAGCGATTGCGAGACTGCTCGAACGCACGGGAATCTACGTTGAACCATGCCGGGATACTCAGCCCAAATCGAAAGGCGGAAACCTCTAGGACGGGCACGTCGTAACCGCGACCGTTGAAGGTCACCAATGTGGGTCGCTGATAGTGCTGCCATCCTTGCCAGAATCGGCGGACGATTTCGTGAGGACGGAATTCCGGACTGTCGAGCACGATCAGCTCCAGTAGCCGATAGTCGGCAGCGACTTTCGCGATCGCGACTGAAACCGGCAGTACAAACGTGAGCGGCAAAACGTCCTTACCGGTCTCTTCCAGTAACTGCCGACGATACCGATCCACAGCCTCACGCGGCGTCAAATCTTCGTCAGGATAGCGAACTTTCCGGATCAGATCGCCGTCGCCCACAGTCTCAATATCGAAGATCAGGTATTTGACGTCGCTCATCATCTGCTCCCACTTTTAATCTGTCGCTGCGAATCTTTTGGCAGGCCGCTCGCATTTCGTCGGAATGTGCGTTCAAATTAATAAGCTGCGTTTGAAAACCGTATCCGTTCCAGGACTGTAACCGGCCTGCCATGCCTGAATTTGAACAACAGAATAACAGTGAACGCTCTCAAGTTGCACCCACTGCGCTCGAAGAACAGGCAATTCGGGGATTAACGACCGCCTATCAGCGGATGCGACAGGAGATCAGTAAAGTCGTCATCGGTCAGGATGAAGTCGTCGATCAATTGCTGATTGCAATGTTCTGCCGCGGCCATTGTTTGCTGGTCGGAGTCCCCGGTTTGGCCAAGACGTTGCTGTGCAGCACGATCGCCAGCATTCTGCAACTGTCGTTTCGACGCATTCAGTTTACTCCCGACCTGATGCCGTCCGACATCACCGGCACGGACGTGCTGCAGGATGACCCGGAAACCGGTCGCCGCGTGTTTCAGTTCATTCAGGGACCGCTGTTTACAAACGTCCTGCTGGCTGACGAAATCAACCGTACACCACCGAAGACTCAAGCCGCTTTGCTGGAAGCCATGCAGGAGCGACACTGCACAGTTGGTTCGCACACGTACGATCTGCCGGATCCGTTTTTCACCCTGGCGACTCAGAACCCGATCGAACAGGAAGGCACGTATCCGCTTCCCGAAGCCCAGCTTGACCGGTTTATGTTCAACATTGTCGTGAAGTATCCATCTGCTGCGGAAGAACTGCGAATCCTTAAGCAGACCACCGGCACTGACAAACCGGAACTCACGCCGGTTCTCACCGGTCGTCAGATCCAGGCATTGCAGGAGGTCGTCCGCCGCGTTCCCTGCGCGGAGTACATTTTTGTTTATGCTCGCGATCTTGTCCGAGCGACACGGCCTGGCGAAAGTGAAGCACCTCCGTTCGTGAAGGAACTCATTTCGTGGGGCGCGGGGCCCCGGGCCGGTCAGTATTTGATTCTCGGCGCGCGAGCTTACGCATTGCTTCAGGGACGTTTTCATGTCACGACGAATGACGTCAAAGCCGTGGCAAAACCCGTACTGCGCCATCGCATTATGACAACTTTCGCAGCGGCCAGCCAGGGTTTAACACCAGACGTCGTCGTGGAGCGGCTGCTGAAGTTCGTGCCGGTGGAGCTGCATGAACGCGCCAGGAAACGTGTTCAGTCAGGTACGGAATAGGCGGGATGCGATCGTAAATGCCCGGTTTTCAGGGAACCAAACGTTCTGATGATGCAGATTAAGCGGGTGTGAACGAATTGGCAGAACCCGTGGCTTGGTTCGTGTCGAGGATTCTTTTTGCAGTCGGACGTAAACTATTGGTACACTGAGCGCACTGTCGATTCAATGGTTTCGCGGCAAGCTGCAGGCGTCAGAGTCGGCACTCCTTTTTAGAGGTATTCGATGACACTCTTTTCCTGCTGCACGACAATTTCTGGATCTGTTGGTTTGGTTGTTGGCTGCTTGATGTTTTGGTCGGCGGATTGCGTGAGCGGCGCTCCGTTTGAAGACGTCGAGGAACCTGAGGGGCTGGTGTGGTTCATCGGGACGGTTGAACGAGTCACTGATGGCATCCCCGTGATTGATCTTGGTGAAGTTCAGACCCTTCGTCAGGGAAGCTTGGTCGCAGCAATTCGATATCGCGACAGTCATTTTTCTCCGCTGGGTGTTCTAGAAGTCCATTTCAGTCATCCAACCTGGTGTCAGACGGTGAAACCCAAATCATTTGCCCCTGAAGTCGGTGACCTAGTCATGTTTGTGGAAGCCCCGGGTGATTTAGGTTCCGGCGATGCGATCCGGGATGCATTCATCCGGCATCGGATCGTCGCAAATTCCAACCGCAATCGCTATTCATCCATCAGCGACACGATCGAAGCGGACACGCTGCAGCAAGTGATAGAAAAACAGCCGAACTGGCTTGAAGGACAACGCCGAATCGCAGGCATGATTCTGTCGCCTTCCGTCACCAAGGATATGAATAATCGACTCAAACCTTTTGTGAATCAGATTCAGATGTTTCAGGATTGCCAAGACCAGGGTGTTGATGTCGCTCAAGTGTTGTCAGAACCATGGCAAAGCGTACTGGACGAACTGCGGCTAAGGAAGAAATCGTCAGATTCTAAGACGAATGAGGTGGATGTCGATGCGGCTGCAGGACCGATTGCAACGGAGAACAAGGTTGATCCGGACAAACTCGTCACGGTGCGACGCCAGGTAGACGATTCCATGTTTCAGCATTTCGTAGAAGAACGCACTGTCATTGCCGTTATCTGTGCGACATTGCTGCAAACGAAAACATCGAGCGAACGTCGGTGGATGAGCCAGCAGCTTGCCAAGAGTCAGTTTCCAGCCCTCAGTAACCAGGAACAGATGCTGATTGATATGGAAGACGTGATGCGTCGCGTGCGGCAGACTGAGCAATAGGGCGACCGGCCGAAAAAATCGCCAGCGATACCTTTCAACAGAAAAAGTTTCCTCCACGGCTGCTCTGTCGCATTCAGAGCAATTCGCTAGAATCCAGACAGCGGGAACTCAGGCCGTCTGGAGCGACTTAAGATGCCAAAGCGATTTCACCACAGTCGGAACGATGCCGGAAGCCTTCTGGCTTCCGTCTTTATTCTGGCGCTTGGGTTTGGGTGTTGTCTGTTTCTGGTCGCTCTCATTTCACCTGAGTCGTTTGCCATTACAGCGTGGGGGCTTGGCGGCGTGCTTTCTGTGCTCCTCACCCTGATCGTACTGCAGCGTTTCGGAAAAGTGCCAAATTCCAATCTGGGATTTCTGTTTTCGACTGCCCGCAATCGCCGTGACGACGGACTGGCAGATTATGAACCGCGAATCGCAGGTCAGTCGCAGTTATCATCAACGGTCGGCACAAACCAGCCGATCTCCGCTCAGGAAGCTCACGAAATCAAAGTGATGAGTGCGAATACTTGGGTTCCGGCAAATTCCGGGCGCAGGCGGAAAAAGTAGCGGACTGAGAATCTTCGCCGCAGGATGGACACCCATGTCGTTTGCTGAAACTCCCAATCTTAATCTTAATCGTTTTGCTTAGGACACCCCGTGCGATCTTAAGTCACCCTAGACGATGTACTTTGGCATGAGAGATTAAGATTACGAGTAGGATTAAGATTGAAGAATTCAATGAGGTATCACGCCATCTCCTAGAGTCCACGTCTCGGACATGAATGTCACAGGTACGGTCTTGGTCCTTCACGCAAACAATTCCTGCACGGCTTTGCCCTGCCCGTCCTGCGTCACATAGAACGGTCGACCTTCGATGTCGAAACCTGTCTGAGGGCTGATCCCCATGGCTGTCATGATGGTGGCGTGCAGGTCTGCGATTGAGACCGGGTTTTCGATGGCAATCAACGGTCGCTCGTCGGCGGTCCTGCCGTACACGAAACCGCGTTTCATTCCGCCGCCGAACATCACAACGCTCGTTCCGCCAGTGAAATGACGGTGAAGTCCATAGTGCTTTATTTCTGTGATAAGATCAACTCGGTCTGTCGCCTGATCTGTCGCCGTTGAACCGGGAACTCCTTCAATCAACGCATCGCGACTGAATTCAGATGCGATGACAACCAGAGTTCGGTCCAGCATCCCGCGCAGTTCGAGATCGCGAATCAATCGGGCGATCGGCAAATCTATTTCTGAATGCATGCGTTCCAGCGTCTCATGTCCGTTCGTATGAGTATCCCAGTGCAGAAACGGAACGTACTCCGTCGTGACCTCTACAAACCTCGCCCCGGATTCGACCAGTCGCCGCGCCAGCAGACAGCCCTGACCAAATCGACTTTCGCCATACGGAGTTCGACTCGGTTCAGGCTCCCGGCTGATATCGAATGCGTCGCGGTGCCCGGAACTCAGCAATCGATAGGCATTGTCGAATGAACGCAGCATTGACTCCTGTTGGTAGTCGCTCATGAATTTGCGATGAGGATTCTGTTCGACCAGATTTCGAAACAGCTTGTTGCGGCTGACGAATCGCCCACCTGTCATGGATCTAGGCGGCCGCACGGACTGTGCCGCATCAGCCGGAAACGGCAGATTCATAGGGCCGAACTCAGTGCCGAAGAATCCCCCTGTAGTAAAGGCTTTGAGCTCTTCACTTTCTCCGACACCTTCCAGCCGCTGTCCGATGTTGATGAATGCCGGAATGACGGGATTGAGAGGCCCCAGCACCCTGGCGATCCATGCTCCCAAATGCGGACACGCAACAGTCTGTGGAGGAACATATCCGGTATGCCAGTGATACTGATGTCTCGAATGCAGAATGCTGCCAAGATCCGGCTGCACGGCTGAGCGAATAAGCGTCGCCCGATCCATGACTTCAGCGATCTGCGGAAGCCCGCGACAGATTCTCAGCCCGCTCACCGACGTATCAATCGCCGGAAATGTGCTCAGCATATCCTTGACAGGCAAGCCGCGTCGAAGGGGCTCATAGCGTTTCGGGTCAAACGTATCCGGTGCGGCCATACCGCCGCCCATCCAGATCAGAATGCAGGCATCGGCTGTGGCTGTGGGTTGTTCGACCGCGAGATGCTGCGCCGCACGTAATGCCCGTGGCGTGCCACAAGCAAGTGTTGCCGCAGAGGCGGCAGAAAGTCTGCGCAGAAAGTCGCGACGAACGATGTGTTTTGGAGCTGTTGGATCAACTTCAAATGACATGTTTGGACTCTTTGCTTCGAAGCTGGACTCTGGTACCGAAGGGCTGACGCCACTCAGGTGGCCTAGTGAGAACACAGTATACTCAAAAACATCATCGGACCAGCATGAATTCAGGCATCATGACAATGACCCACAGTATGTCCTCGATTTCCTCTGCTGTCGGTGAAGGACTGAGTGCAGCTTCCAAAACAATCCGTTCTTCAGTGACCGGCGATCGGGACAAGGCGAACTGAGTTAGATGATTGATCAGCCCGGACCTGTCGTCGCTCCATCGGTCAGCCAGTCGGGTTGCACCCTGGGCCAAATAATTTGAGAGCGTCGATCCGTTTGTTAAATCGACAGCCTCTAAAGTTGTCAGTTCTGACGGTCGCATCGACACGATTTGTTCTCGCATCGGCCTGCCAAGTGATCGCATCAAAAAGTCGCTCTTCAGCAGAGATGTCCTGATCATGCGATTAGCGCCGCTACTGTCAACAACTGCTCGAACCACCGGCGCGTCGAAAGCGGCAGGAGCTGACTCGGTGATCTGCCAGACCGAATCCAGAAATTGTTCCGCCGTCATGCGACGTGAAATCGGACCGCGATAAATGAAACCCTGCAACCCAGCGTCAGCTACCTGCTCACGAACGACACATTCCGACTGATACGCTTCCGAGGTGGCGATCAGATACAGCACTGACTTCAGATCGTACTTGCTCTCCTGCAAATGCACTGCAAGCGAATCAAGCAGATCCTCGTTCCACGGCTTCGACTGCATCGCATCCAGCGGATGTACGATGCCGCGCCCCATCAGCTTGTACCACAGGCGATTGACGATTGTTCGTGTAAAACGTCCGTTGTCCGGATGTGTCATCAGGGCGGCAAGTTGCCGAAGTCTTTCTTCTTTCGGTGCTGCCGGATCGATCGCACCGAGCTCCGGAAACAGCCACTGCGCTTTCGCCTGCCGACCGATGGGTTTATCGCAACGATGAATCTCCATCGGCTGCGACGCATAAATCGCGGCCAGCCCGTACGCTTCGTCGAGTTTCCAGCGATCAATGAAACTGTCATGGCACGAGGCACATTTCATGTTGATACCAAGGAACGATTGCGAAACGCTCTGCGCGAACTGGATTTCCACTGTCTGCCCCGCGCTGACTTCACCGCGCCAGCGAATGCCGTCGATGTAACCCTGACTGGCCGATGTCGGGGGAGCGATCAACTCCCGCGCAAACTCATCGAACGGTTTATTGGTCAGCAATGCCTCGTACAGCCAGGCACTGACCTGCTGACGACCGCCCGTGATGAATCCCGTGCCGCTGTAGTCATTCCGCAGCAAGTCGTTGAAGAATGTCAGCCAGTGATCGGCGTATGCGATGCGATCGTCGAGCAATTGCCGGACGATCTTTTCTCGCTTATCCGCAGCCGCATCTGCCAGAAACGTGGCAAGTGATTCAGGTTCCGGTAACAGTCCCACCAGATCCAGACTCACACGCCGCAGGAAGACAGCATCGTCGATGCGCTTAGGTCTCAACACATCATGAGCGGTCAGGTCAGCATCCAGAATCCGATCAATCGGATTTTCACGCCCATCAATAGCCTTTGGAAGTTCAGGACGTCGTGGTTTGAGCGGCGGTTCCCAGGCGACAGGAGCAAACGAAAATCCGTCGTCCCAAATCAAATCGTCGGCGATCCATTTCTTCAATGCCGCGACTTCGGCGATACTCACACGCTCTTTATCCGCAGGCGGCATCTGAATCTGTTTATCTGTCGCCAGCACTAGTTCGATCAGATGTGATTCGTCTGGTTTGCCTGGCTGCGCATGGCCGGAATCGACCAGCAATTCTCGAGTATTGATCGAAAAGCTGCCCTTCGCCTCGCGGCCTCCGTGACAACCGACGCAATGCTTCTGCAGAATCGGAACAATGTTATGAGCAAAATCCGTCGCCGTTTGGTCCACCTGCGCAGACGTACTCGATGGCAGTGAGATGCATGGCAACAGTAAAAGACACAAACGGATGGCGGCAATCTGCGGTCGCATTCGCATAACAGTCACTTCGGTGGATCATTGCGGTCTGAATAGCCACTCCAGTTAGTGTGACGAGAATTCAGCAGGCATTCAATCGAGCCTCGTTTCGGTTGGTACTAGTTCAAGTCATATCAACATCGTCGTCGAAACCATCCTCAAAGCCCCGAAACCCGGCGCGCCCGCCGACATCGTTCTCAGTGTGGACGGCCAGGAAGTTGCCCGCACCGAGACGAAGATGACCGTGCCCGCCGCCTTCACCGCCAGCGAGACCTTCGACGTCGCCACCACCGCTGAGGTGCCGTCCACATGTCCGGCTGCTCCGCCGAAAAAGATCGGAGTTGTGATTTGGCATATTGACCTCCTTGAGACTCCCAGTCTCACACAGGGGACTTTAACCCCACAAACTCATGCCCATGACGGGCGTACCCAATCCCATGCAGCGGAATGGCGGTCGTTCGCGGCTTGACATGGATACTCTTCCCCCGCCATCCGCTGATGGGGGTCGTTCGGCGAATTTAGGAGACACATAAGCATGAACGAGTTCTTCACTACTTTGGCGGTGACCTGACCGGGCGCACGATTGCGGTCTGGGGGCTGAGCTTCAAACCTCGCACAGATGACATTCGCGAAGCTCCTGCGCTGGTCCTGATTCACAGCCTGCTGGAAGCCGGTGCGATTGTGAAAGCTCACGATCCGGTCGCTCTGGAAAACGTCCGCAGGGAACTCGGCGACAGAATCACATACTGTGACCATCACTACGACTCGTGTGACGGTGCCGACGCAATTGCCATCGTGACGGAATGGAATGAGTTCCGGAATCCGGACTTCGACGACATCAAACTGAAGATGAAGTCACCGGTTATTTTCGATGGTCGTAATCTGTACGACCGCACCAAAATGGCAGCTCGAGGTTTCTACTACTCCGGCATCGGCCTGAGCGCGTTGCAGGTTCGCAGGTAATTCCTTTCTGCAGGCGGGAATTCCCTGTAATTCCCGCCAATATCTGGGTCATCGCTTTGAAATCGATCTTCAGCGTCGAGTGGGCATTCCGTTTCGGCAAGTGACCAATCTCGCCCGGAGTCCCCAGCGCTGAGCGGGCGTTACAATCACCAGGCCATCGTTGGGAACGCCTGACTGGCTCTGGATGACTCCTGCCCCCTGGTGGATGACTTCTGCCGCGTGGCACTTCGAATGCCACCTTTCCAGGTGGAGTCTGTCGCTGGACACAAAATAACTAGGATTCCGGGAAGATGTCTGGCAAATGGCCCGTTTCTACAACGAGTGTCAGGTGCCTGGCACCGGATAACCCCTTGCGGAAACAGACCGCTAACGCATGGCGGCGGATGCGGCAGATTCGCGTTTTGTGGACAAGCGTTTGTCGCAGTCCCTTACGGGTGGCATGTTTTTGTCGTATTGGCTACCATTCGTCATTGGTCTTTGAATTTGGGGGGGACTGCCGAAATCAGGTCGGCCTTCCTCTGTATCCGCTCACAAAATCTCAAGTGAAATGGCATCTGTTCCCACTCGTATTGAAGGTCCCGTGGCCGTAATCGGCGACGTACACGGGCAGACGTCGCAACTGCGTGAAATCATTGCACAGTTGGCAAGACTGCCGGATATTCATAAACGCTGGATTGTGTTTATCGGCGACCTCGTGGATCGTGGGCCCGATCCGGCCGGAACCGTGCAGCTTTACTGTGATCTTGTGAAGCAACACGAGAAAGTCACGTGGCTGTGCGGAAATCATGAGCTGGCGATGGCTGGAACACTTGGTCTGATTGACGCTCCGGACTACATCGATTTCCGAGGCCGCTGGACTCATCATTACAATTCGCATACCACGTTTGAATCGTACGGTGTCGAACACAAAGATGTTGAGGGACTCAAGGCGGCGTTGCCGGAAGAGCACATTCGCCTGCTGTCGGACTTGCCGTGGGGCATCGAACATCGGGATTATTTGTTCGTCCATGCTGGCCTCGATCGCAACATCCCGTTCGAAACTCAGATTCGCATTCTCCGCGAACGCGATTATTCGCTCAGTCATCCACCGTGGTTGTATTCAAAAGAGTTCATTCTGACTGGACCACCCACCGATTGCCCGGTCCCGGTCGTGATCGGCCATGTACCTGTGCCGAAGGTTCAGTTCGGCAATGACACAATCGCTATCGACACAACCGGCGGTGTTGGCGGAGCACTGAGTTGCGTCCTGCTGCCGGAAAACATCGTCCTGCAATCCAGTTTCAGTGGAACAGCCCCCGTAGAAGCACCGGTAAAAAAACGATTCTGGTGGTGACTCGGATGCAGCGATTTTAGATTTCAGTCGGCGTCAGTCCGAATCCGACACGTTCGGTCATTTCTGAGTCGCATCCGCTTCGGGCTTCATTGCGAGAATCCACTCTTGTATCAGTCGATTTGATTCCTCGTGAATCAGATTACGTGCCAAATTCGGCATTCTCGCTCCTGGAATCTCTGTTTCCAGCCGAAACATCAGGATGGATTCATCGGGCTTGCCAGGAATGATGTCGTATCGTCTGCCACCGGTGCCGCTTCCGGCTGCGACGGGCGATTTGAAGACACCGAATTTGGCAGGTTCTGTCTGCACTGTCCTGAGGTCCAGCCCGGACGTCCTGGCAGAGCCCGTCGGTTGATGGCAGTGCGCGCAGTTCACCTCCAGCCATGCCCGTGCTCTTTGATCCAGCGACCCGCTGTTCGGATCATTGTATGCCGCAAGTTTCGGGCGATCTTCCGGCGACGGGCATCCCTTCAGCAAACCGCATTCGGCCCATTGAGCAAGTTGATTTGCGGCGCCCTCTTCCACGCCACGCCGGTTGAGGTTCCGGGCTGTTGTTCCTAACGGCACGTATTTATCATTGTTGCTGTGGCAACTGAGACACTGGTTGGCGTTGGGTATCTGGTATGTGTTGTGATGGAGGCTGCCATCCTCGTGCTTCCATGTGACATCAACGGCACCACCTCCGAGGCTTAAAGACGCATCGGACTGATTTTCGTCCCACACGTATGAGTAGCCATACCATCCAGACGGTTCCCGTAGTTCGATACGAGTCTCCACAATCCGCTCGCCTGGAGTTCGATCATCTGTCTTATCGGGATAGGCAAACGTCTTGGCGATGACGGTACCAACAGGAAATTCCAAAGACTCTGTCTCATGCCACGTCATGTGCTCACCCTTTGGGAGTCGCACAAAGCGGTGTTTCAAAGTGTAGTCAGAGAACAATGGTGTGTTTAGCTCATACTCAATCAGTCCCTCCGCCGGCACCCAGCGGTTGCTTTGGTTTACGTACAGCCCCCATGTTGAGAGTTTCTCGGGTGCCGATCGGTAGACGGCCACCGCCGGGTTCCCTTGCGATGACGCAGTGCCATGTGGCAGCAGGGTTACCGAATCAACCGGTGGAATATCAGCGCCGTACGGCCCGAGGTCACGTCCAATGCTGTACTTGCCTGCCTTGATGTTATTGACTGAAAGATCACCAATGTTCATGTTTGCGAAACTTGCGTCTCCATTGTCACGAATTCGCAATGAAAAGACGGCCGGTACTTTCGCATCCTTAAGTTTTGCAGGGTTCAAAATTCCGTCATAAAAAATGTCGGGAAACACGCCGCCGGTCAGTGGAGCCAGGAGCGTGCTCAATTGTCCGGCTGGCTTCAATCCGCCTCCGGCAATGCGGTTATCATGAATTGAAACGTTCTCTGGAAATGGGTCGTAATTCGCATCATTGACCTTTCGTTCTGTGATCAGAAAACTGGCAACAAGCACGTTGGTCGTTTGGTGGTCTGTAATGTCGTTATCAAAGATCTCGACGTTGTCTGTCGCCATGAGCATGACGCCTGTCCCGGCCGGAACGTCGGCAACCATTGTTCCTTTTGGTGCAAAGTTTTCGTAATTGTTGTCGGTAATCCGGTTTTGAAAAACCCGCACCTGGCCACCATTGGTCAGGTTAAGACCGGGCAGGTCGAATACCAGAATACCTCCGGTATTGTCGGTCGCCGTGTTGTCGAAGACGTCCGCCCGCAGCGTATTTTCAATTTCAATGCCAGCCACGTTTTGTTTTGCGAGACATCCGCGGACAATGACGTCCTGTGACTGGCCGACATAGATCCCCGCATCTGATGCTCCGATGGATACACAGTCTTCGATCAAGACATTCCGGCACTCGACCGGATAAATGCCGTAGGCACCATTCGTCGATTTAGGCCCTGCGGTCCACTCCACGCGAACGTTACGGAAAGTGACGTCTTGTGCTCCAAGAACCTTGATCGCATTTCCAACTGTGTCTTCAACGGCCAGATGCTCAATTACAAACGCATTACCCGTCGCAACAATCCCGCTGCTTCCTGCGGACTGATTCGTAAATGACAGAACGGTTTTATCGCGTCCGGCACCACGAATAGTGATGTTGTCACACACGACGTTCAGCTCAGTGTTAAAGTGGTATGTACCCGCTTTGAGTTCAATCACGTCACCGGGCACGGCGTTGATCAATGCCGCCTGCAATTCGAATTGTACTCTGTCACCGGGTTGCAGAATTTTGGTAGTGGCTGTCAGTTTAGCGGACTCACCGCCCGTCTTTTCCTCAGCCCGACTCACTGTTGCTGAGTACAACAGGATCGAGAGGATCAGGCCAGCAGTCGGACAAAAACTTATATGTTGCACAGAAAATTCCTTTGATGCTCAGTACAAAAATTACCCTGTAATCGCGGCCGCAAACAGCCCCGGAAGATGGAACATTGATGGACGATGGTACAGACGCAAAAGTCGACTTGCCACACTCACAGCGTTTCGATGTGAAGGGAACCAGACAGGCCTAGGGAAGTTCACTAAAGGGCCTTCCAACACCGTTTTTTCTACGCGATCGAGTAAATACGTATTGTGTACATTTCCGATACCGCTGTGGACATCCTTTAGGGTTGCGCCGGGATAGGCTCCCCAGGGCGGACTTGTCAGACCATAAGCGAGTCCGGACCATTGATTCACACAGACTGAACCGTAACGAAGTTTTTCGAGGCAGCGTTCAAACGATTTCGCATGCTGATGACGGAATCCCTGCGGGATGGTGACGGACGCACACAAGGTCCCGTTAACTCGATCATTCACAAACTCGGTTGCTGCGGCAAGGAAATGTTCTGGAGTGTCACCAGCCAGTTGGGTCTCCGCACAGACGCAGACAAACGACTCTTCCTGAAACAATTCAGGCCGCTGTTCAATCGACGTTCCCGTCAACAGAGTCCACGGCAGGCAACCTCGCTCATCAGGCTGAACCGATAAACCCGTGAACCGCCGATAACGTTCCGCCGCCCCCGGATAGTACGCCGGACGGAATGGTGTCTGCGACAAATGGTGCTGAATCCGCTGAAGGAACTGATCGCGCTGGGCCCAATTTTTCCAGGTCAGAATGATTTTTGTGGCCAGGCAGTTGAATGAGGCATTATTCGTAATTGATGTGGCAATATGCTGTGCCTGTGAATCCAGCTGTCGTGCGGTATAGACACCGGGGACGACAATCCACGGAGTCACGTTTCCAAGCTCGCTGGTCACGTTCTTCTTCAGCACCGGATCGTCGCACTGCTTGCGGCGAATGCGTTCGTTAAGATCCTTGCCCCACACGATCGCGTCATGTGTTGTTGCGGATCCGGTAATATGGACAGCATCTACCGCGTCATTCTGAATCAACGCTTCGCCAACGTCTGCTCCACCGGTCAGGATGCGTAGAAGGTTCGCTTTGACTAATGGCGCAAAGGCCTTCTGGAAGATCGGGTACAGATACTCATTGACAGGATTCAGCTTAAGGACCACTCTGCTGCCTTCAAACATGATCCTGTTGAGACTGTCTGTTGCGGGAATGGACGACACATTTCCCGCCCCCAGAACTGCCGTCACCATTCGCAGCTTTGGATTCGTGGCTGCTTCCGGGAGTTGCCCGTGGATGGCTCCTTCGGCGACGCCAGTATGCAGCCTGACGGACCCTCGCATCCCCATGAATGTAAGGCTGTCGAACAGTCCAGAGCTCGGAAAAACGGGGATCGAAAACTGGCCATTCTGTAGTCGCACTGGTCGGCCTGGCAAAGACGGACGCCCCTGCCTCTGGATGCCTCGAAGCGATTGAATGGTCAACTGCAACTGACGAGCTACGACTCCGGGACCGCTCAGCAGATCTTCCGCTCGCAACGCTGACGTATTTGAAAGCCCTTTCGCAATCGCAGCCTGTTCGGTCCATTCGTCCGCGACGGCGACGACACTATCAAGGCATTGTCGACAAAGCTGAATTCGCGTTTCCACCGATACCGTCGCGGAATTACTCACAATACCGTCGATCGCTGTCTCCACGCTGGAAATTGTCTTTTCCTTAAGCATCGCTCTTCAGACTCTTAGATCGATTATTCCTCGATCGACAAAAAGACCAAACGGCAGACGAAGCCAAAAACTAAAAGACGGACCGGTTTACAGGTTAGCCGTTCAATTGTCTTGCATCGTGCTTAGATGTTAACGCTTAGAATTCGTCATTGAAGACTCAACAAAATCCAAGTCCGATCCTGTCAATGCTTAAGCTCAATCGTACCCATATCAATGGGCTCTCCAGACTCTGGAACTTTGACTTTGAATTCTGATTTCTTCGGATCGGAATACTTACCATTGAAAAGATCCGGACTGCTGCGCATGTGAGGTTGCGTTTTACTTTGGTCATCAAATGTGACCGTGTAGTCCCCGGGCGGCACCCCGTCGTCTGCCTGATATGTCCATGCCTTAAACCGCCCTTCAGCATCCGTTTTGGCCATTGACAATGTTGCATTACTGGGATCGGATGTCTTTGCATGGAAGATGATCTTTACACCCGCCAATGGTGCCCCATCCACATGAACGAGACCGCTGACAGGCAGAACAGGCTTCGCGTTGAGCGGCTTTCTTTCCCCGCCGGAACAGCCGAAAGTCAGCAGACACAATAAAACTACCTTACTGATCAATCTTCGAGGGCCAAAGAGCCGCTTTGCCGTATTGCTCACGATACCTTGATCTCCTGTTGAAGTAACCATCCCTTTATTTACAGTTTCTCGTCTGTACCGCATCAGGGAAAAATCATCCGAGCCGCTCTAGAAGCCGTCACTGTATTCTTGTTTAGAAACAAAAAAACCAACCGCGAACGGCTCACGGTTGGTTTCTATTCTCAGTTCACAAAAACGGAATGTCTACTCACCTACAACCTCGCCGCCAGCCATGGTATTTCGAGCAACCCATAAGGCTGAGGACATATTCTCACTTGTTGACTGCACAGAGCCATCCCCCATCAAAGTGAGGGCAGCTCCAGCGTGGAACGAATAAGGCCCCGCCACATCTGCCGTCGCATACACCACATTGGAGCAGTTGATTAAACAAGGCCCGCCGGTTCCCCCGTTATTGGCATCGATAGTACCTGGCGCGGTACCAAATGGAACTCCGTTGGCGAAGGCCGCTCCTTGCAAAATACTCGTCCAAACTCCACCAGCGCTGCCAACAGTGGTGTTGAGGAATGTATCTGGCTTACCGCGAGTGAAACCCTGCTCACGCATCGCATGCTCGTGAACAAGATGTGTGTTGGACGTCCCGTCGATCATGTCACGCAATCCGCCGCCGCTGTTGTGCTGAACAACAACACCCGGGCCAGGAGATGGAAATATCGCAATAGAGTTCCCCATAGCACCAGCAGAACTACCGTGAGTCGGATAGGCGGCATTCCAAGCTGTATAAATCCCGGCACCCGAAGTAACGTCAATGATCGCAATGTAATCCATCACGCCACCTGTCAGCGTGTTAGTTGACTTGACACCAGCACCCGGAACATTCGGATTGCTCGCACCGCTACCGGTCACAGCGTTCGCACCGCGCGGAGCAGACGGACAGATGTACCCTGAAATAATAGTTTTCTGAGCCACAAGGCTGCCACCTGCAGCAGCACCGACATCGTCTAAGAGACCCCCAGCTGCTGAGATCGCGTTGTATGCGTTGGCTTGCTCGATGTAGGGCAGCAGCGCGCATGGCCAACTCATTGACCCACGCAGGGGCGTAACTGTTCCCGTGCTGTAATCTGCATTGGACAGGTAACCCATTGGTAACTTGTTATAGACGTCATGATAATTATGAATAGCCAAGCCGATCTGCTTGAGATTGTTGCGGCACTGAGTTCTGCGAGCCGCCTCGCGAGCCTGTTGCACGGCAGGAAGCAAGAGGGATATGAGAACTGCAATGATGGCAATCACCACCAAGAGTTCGATTAACGTGAAGCCTCGATTTCGGGAATGCATGTTCATTGGTTGTGCTCCATTCAGGAAAACTGAAAAAACATGAAATATTCTGAACTGGAAGCTATCAGATTTGTTCAATGCGTCAACAGTTTGGTTGGCCATGTCCTTAAATTTTTTTTCACTCTAAATCCGCAATGTGTCAAGTCGGCATTGATTATTCGGCAGGGCCCCGGGAGGAACAAATCTCCGTTTGACGCACCTTGAAAGAGAACAGCCGCGAAGCACCGTTCTGTTTTAAAAGGTGCGTCATCCTCTGAAAAAGAGGCAAGGAGAGCATTGTGCCAAGGTGTTCACGGGCTGCCCATTGATGCATTCACAGACTGCCGGTGCGCGAGCTCTCAAGCAACTTAATCCATGGGGCAACGTAGTGGCCGTTATCGTGCCAGGTGCGACCGCTCACGAGGTTACGATCGATGACGCATGGTTCGTCGACGAAAATCCCGCCGCAGACTTCCAGATCGAAACGGCATTTCGGAACGGTGGCCATGCGGCGTCCTTTAACGCAGCCAGCGAAAGCGGGAATCTCCACGCCGTGGCAGACACTCGCGATTGGCTTGTTGACTTCGAAGAAATAACGCGTGATGCGTACAAGATTTTCGTCGTAGCGAATATATTCCGGAGCCCGCCCGCCGGAAAAAAAAATCCCAGCGTACTCTTCCTCACAGACATCACTGAAAGCGATGTCAGCGTCGATCGAATAGCCTTCCCATTCCTTCGTGATCGTCCAGCCAGGCTTCACTTCGTGCAGCACCATCTGATAACGGCGCTTCTCTGGCGCGGCGACGACAGGCTGAAAGCCGGATTCGATGAGCCGATAATACGGGTACATTGTATCGAGCGTTTCAGTCGCATCGCCGACAATGATAAGCACTTTGCTGGATGACATGTATTGCCCTTACTGCCGGTTGGCTATTTCAACAGATAGCGATTGGCAATCGTGATACCACTCAGCATTGCGCCGACGATCCCTAGGAAACCTTGGTCCGTTCCGCAAAGGTAGAGATTGCGCACTGGGGTCTGACCATTGACAAATTTCTGCGGCGCGCCGTAGACACAGCCATTCATGTGGCCGGTAAACCGCTGAATGGTGCGAGGAGTAAACACGTCCGTGTCGATCACATGCGGACGGAAGTCCGGCAGATGTTGTAACGCACTTTGGATGATTTGTGAGTTCCAGTAATCCTTTGCAGCGGCGTAATCTTCTTCCGACAGATTTAACCAGTAATGCGGATCTGCGAGAGCCGTAATGCGAATTCGTCCGTCTTCCAGTGGCTGTGAATAGTCAAAATTATTTGGCGAACACACGATGCCACTCCGCAGATCAACGGGGACGTTCGGGCGCTCGTAGTGGAACTCTTTGGAATCGCTGTAGAACACAATCGTATCGCGGTGTCCCAGAGATGCTGGTTCGCAATCAAGCACACTGATGGATTCCACGAAGGAAATGTCGCCCGGCTCTGCCTTCATCAGCGGAGCGTTGGGATCGACCATTCTCATGGTTTCCGCCGCACCCGCTGATGACAGAATATTTTCGGCTTCGATTTCGGTTCCGTCGTCGAGCAGCACCGACGTCGCCACGCCGTTGGTCTGTCGAATTTCCTGGACTCCCGCGCGAAGCTTCAAATGTCCGCCCAAGGATTTGAAGTGTCTTACCAGTCGTTTGAGAATGAGCCGAATGCCATCGAATGGCCGCCCGAAGCCTTCGTGAAAAATACTCTTGAACATAATCACGAACTGATTGAAGTCCATGTCCCGCGGCGTAGCGCTGCCGTAAAACATCAACGGACAGAAGATCATATCGATCAACAGCGGATCACGAATATATTCCGACACAACCTGCCGAGCGGACAATGCCGATCGTTCAAGATCCAGTGCGTCGTGTTCAGCAATCCGAGTCACCAGTCTGCGGAAGCCGTCGATCTGCTGTGGAAATGCAGCGGCGATTTGTTCGACGAAGAAGTTGAACTGGTTCGTAAAATGGAGTGCGCAGTCAGGGAATACGATTGAAGACCGAAGTTGCGGGCGGAGGTCGAAGTCTTCCCATTTCATTCGCAACTGACGCAAGAGTTTGCTGAGCGGCCCCTGCTTTGTGCCAGGTTCCGCGTAATTGGTCACGGCGTGGAGCCCAACGTCGTAGTTGCGTTTTCGCAGTCGGTAGAACGAATTCAGACCACCAACCGTGGTGTGACGCTCCAGAATGCAGACATTCTTTTCAAAGTATGCCAAACGAACGCCAGCTGACAGACCGGACATTCCAGCACCGATAATGACCGTGTCATAACGCACAGCAATAACCTTCCGACCGGTGATTTCGTATGTAGGATGGACGTTCATGTCCGTCGCATCACGTGGAAATACTTTCCTCTGAGGGACTCGGACATGAATGTCCAAGCTACAGAAATCCCGCCCGGGGATGTTAGCTGTTATATTCGAACGACCCTCACCTCACGCTCCGACCGCAACATCCTTGAGTCGTGGCAGCAGATATTCCACCGTGCCCGCCATGGTGTTGAGGTTCGAATAATCTTCTTCTGGAATTTGGATGCGGTACATCTTCCGAAGTTCCATCACAATATCCAGAAAGTCCATGCTGTCCAGTTCCATCTGTTCACGAAATGGACGCACGTCATCCAGATCGGTGAGATCCTCGTCCGGAGCAATCCGCTCCAGAATTTCCAGAATCACCTGCCGAATCTGATCTGACGTCATTAAACCACCCTCTCGCTGTTCAACCGGATGCTTCTTGGTAATCCGAAATCCATAAAAAACAACTCACCGCCCGCAGACCGTCATCCCACAAACTTGCGGAGGATGACAACCGAATTGATGCCCAGCATACCGAATGAATTGTTCAGAATGCAGCTCACATTGCCCAATTCTCGGGGTTGATTGATAACGAGATTCGGCAACGCACACCGCGGATCGACATCATCCAGATTGATTGTAGCGTGGGCAATGCCATCGTCAAACGACGGCAAATTGCCCAGCATTTCCAAAGCCCCCGCAGCCCCCATCGCGTGCCCAATAAAGCTCTTCGTATTGTTGATGACGGCCTTGCTGTCCCCGAAAATTCGCCGCAACGCACTCGCTTCTTCAATATCGCCCTGCTCTGTCGCCGTGGCATGGCTGCTGACGATATCGATCTGATCTGCGTTGATTTTTGCTCGCTTCATCGCCAATTGCATACATTCAGCCTGACGATTGGCGTCTGGCAGGACAAAATCCCGAGCGTCTGAATTCATGGCATAGCCAATGATTTCCGCATAAATTTTTGCACCACGCGCCAGCGCGTCGGGTAGACGTTCAACCGTGCAGATTCCGCCGCCTTCCGCCACGACGATGCCATTGCGATTGATGTCAAATGGACGGCAGGCTTTCGTTGGGTCCTCGTGCGTTGCCAAAGCTCCCTGCGCTGAGAAACTGGCAAAGATTCCAAACGTGCGAATACTCTCTGACACGCCGCCTGCGATCGCGATATCAACTTCATCCAACCGCAGCATTTGAGCTGCCTGAATAAACCCAGCGTTTCCCGCCGCACAAGCGGCACCGAGCGTCAGATGAGGCCCCGTGATGCCCATATTCAGCGTCACTTCGCCAGCAGCATTGTTGGCGACGGTACGTGGATTGTGATGATGCGACCAGACTTTTGTGTCGTACTGAAATTTTGAGATCTCGTAGATCTCATTTTCAGTCTCCACATTGCCGTGTTCTGTGATACCAATATAAACGCCGACCCGATCACGCGCAACGCTGGGCCAGTTGAGCCCAGAGTCACGGACGGCTTCATTCGCGCAGTAGACGGCAATCGACCCAGCTCGCGTCCCTCTGCGGATATCTTTCTTTTTCTGATACCGCAGTTCGTCGAAATTACAGACGCCCGCCAGTACCGGGCCTATGTACCGCGTTTCGTAATTTACAACACCGGACTTCCCGTCCAGAAGATTCTGACGGAACTCCGCCAGACTGTTTCCGTTCGGGGAAGTCAGTCCAATCCCGGTGATGACAATTCGATCCTGAACCGACAATAGATGACCTCAACGCCAATCGCAACTGCTGGGAAAGCCGTCCGATCCCTTCGAAAGCGGCCTGTTTTCTCGATGAACCGAGCGACTTTTCGTCGCGCAGGAGGTTCTGGAAAAGGCCAGCAGGGTATCTGGATACCGAAAGCATGACAAGCACTACGCCAAGTTCCTTGAATCTGCGACGAAAACAGATCATTTTACGGCGTCAATCGGCGTACTGCTATGAAGCCTTGACAGCCTCTGTCACTGCGGGCTCAAAGATTCAATCGCGAAAGCGGACCATGCCTGATCTTATCGAAGCGATCAATCTGTATAAGATTTTTGCGACGCCTGTCGGTGACGTCCACGCTGTGAATGGGCTGTCGCTGAATGTTAAAAGTGGTGAAGTATTTGGGCTGCTGGGGGCAAACGGTGCCGGGAAAACCACGACGCTCCGTATGATTCTGGGGCTGATGAAGCCGACTACAGGAAAGGCATCCGTCGCCGGATTCGATGCGGCAACGCAGCCGGAACAGGTCAAACGCAGTGTGGCTCTGGTCTCCGCCAGCGCTGGGCTGTATCAATGGTTGTCACCGCGAGAACTGATGCACTACTTTGCTGATCTCTATGATGTTGCAGATCACGCTGCCCAACAGCGGGTCGAGTTACTAACGAAATTGTTCGATCTGCGAGAGTTTATTGATCGGCCATGTTCTGGTTTAAGCACCGGACAACAGCAACGTGTCAATCTGGCAAGGTCACTGATGCATGATCCTCCGGTTGTACTGATGGATGAGCCAACGCGAGGTCTAGACATAGTCGGTTCAAAACGTATCTTTGATTTCACCGCACGGTTGAAGGAAATGGGCAAGGCTGTGATCTTCTGCACGCATCGCCTTGAGGAAGCTCAGCGGTTGTGCGATCGTTTCGGCCTGATGTTCCGTGGTCGCCTGCAACTGCAAGGCACACTGACAGAATTGCGGGAGAAATCCGGACGCGATTCCATCACCGACATATTTCTCGATCTGATGCAGGAGAACGATTCCACGACCGAAGAATCCATGCAGCCTCAGCCCGTGGTGACAGTCCCAAAACGCGAAGGCAGGTCTGCGTGAACCCAACCGGCGATCACCACAGTGACGAACTGAATCTTCGGCAAAGCAAATCTGCCACGCAAGGTGCATTAAAACCACGGTCATCGATTCTTCGCGTGCTGCGGCTGGCTCGAAAGGAGCTGCGAGAATCACTGCGAGATCGACGCACTCTGGTGACGCTGATCGTGATGCCGTTGATCGTATATCCACTGCTGGGTTCCGTAGTCCAGAGATTCGCAATCAATCGAATCAATCCGAATTCTCCGCCCGCCATCGTGGTCTTCGATGGCAGTATTCCTGACGAACTTGCGACGGCAATCCTGGAAGAAGCAGAACCGAATTCCGATCCGAACAGGGATGACAGAGCGGAAAAGTCCGTCGATGGTGCAGATAGTGCAACCCGACGGGACTCGGTGCATCCATCTCCGTCTCCGCAGGATGTGGCCACTTTGCTCACCGGTTCTTCCACTGCTGACGCGATCGGATCATTGACAAATCGCGGTGATTCGGACGGCCCGCCAGTCAGATTCCAGCGATACGAACATCCCGTGAAGGCGCAATACGTCGAAGAGTTCCTGAAGGCCGAAGACGCAGATGTCGGAATTCGGCAGACACCGGCGGCTCAGGACACGACAACAGGTGTTGTTCAGCCCGCCGATTTTCAGGTTCTCAGCCGCAGCGGTGACGAGTTCAGCCTGCGTGCGGCGGTTGAGGTGGAAGAACGCCTGTTGGCATTTCGGGATCGCCACGTTCGCATACGGTTGAACCAAACTGGCCTAGGTTCCGGCATCATGCCGACAATTTCCAGGCAATCAGTGGCAAATAACGCACCAAAATCATCGCCACTTGGTGCCTTTTTGCCACTGATGCTCGTGCTGATGACAATGACGGGTGCTGTGTATCCGGCGATTGATTTGACAGCCGGCGAACGCGAACGCGGTACGCTTGAAATCCTGATGGCCGCGCCAGTTTCGCGTGCTCATTTGCTGACCGGAAAATTCATCGCCGTACTGACGGTCGCGGTGCTGACAGCCGTCATCAATCTCGTCGCGATGGTGCTTACGCTCTACGCTACGGGCTTTGATCGTGTTTTGCTGGCGGATGGCGCGACGTTTCAAATGTTCCTTCAGATTTTGGCATTGCTGGTGGTGTTCGCGTCATTCTTCTCTGCCGTGCTGCTGTCCATTACCAGCTTTGCTCGCAGTTTTCGGGAAGCTCAGGCGTGGCTCATTCCTCTGATGCTGGTCTCGCTCGCGCCGGGGATTCTGAGCCTGATGCCGGGTGTGCATCTGACAGTCGGACTGGCTCTGGTTCCGCTGGTTAACATCGTCCTTCTGGGCCGCGAACTGCTTCAGGGAACTGCCGCCACACATCTGTATTTCGTTGCACTCCTTTCAACGCTTGTGTACACGATGCTGGCGCTGCGCGTGGCGGCCAGTGTATTCGGGCACGACGCGGTGTTGTTCGGCAGTTCCGCCGGTGTTTCAGCCCTGACGAAACGCCCCGGGAAAATTCGTTTGCGGATTCCGGTTGAGATCGGCATTGGCTGGCTGATGCTGCTGATTCCGCTGTTTCTGATACTCTCCGCTCTGCGCAGTCGCATTGTGCCGCTGGATAATTTGTCCGGGCAGTTGCTCCTCTCAGGCTTGTTAACGATTTTGTTGTTCGCGGTTTTGCCACTAGCAATCGCAAAATGGATTCGTGCATCCGCAGTGGAAGTCTTCGCCCTGCACAAGTTCCACATCGCTTCGCTTATCGGAGCGGCATTGCTGGGTTGCACCATGTGGACAATCGCGTATCAGGTTTTGATTTTTTCAAAGGCACCGTTGCAGTGGATGGAGATCCTGAACAACACGAAACTCAAAGAGTTGGCAGAACGACTGACTTCCGAGACACCGTTCCTTATTCGCATCGCGACTCTGGCGCTGGTTCCGGCGGTTTGCGAAGAATTGTTTTTCCGAGGATTCCTGATCAGTACTCTTCAGAAGAACGAAAAACAGTGGGTACGACCGTTTTTGATCAGCACGCTGTTGTTCGCCGCGTTTCATGTGATCGTAGATCAGTCCCTGACGCTGGAGCGTTTTCCAGCGACGTTCCTGCTTGGTCTGGTGTTGTGCGGTATTCGATTTTCCAGTGGCAGCATTTTTCCTGGCATCGTGATGCACGCATTGAGCAATGGATTGCTGCTGTCGCTGAAAGAACTGGATCCGGTGCTGCAGTTCATCGGGCTGAACCTGAATGTCGAAAACGAATCGTCACTACCGACATGGTTCCTGACGATCTCGGTGCTGGTCAGTTGCACGGGGGCCGGGCTTGTGTGGCTGGGACGAAAACGTTGAGACCAGAAGTCTGTTCCGATACATGCCTAGTGTTACCCTAAGGCCATCGCGAATATTAGGCCAATCTGGTAAAGTGGGCAGCTGCGCCGCTGAGGCATTTTGAGTATACCTCCACAGCATACAAATTGTCATCGCATGCTATGGAGAGAAATCTATGTCACGGTCTGATGTCAGTATTGGGCTCTGCGAAGTTGTCTGTCACTTTGAAGAGTCACTGCGTGATGCTGCGAGAGAGAAGGCTGGCATCAGCGCTGAAGAAAAGACTCACATGGCGATCGATCTGAAAGGTGCCATCATCACGATCGATGCCATGGGAACTCAAACAGCCATTGCCGAACAGATTGTTGAGGGCAAAGGTGATTTCATTCTGGCATTAAAAGCGAATGAGGACAGCCTGTTTCAACAGGTGATGAATTACGTCGATGAACACATCCGCGATGACTTCGCAGGCGTTCCATCGGAACGTCTGGAAGAAGAGACAAAGAAGGGACACGGACGATCGCTGAGAATCTTGCCTGGCTCCGACGCTTCACTTTGTCTCTGCTGAAACAACATCCCGGCAAGGACAGCCTCGCCATGAAACGACGAATCTGTGGCTGGAATGATGACTTCCTGATGCAAGTCCTTGGTATCAAAGCTATTTAGTGTGCGCTGGCCTTGGCCGCCGACCGGGCTCATCGAATGGGCCAGTTGCGACCAGTGACGATCTATCGCTTTATTACTCGCGGCACAATTGAAGACAAGATCCTCGACCTTCACGCCACGAAACGCGACCTCGCCGACAGCCTGCTGGAAGGGACCGACACCACCGGCCGCCGACTGTCTGCCGAAGAACTGCTCGCGATGATTCGGTAGGTTGATCTGTCACAGACAATGTGTGTGCAACTTCAAGCATCAACTACCGTCTCCGCGCCGAACGACCTGGCAAGAGGTCAGCGCTTCCTGCCACGCCCAATGATCTGCAGATGACATCCCCCCCCGATTTTAACCCACATGCACCTTGGCGATGATCTTGTCCATCTCAGCGGCGGTAAATGCACGCACGGTCGTTGTGTGGACGTTGCCCAACGCAGCCAAATGCAGGAGTACGGTCATAGCCGTCTCATCGTCCGGGGCTTCAAGAATCAGCAGCCCGTCGTATTCGCCCAGCGTCCAATAAACGTTCGTGACTTTGGCCCCCAGCTTCTTCGCAGCCGCCTTGAGAGCCGCTGCCCGCTTTGTGCTGTCGTCGATGCCTTTGACGCCCTGCTGTGTAAACTTGATGGTCGCGATGAAAGTTGCCATTGAAAAGTCTCCTTTCAAGAGACTGCTAATTGAAATCAGTCAGAAGCCGACGATCGCCTGATTTCTAGCAAATCCTCGCTTATTTCGCCAGGTCCCGAGCAGGCTCATCAACATCAAAGGCCTGTCCACTTCCGACATGTCATTGGGAGCAGCAATTTCAAGAGCGTCGCCAATCACATGCGGTTCGTCCCTAGCCCCCGGATCTGCTCAGCAAACGTTAAGAGTATTGTATTTCTGAGAAGAATTCAGTCGACGAGGCTGGCGAGTTTTAGGGCGATGCCCCCTGCATTATTGAAGTTCATCACACCAAGTCGTTTGACCACGAAAAACACCAAAGGTACCAAACAGGGCACAGCGTGTATCGAGGACTATCGGGAAATCTTCGAGGCGCAAAAAGAATTCATTCAGCCCTCCCTCCCCCTATCTTACTAGTTCAAGTACCCTTCGGCTTGGAGTCTGTCCCGATGCTCTAAGGTCGTGAGCGGCAAGGCGCTAGCCTCGGTTATTTTGCCTGTGTTTTTCGAGCCTATAACCGGGGCTATCGCCCATCGGCTGATTAAATCAACAGACCGCTAGCGCCGTGCCGCTCAAAATACGGTGACATTGTTTCAGAATTCAACCGGTTCCCAAAGGTCATCCACGATG
>CANJQC010000029.1 GCA_947476295.1 Planctomycetaceae bacterium | reverse complement strand
TAGTCTGCGCGAAGCCCACTTTCGTTTCGATCAATCCGTCGCAGGCAACTACTGACTGGAAAGCCGTATGCGGGAAAACCGCCCGTACGGTTTGGAGGGAGGGGAGACCGGATTAAACGGTCTTCCCTACCCCTATGCCAATTCTCTCAATCATGACCGCGTGGAGTACAATTCCTATGACACCATGTTTATTTTCAGTCAGCTATGCCGGATTCTGGGGACAGGCGTTGCTGAGTCTGCACGACTTCATCAGGCATGCGGGAGTGCTGGGCTTTCCGTCAGTGATGATTGCCGGCAAACGACCTCATCTTTCGCCGCTGGACATGACACCGGAGTCCATGGCCGCATTGCGCCAGACGCTCACCGACGCCAATGTCCGATGCGATGTTTTGGCCGCTTATACGAACCTTATGCAGCCATCTTCGATTGGCAGTGAGGTCCCGCTGGTGGAATTTCAGATCGCCTATGTCGAATCGCTGGCCCGCTGTGCGGCGCAGATCGGTGCGTCGATTGTGCGGATCTTTACGGCGTACGAAGCAGACGGCCAAAGCTTGCAGGTTCAGTGGGATCGCTGTTGCGCGGCAATTCGGGAAATGTGCGATCGAGCCGCATCACATGGCGTCACAATCGCGATTCAAAATCATCACGACATCGCGTTGCATACCGATGCTTTACTGGAACTTCTGACCGATATCGATCGACCCAACTGCAAATTGGGATTCGATGCCTGGTCGCCGGCCTTACGCGGTGAGTCCCTGTATGATGTCGCTAAGAAAGCGGCTCCGCATACTGTAATCACCACGAATGCAGACTACATTCGCGTGCCGCGTCACCGTTACCGACCAGAACTTGTCAACTACGAACCTGTTTCTCCGGACTGGGTCCGTGCTGTCCCGTTCGGGCAAGGGTTCATCGATTATCCGGCCTTCTTTCAGGGTCTGCGCGACGGCGGCTTTAATGGTCTGGCGATTTACGAGATCTGCTCGCCCATACGTGGCGGTGGAAATCAGGGCAATCTCGACACATGCTCGAGCCGTTATCTGGACTGGCTGCGTGAGCAAAAAGACTCATCTGACAATGGTCATCATTTGGATAGCTCCGGCACCGGAACTTGCGAGGATGCTCGAACCGGATTGGTGTGAGACCATCTGAGACTCTAAAGTGCTTGCCTGGTGCATGTTACAGCAATTCTAGGCTCTGGCCATTGCCTTTGGCTCGACTGGACTTCTGAGGCAGGATCGAGTACGGTGCCCTGTTCCCGTCGAGAAGGCCTCAGGTGTTGCACACGTGTCGCAACGGTTTCTCGCGTGTCTCTAAGTCGGAATTGTCTGTCGGGTTTACCTGACGGACGTCCCGTGGTGGATGGAAGTACTCATTATGGTCGATCGTAATCTCTTGCGGGAGTATGGTGTCGAGGACAGCGAATTGGATGCGGTGATGTCCGCGTCGTTCCCGAATTTCGCAGATGACGAAAGCGTCTTTTACGAATCAGAAGCACAGACGTATGCTCTGAATGATATCCTGCATGGAACAATTGTTCGTGTCGATAACGAGGAAGTTGTCGTTGACATCGGCTTCAAGAGTGAAGGCGTCGTCCAGCGTGATGAATGGGACGAAAACGAGCCTCCTCCGGAAATCGGCCAGAGAATCGAAGTCCTGCTTGAAGAATTTGAAGACTCTATCGGCCTGATTGTGCTCTCCAAGCGCAAGGCGGATCGTGTTCGCGAGTGGGAAAAGATCATCAGCACTCACAACGAGGGCGATGTTGTCAAAGGCCAGGTCATCCGCAAGATCAAGGGTGGCCTGCTCATCAATATTGGGGTCAACGTGTTCCTGCCCGCCAGCCAGGTGGATATCCGCCGTCCGAACGACATCGCGGAATACATCGGTCAGGAAATCGAATGCATGATTCTGAAGATCGATGAAGCGCGACGCAACATTGTTGTGTCACGCCGCCGTCTGATCGAAGAAGAACGCGAAAAGATGAAGAAGACACTGCTTTCCAATCTGGAGATCGGCCAGCTGCGAAAAGGCACCGTCAAGAACATCGCCGACTTCGGTGCGTTCGTGGATCTGGGCGGTATCGATGGCCTGCTGCATATCACCGATATGAGCTGGGGTCGCATCAGCCATCCGACCGAAATGGTCAAGATCGACGATGAAGTCGAAGTGATGGTTCTGAATATCGACTACGACAAAGAAAAGATCGCTCTGGGCCTGAAGCAGAAATCTGCCAGCCCGTGGGCCAATATTGGAACTAAGTACCCCGTCGCTTCGCGCATCAATGGCGAAGTGGTCAACGTGCTGTCTTACGGTGCCTTCGTGAAGCTGGAAGACGGTATCGAAGGTCTGGTTCACATCAGCGAAATGTCTTGGACTCGTCGCGTGAATCACCCCAGCGAACTGGTGGCGATTGGCGACAAAGTCGAAGTCATGGTACTGGGTATCAACGAAGACAAACAGGAAATTTCACTGGGCATGAAGCAGACTCAGCCCAATCCGTGGGACGAAGTTACGGCCAAGTATCCGCCAGGCAGCATGGTCAAGGGCACGGTTCGCAATCTGACGAACTACGGTGCGTTTGTTGAACTGCAGGAAGGCGTCGATGGCCTGCTGCATATCAGCGACATGTCATGGACACGCAAAGTGTCACATGCGAACGAAATCCTGAAGAAGGGTGATCCGATCGAATGCCAGATTCTGACCGTCGATGAAGATCGTCGCCGCATCGCACTGGGACTGAAACAGCTCGGCGAAGATCCGTGGGAAACACGAATTCCGGAAAAGTACGCTCCCGGAAAGACCGTTACCGGCAAGGTCACAAAGATCACCAACTTTGGTGTCTTCGTGCAGCTGGAGGACGATCTTGAAGGACTGCTCCACGTTTCCGAACTGGCAGACCACAAGGTCGATCATCCGGAAAACTTGGTTCAGGTGGGTCAGGATCTGGAAGTCCGCATCCTGCGTGTTGACACGGGCGAGCGTAAGATCGGCCTGAGCCGCAAAACGGAATCGAAAGAGACCGAAGCACAACCAACAGCAACGGGCGAAGACAGTTCTTCAGGTGCTCCTGTCGCCAAGCCACGCGAAGAACTTAAAGGCGGCATGGGTGACGGTGCTGGCCCATTGTTCTCTCTCGGTGGAGGTGACGAAGTCGCGACGGAAGAGTAATCGAGCAGTGCGACGGATCAGTCTGATCGGACTGATCCGCCTGCGGGCCATATCTCAGCCGTTCGGGGGCTTGCCCCGGACGGCTTTTTTATTCGACTTCGCGAGTGCCATTGCCCTAATGCCCCTGCCGTCGATAATCGTGGAGCACCAGTGCAAACGCTGCGACGTCGTAGACCGTGTGCGCGATGATAGGGATCAGCAGGTTCGGGGTGGGGTCTGCGGCGATCAGAGCTGTCAGATACAGTCCCAGGAATGTCGCCAGAATTGCGTACAGCGGGGTGGCAGCATGGGCCGCTCCGAACGCCAGATTTGAAATCAGCACGGCGATCACAGAATTGAATCGTACCAGCCACAGAAACAGAAATCCGCGAAACAGCACTTCCTCGCAGACGCCAGCCAGCAGAGCGAGCAGCACGATATCGTACCACCGGCATTGGTCGAGCAAATGTCCGACCGTGTCCCGTTGAAAGGCCCGGATCTTCTTCATCGCTTTGGAATTCGAAAGCGCACAGATCGCTAGCACAACCAGCATCGGAACCGTCGCCAGCAGTCCCAGCCCAAAATCTTCGAACGACCAGGAAAGCGTCGCCGTGGGAGGACAGTCCAGCAGCCATCCGCCGACGATAGCAGCCACCAGCAGCCCGCCTTCAAAAAGCGCGACGGTGATCAGGAACTGCGAATGACTGAGTTCTTTGGAGTCGTTGGAAATGACGTTTACTCCTCGTCTGCCGGTCATGTGCATTCAATCCGCAATCGGCATGCGGATACGATCACCTCTGATTGACGACAAAGCGGCGATTTCGCTGTCGGCACTTCGCAGGCGGCCTTCGGTGGTGCGATGCGTCATGATCACAAGTCGCGCGACGCCGGATTCATCGTCGATGTCGTCTGTTTCATCCTGACGTACACTGCTGATGCTGATTTCATTGCGGCCCAGAATGTCGGCGATGTCGGCCAGCACATGCGGTCGGTCGGCGACCGTAAAACGCAGATAGTAGCGGCGGCTGAGTTCTTCCTGCGGCTGCAATGGAATCGGCTTCTGAGCCTGCAATCGCAGAAGAGATTGAAACGTGATTGCCGCACGGCCGGTGGCATAATCGATCACGTCCGCCATCACGGCGGACGCGGTCGGCATCTGACCGGCACCAGCGCCGGAAAATCGAAGCACTCCCACAGCATCACCTTCAATCGACACGATGTTGTCGGCGCCGCTGGTCATCCCGATCGCGCGGTCCGCACGGACGAGAGTCGGCTGCACGGAAACTTCCAGTCGCTCTTTCGCCAGCCGTGATGTTGCCAGCAATTTGACGCGGTAACCCAGTTCCTCCGCAACGAGCAGATCCAGCAGTTCAATCTGCTGGATGCCCTGGCGCACAATGTCTTCTAGGGGCACCCGTGTGCCGTAGGCTAGGTGAGTCAGGATCGATAACTTCTGAGCCGCATCAGTGCCGTCCACGTCCATCGCCGGATCTTCTTCAGCGTAACCTCGAGCCTGAGCTTCCGCCAGCACGGCATCGTAAGTCTCTCGACGATCGAGCATTCGCGTCAGAATAAAGTTGCTGGTGCCGTTGAGGATCGCTTCAATCGAAAGAATTCGATTGGCCGTCAGCGCGGTAGTCACGGCAGAGATGATCGGTATCCCCCCCGCAACCGCCGCTTCAAAGCAAATCGTGCGTTTCTGTTTTCCGGCGAGCGCAAACAACTCCGCGCCGTGCGCGTACAGCAACGCCTTATTCGCCGTAATCACATCCTTCCCGGATTGCAGCAGCCGCGTTACGTCCTCGCGCGCTGGACTGATGCCTCCAACAACGTGAACGACAGCGTCAATCTCCGGATCATCAATCACCGTACCAATGTCGTTTGACACTGGAATAACGCCCAAATCGACCTCGCGCTGCTTCGCCACGTTCTGCACCACGACGCGACGCAGTTGAATCGAACGACCCGTACGATTCCGCAGCGATTCCATCGACGCCTGAAGGATTTTCACAACTCCCGTGCCTACCGTGCCGCAACCAACAAGGGCGATGTTCAAATCCGGGGTTTGGGTCATGGTCAATCCTCAAGGGGTGAAAACAATTCCGCCGTTAACAGTTGCAGTTGAATACGGTTCCAAATTGAAGAAAATATGAAGCAAACATTGGGACTGTTCGAAACGTTTTTCAATCCAACAGTTGAGCAGACTCGCGACGCTCTTATACTGTGACTCATCGGGTAAATGTTTGGAACAAATCGCCCGTTTTTTCCAGTGTTTCGAACTATGACAACACTTCAATACAATTCTTTGCCACAACAACTCCAAATCGGTGCCGTCAGCTACCTGAACTCGCGTCCACTCATAGAGGGCCTTGAGGATTTGCTGCCATCCGCGAACCTAGTGTTGGACTATCCTAGCCGCTTGGCCGATTCGCTTTCCGATGGCGCGCTGGACGTTGCCCTGATTCCATCGGTGGAGTATTTTCGTCGGCCTGGCTATGAAGTCGTTTCGGATGCCTGCGTTGCGGCCCGCGGTGAGGTACTCAGCGTCAAACTTTACTGTCGTGTGCATCCCGGCAACATCCGGCGTCTGGCTCTCGACGAAGGTTCTCGTACGAGTGCAGCATTGACGAAAGTTATCCTAGCTGATCGTTACGGCGTAATTCCGCAGACCGAGCCTCTGAAGATGGAATCGACGACTCGCGACAGCACTGCGGATGCCGTACTGTTGATCGGTGACCGCGCAATGCACGATCCGGAAGAATCGTTTGTGGAGGTCATGGATCTTGGACAGGTCTGGTATGACTGGACCGGTCTGCCGTTCGTATTTGCCATGTGGGTTGCTCGACAGGAATCGAACACGGATGGAATCGACGAGATCCTTTCTCGCTCCCGCGATCTGGGCCTTTCGCGAGTCGCAGAGATTGCTGCCGAAGAAGCTCCGCGACTGGGACTTTCGCAGTCTGTCGCACTCAACTATCTCACAAACAATCTGCACTATCATCTGACTTCGGCCGAACGCAGTGGATTGAAATTGTTCTGCGAACTGGCCGCTCAGCACAACCTGGTGAAACCTGATGTCGATATTGTCTTCCGAGATTTCGTCACTGCTTGATAAAGCCGTGGCTGGTGACAGACTGACTCCCGAAGAAGGTCTTGCACTTCTGCAGTCGCACGATCTCGCAGCCATCGGTGCTGCCGCGAATGCGGTCACGATGCGACTACATCCGGAACCGTTCCGCACCTACAACATTGATCGCAACATCAACTACACCAACGCCTGCACGGCGGTCTGCGACTTTTGCGCTTTCTATCGTCCGCCCGATCATCCGGAAGTGTACGTGCTGCCGATCGAGACGCTGCTGAAGAAGATCGAAGAAACGGTTGAGCTCGGCGGCGACCAAATCCTTCTGCAAGGCGGACTTCATCCAAAACTGCCGCTTGAATGGTACGAAGACACATTGCGAACACTGCGAAAACATTTCCCGCAGATCAACATTCATGGATTCAGTCCTCCAGAAATTCATCACTTCACAAAGATCAGCAAGTTGCCGCTCAAGACGGTGCTGGAACGACTGAAGGACGCTGGTCTGGGAAGTTTGCCAGGTGGTGGCGGTGAGATTCTTGTCGATCGCGTCCGCAAGGAAATCACCCGAGGCAAAGTGCTGACCGATGATTGGCTGAACGTGATGCGAGTCTGGCATGAACTGGGCGGACGATCAACGGCAACAATGATGTTTGGTCATGTTGAAACACTTGCCGAACGCATCGAGCATCTTGAACGAGTTCGCCAGTTGCAGGACGAAACCGGCGGCTTTACCGCGTTCATCTGCTGGACGTTTCAGCCGGACCACACCGACATGGCCCACATCCCGCCTGCCGGAGCGTTCGAATATCTAAAGACTCAGGCCGTCAGCCGACTGTATCTGAACAATGTGCCGAACATCCAGTCGTCCTGGGTAACTCAGGGTGAGAAAGTCGGCCAGATGGCGCTACTCTTCGGTGCCAACGACATGGGAAGTCTGATGATTGAAGAGAACGTCGTGTCACAGGCCGGCACGGTGCATCACTTGACGGTCGAAGGGATTCGCCGTTGTATTGAGAACGTCGGTTACATTCCTCGCCAGCGCAACGTGTTTTACAATTACATCGATCAGGCCGCTGAATACCGTCCAGAGCAGCTCGTGCCGGTTCTTCCGATTCTGCAGCCGTAAACATTCGTGACGTCGCGGACGGCGTCCGTCACGGCCCGCCAAATGTGGTAGGCTGATGGAGTGCGGTGCTGACAAACGATTTTACCGTACGATGGACATTCATGTCCGTCGGCTGATTGAGTCTGCTGTCAGGAAGAAGGCTACCGTAGTTGTAGAGCTTTGCGAATTTGAACACTCTCTGGCGAAGACTCGGACATGAATGTCCAAGCTACACGAATCGCATCGAAACACTGCCGTCGCGCTCCCAATCCTCTTTCTTACAGCCTGCGGCCGAATTCATGATCCGAGTTCAGGGACTCTACAAAGAATTCGCCGACCCGCGAGCCGGCATCTTTCGCGCGCTCGACAACGTGTCGTTTGAAGTAAAACCCGGCGAGATTTATGGACTGCTGGGCCCGAACGGTGCTGGAAAGACCACCTGCCTGAGAATCCTGAGCACGGTCCTGCGGCCCACACGAGGCGTCGCGGAAGTCGATGGGATCAACGTGGTACAGGATCCGGAAGGCGTGCGAGGACGCATCGGATTTATGTCGTGCAACACGGGGATTTACGACCGCATGACGGCGCGGGAAATGGTCGAATACTACGGTCGGCTGTACGGAATTCCGGAAGATAAGCTGCAACGGCGGATCGACGAGATTTTTGATATCCTGCAGATGCACGAAATCGGTGATCGTCTGGGCGGAAAAATGTCCACCGGCATGAAACAGAAGGTCTCCATCGCCCGCACGATCGTCCACGATCCGCCCGTCATCATCTTTGACGAGCCGACCTCCGGCCTTGATGTTCTCGTTGCCCGCGCTGTCCTGAAAGCCGTCGCTGCGCTGCGGGATCAGGGCAAGTGCATTATTTTTTCTACCCATATTATGCGCGAAGTCGAAAAGCTGTGCGATCGGATTGCCGTGATTCATCGAGGCAAAATTCTGGCGGAAGGCACGCTGCCCGAACTCGCCGATCGTTATCAGCAGCCAGATGTGGAAGAACTGTTCTTCGATCTTGTGCAGCGCCGCGACGACGAAGTCGCGGAAGAACAGAAGAACTCGGGCGCTGAGGTGCTGCCGTGAGCTGGAAGAACATCAAACTGGTCTTCATGCGTGAGGTGCGTGACCAGCTTCGCGACCGACGCACGCTGTTCATGATTACAATTCTGCCTTTGTTGCTGTATCCAATGCTGGGCCTTGGCGTCGTCCAGATGATGCTCACGTTCAGCGAACAGCAACGAATCGTTGTGATTCTCAATGCAGATGACCTGCCGGAATCTCCCGCGCTGCTGGATAAAAACGGCATTCACCCGGACTGGTACGACAACGGTAAGAGAGACACGTCCCGACTTCGAATCCTTGCCGAACGGGCAGGCGGGCGGGTTCCCGCTGACGATGGAGACTTGCTGACGCAGGCACCTAGCATCGAATCCAATTCACCCGAGTATCGCCAGCATCGTCGCGGCGGAAAGACTGACGCCGAACTGCTCATTGCCGCCCACCATCTTGCCGACCAGATCAAATCTCGTCCGGCTGCCAAAGATCCCGTGGTGGGTTCCTCTGACATCGCAACCAGCCAGGCCGCGGTTGATCAGACTGAGACCGAACTTGAGGATCTGATTACCGAACGATTCGGTGAAAGCGGATTTCAGGTTCTGGTAGTCATACCTAAAGGCTACCGCGAAGCCATGAAATCCGTGCAGGATCAGATCAAAGCACGTTCGGAAGGTACAGAGACCGGCCACATGCAGATCGTCAGCGTTCCGCCGATTGTAATCGTGCGAAACAGCGCTGATGATAAGTCCAACGTGGCGTTTATCCGAATTCAGAAGGCATTCTCAAACTGGGAAGACGCCGTTCGCCGATACAGCTTTGAAAATGCTTCGCTGCCAATTGAACTGGAACACCCGGCTCAGTTGACCTACGTCGAAGTCGCCCGTGAAGAGCAGGTTGCGGCCAGCGTGTGGAGCAAAATGTTTCCTGCATTGCTGGTGATTATGGCGCTCACGGGAGCTTTTTACCCGGCCATCGACCTTGGTGCCGGTGAAAAAGAACGCGGCACGATGGAAACGCTGCTCATCAGTCCGGCGCGTCGAGTCGAACTGGTGCTGGGCAAGTTCCTGACCATTATGTTGTTCAGCGTGGCGACAGCGGTGCTGAATCTTATGAGCATGGGGCTGACCGGCCAACAGATGGCATCAGGGATTGGTCGAGGCGTTGCGGATTCCGTCAGTCTTGAATTCCCCGGATTCGAGCCGCTCATGTGGATGGTTATTCTGCTGCTTCCGCTGTCCGCACTGTTCAGTTCGCTGTGTCTGGCGCTGGCCACGTTTGCGCGCTCGACAAAGGAAGGTCAATACTATCTGACGCCACTGTTGATGGTCGTCATGGGACTAACCATGTTCTGCCTGTCACCCGCCGTCGAAATGACACCGCTGTACAGCGTCATTCCGGTGGTGAATGTGACATTGCTGCTGAAGGGTCTGCTGCTCAACGCGCCGGGTTCCGCCAATCTTGTCGTGTATGCCGTGCCCGTGCTGATTTCGAGCATTGGTTACAGCATGTTGTCACTCTGGTGGGCGATCGAGCTTTACAACAGCGAAGATGTTCTGTTCCGCGAAGCCGAAAAATTCGATCTGCGACTTTGGTTCCGTCAGATGTTGCGAACGAAAGACGCCGTCCCGGCATTTCCGGAAGCCGTCTTTTGCTTTATTCTGATCCTGATGCTGCAGTTCGTCGCGATGAAGTATTTGACCACCGACCTGAACGCGCCCGATCCCGGCAGTGGCATGATGCGACTGATCGTCGTGCAACAACTGGCCATGATCGCCTGTCCCGCCGTCTTTATGGGCCTATTGCTCACCACCAGCCTGCGAGCCACGTTTCGCCTGCGGATGCCGTCGCTGACCGCGATGGCCATCGGTGTTGGCCTTGCGGTGGTTGCTCACCCGTTGAGCATGGAACTGAGCCGATTCCTTGTCGAGTACCAGGTATTTCCGGAACTGCCCGAATCCGCTCGTCAGGTCATGGATTTGATGAAAACCGGCGATCGTCCGACATGGTTGCTGCTGCTTGTGTTTGCTGTGACACCAGCGATCTGCGAAGAGCTTGCGTTTCGCGGATTCATCCTCAGCGGCCTTGCGCGTGGAGGTCGACTGGCCATCGCCGTCGGGATTTCGAGTGTGATGTTCGGGATTATTCACATGATTCCGCAGCAGGCATTCAATGCGGCGTTGTTGGGGCTGGTCCTTGGACTGCTGGCGATTTACAGCCGCAGTCTATTCCCCGCAATGGCCTTCCATTTCTGCAACAATGCCCTCGCGACGTTTTATTCCACTGAAGCCAGTCAATTCAAAACCGACGGCGTGTTCTTTTCCCGTCATGCGGATGGTCAGCTCGGCTACGAAGCCCCGCTGCTGATCCTGTGCGGCACCGTCGGCATACTGCTGATCATTCACATGATCAAAGTCATCACGAAAGAACAGGATCTCAAACGCCGCGGCCTGATCCCCGCTTACAACGAATCCACGCATCCGTAGCTTGATTCTCTGAGCCGAGTTGCCCTGCGCAGCTCACGTCGGTCTGCTCAGCAAACGTTGAGCGTGTTGTATTTTCGAGAAGATTTGTGGCAAATTCAGGAGCGGCGGAAATGTCAGGACATGATCATTTGATGCGTGAATTGATGCGAAGAAACTGATTACGATTCAGGCCTAGAGGGCAACGCCGATAAGCATTTTATCGTGGTGTTTTCTGAGGCTTTATCGAAGTTCCTTCTCCCCCTTGCAGGCTGTCGTTTAAATCGACACTTGTCTTACGTCTAACGATACCAATCAGCCTCGAAGAGAGGATTCCGGACGATCATCCCGTCCGGCTGCTCGATGAGATTCTCGACGGGCTCGACTGGACCGCATGGGAAAGTCAGTTGGCAACGTTGAGCATCTGAACGTGATCACCACCGTCGATACCATCCGCGAAACATACGCTTTTGACGTGAACACACTGATGGCGGATTCCGCGTTCGCGACCGGGACCAAACATTTCCGGGCTGGAAGAGCATGGCATCGAATTTCTGTCGCCGCCTTCCGAGGTCAAGTGTGAAAAAAATCCGGCTCTGCGCGATGATCCGACAGTGCCGGTGGCGGCTGATGATGTTAAACGATTGCCCATCAATCCGCAGTCCAAAATGTTCGCCCGGTCGGCGTTTGTGTACGATGCCGAGGCGGATGTGTTTCACTGTCCGGCAGGCAAAACGCTGTCTCGCGGAGGTCAGGAAACCCGTCAAACAGCGGCTGGCCCGGTGCAGCATGTTGTCTACTTCGGCGACGAATGCGAGGGGTGCGAACAGGCATCGCAGTGTCGCAAAAATCCGAACGGGGAAAAGGGTCGGAAGCTGACTCGCGAAGAACACCAAGCAGCTCGCGAACGCCCCCGCGAACGCATGTACAGACCAGAATCAGCCGATCGCTACAAACAGCGCCAGTACTTCGGCGAGATGCCGTTTGCGGTGATGAAGGCTTGCTTCGACATGCGTCGCTTCCTTCTGCGAGGTCTGAGTGAGGGGTATAAAAGAGACAGTTATTTCTCGAGCGGTGCTAAAGGTCTGTAAACCTTGCGGGGCGTTTTTCAGAGAAAGCATTCAGGCCTTCCTGTGCGTCCGGTAATTCAAGGCATCGCAGGTAGGCTTCTGTGTCGGCTCGGTGAGCGACTTTGGGCTGGGAACCTTCATCGAGATGCACCAGACGTTTTGTTTCTCGCAATGCGACGGCGGGCATTTGCAACATCTTCTCCGCAAGCTGACGACCGCGTTTCAGCAAGGCACTGCCAGGGACGACTTCGCTGACAAGTCCCCATTCAAGAGCTCTTGAGGCTGTGATGGGTTCCCCCATCAGACACATTTCTAGGGCTCGTGATTTTCCAACGAGTGCGGTCAGTTGGGCGATCCCGTAACCGGGTGGCCAGCCGAGTCGGATTTCGGGCATGGCAAAGCGCGCGGCATGAGTGGCGATTCTCAGGTCGGCAGAATAGGCCGCCACGCAGCCTGCTCCGAAGGCGTCACCGTTCACAAGTGCGATGACAGGCTGAGGCAGGCGTTCGAAGGCAAGGTACATTTCCGCCTGACGATGACTGAGCGTGCGAGCCGTGGCCAGCGGAAGCGATCTCAGTTCCTTCACATCGTCGCCCGCACAGAACGCATCGCCAGCACCGGTCAGCAGTACGACACGAACATCCTGCGGATGGCCAGCGAGCCATGCCACAAGCTGCTCGATATCGCTGGTCATCTGTACGTTGACGGCATTCAACGACTTCGGGCGATTGAGCGTGACCGTGGCGATGCGGTTGGAGACATCTGCCAGCAGAGTCTCAAAGGTCGGTAACGCGCCGGGAGTTGCCGTGAGATTCATCGCTCGCCCTTCTTCATGCGAAAGTCTGGCGAGGTTTTCAATGAGACGGGTCACAGAAATGATTGCGCGGGAATGTGTGCCCTTACCAATCAACCGATCTCCGGCATAAGCCTCCACGTCAAAACTCACCCGACGGCCATCGATTATTGTTACTTTGGCAACTCCGACGACCGTGGTCCCCAGACCTGCGCCGCCGAGATGCTGCATGCTGACGTCGATCCCCACCGATTCTTCGCCTGGTTCCAGGAACGGCCGCAGCGTTTCACGAGCGGCGCGTTCCATCAGCAGAATCATGTTTGGAGTGGAGAACACTGTCGCTCGCGAATCACCTCCCAGAGTGATGATCATCGAGGCATCAACCACCCATGTGAGCTGACCGACGTCTCCTGTTTTCAGGCCGGATTTCATGTTAGTATTCCATCGAGATCAGTATGTCTATATTTTGGCAATGACTTTTAACGTTGCAGTTGAGTGTCGTTGAATGGTCCTGATCGACGATGACGTGTCTATGTTTCTGTCAACAGCCTGCTGACTTCCGCCAGTTGCTGAAGCGCGGCTTCGCGGGTTGGATAGGACTTGAATGCGAAATCGATCTTTGGGTTTTCCAGTAGCA
This sequence comes from Planctomycetaceae bacterium, assembly GCA_947476295.1. Taxonomy (GTDB): domain Bacteria; phylum Planctomycetota; class Planctomycetia; order Planctomycetales; family Planctomycetaceae; genus SXXK01. The sequence continues at coordinate 35,633 of CANJQC010000029.1, read as the reverse complement.
TCAGTGTCTTCATCATGTCGCGCATGTTGCTGGACAAGTGACACAATGCGGAGTCGCCGCTGTTGTTGCGGGCTTTCCTGGCAAGTCGAAATAAAATGCCGATAAAGGTCGAACCAAAATAGTCAAGCTGAGAGAAATCCATCAGCAGATGGCGCATTCCGGGTTCACTCAACAGTCTGTACGCTTCGTTGTAGGCATTGCGGATGTCGTTGTCCCGGAACTCCATAAAAGGGCCGTGCGGAGTAACAATGACAACGTCGGCGGCGAGTTCGAATTCGAACACTTGTTTGCTGGTCATGAAAATTCAACGGCCTGAATGTGAAGGTTTATCCTGACTCGCCAATCGGAAAGCGACTCCCAAGGCATCATCGGCACTTCAGAAATCAGTTTCTATTCGGAAATTCATCTTCTTTCGGTTTCCTAGAGGATTCATGGCTCACTCATAAATGTTCGGTCCGGAAATCTGGGCAGATGAACGTGTTCCCACTACAATCTCCGCTCGGCAAGGCTCGGAAGTAATGGGTTCATGAATTCCTGCGGCAATGGATTGTCCTGATGCAACTACCACGGAATAAACAATCTCGCCGCGGCAAACTGGCAAAAATCGGGCTGGGCTGCCTGACAATCTGCCTGAGTGTCGGCATGCCGACCTTCGTCTATGCCGACGAAGCAACCGCAAAGACGGCGGAGGCATTTCTGAGTCCCCGAGCAATGCTGGCGGCGGGCGGGATGATCGGCTACGTCATCATGTTCCTGAGCTTTCTGATGGTTGCTCTCATCGTCGATTATCTTCTCACTATCCGCCGCAAAACGTTTATCACGCCCGGTTTGGCCGAAGAAGTCCATCAGCTGTTAGCCGACCGCAAATTGCCGGAAGCAACACAGTTGTGTGAAAAACAGTCTGGATTCATGGGGCGAGTACTCTTCGCGGGCCTGCAGGAAAGTCAATTGGGTTACACGGCCATCGAGAAAGCCATGGAAGACACTGCAGCCGAACTCTCTGCGCGCAACTATCGTCGCATCGAACACCTTGCGGTGATCAGTACGCTCGCTCCGATGCTGGGGCTGATGGGAACCGTTTGGGGCATGATTCAGGCGTTCATGGAATTTGAAATGAAAGCCAATCCGCAGATTTCCGAATTGGCACCGGGTGTTTACAAGGCGCTCGTCACAACTTTGCAGGGTCTGGCCGTTGCGATTCCAGCCACCGGCGCCTTGGCTTTTTTCCGCAGCCGAGTTGAAGAACTTTCGATGGAATCTGCGCTGATGGCCTCGCATGTGTTCGCTGACTTCCGCCGTGCAACTCAGATGCGGAAGAAAACTCGCCCCGAAGCCGATTGAAGCGAGGGACCAAACTGGGATTGATCTCTCGCGGTGGCCGACATACCGGCGAGCGGCAGGGCGTCAGCCCTCCGAGTGGGATTCCCCGTGTTTTCGCAGTTTTTTGATCATATCATTGCTTCTTCAATTGCATGATTTGCTCTCGGTGTTGAGTTGTGCGGTACTCGGAGGGCTGACGCCCTATGCCGTTTTTTTACTCACGCTTTGAGACGTGACACGATTTCATCGACGATGCGACTTACGGGAACGCGGTCCTGCTGCAGGCTGTCGCGGTCACGAACCGTCACGCAGTGGTCCTTGGCAGTATCGCCATCGACCGTGATGCAGAATGGCGTCCCGATTTCGTCCTGACGACGGTATCGACGTCCGATCGCTCCCTGCTGATCGTATTGGCAATTCAGGCCAGCGGCCTTGAGTTCACCGAAGATTTCTGCGGCTTTCTCCGGCATGCCTTCTTTCTTGATCAGCGGGAACACGGCGGCTTTCACTGGTGCCAGACGTGGATGGAATTTCATCAGGACTCGTTCCTGCATCTCGCCCTTTTCATCCGGCTGCTGGTCTTCGTGATACGCTTCGCAGATAAACGCTAACGTGCCGCGATCGGCACCGGCTGACGGTTCAATCACGTGCGGCAGGAATCGTTCACGGGTCTGATCGTCAAAGTACGTCAGATCCTTGCCGCTGCCGCGATGTTTCGGAGTACCATCGGCGTTCTTTTCAACTTCCAGTTCGCCATCGGCGTTTTTCCTGAGCTTGCCTTCCATATGCGAACGCAGGTCGAAGTCACCGCGATGCGCGACGCCCTCCAATTCGCCGAATTCACCTTCGCCGAGGAACGGAAATGCGTATTCGATGTCGGCTGTGCCGACCGAATAATGAGCCAACTCATCCTGATGATGATCCCGCAGAATGATTCGATCTTTGGCGATCCCAAGATTCAGATACCAGTTGTACCGACGATCGCGCCAGTAGGTGTACCATTCTCGTGACTGTGAAGGATGGCAGAAGAACTCGATCTCCATCTGTTCGAATTCACGCGAACGAAATGTAAAGTTACGTGGCGTGATTTCGTTGCGAAAACTCTTGCCGACCTGGCAGATTCCGAACGGCAGTTTGACTCGGCTGCTGTCGCAGACGTTCTTGAAGTTGACGAAAATCCCCTGAGCGGTCTCCGGGCGCAGGAACGCGGCGTCTTCTTCGGTACCCATGGCGCCGAGGATCGTCTTCATCATCAGGTTGAATTCGCGGGGTTCCGTCAGTTTGCAGCCGGTGTGGTCACCGACCATTTTACTGGGCTTCTGCGGGCACGGCGTGTTGGGAATATGATCCTGGCGAAATCGCCCTTTGCAGGTATGGCAATCCACCATCATATCGTGGAACAGATCGTAGTGTCCGGAACACTTCCAGACCTGTGGATGCATGATCAGTGCTGATTCCAGGCCGACCATTTGAAACGTCGCGGGGGCACCGGCTGGCTGAACCAGTTCGTTGTGGGCCGACACCATATCGTGATACCACACGTCGCGGACGTTGCGTTTGAGTTCTGTGCCCAGCGGACCGTAGTCCCAGAATCCGTTCTGCCCGCCGTAGATTTCTGAATTCTGAAAAATGAATCCACGGCGTTTGCACAGCGCAACAATCTTGTCCATCGAACGGGTCATGAGGCAGGTTTCTTTCCTGAAAGCCAAATATTCGCGTTCCCGGCATCATCCACCGGGTGCCGGATTGTAGAAGCCCGATTCGACGGCGCAAAGGACAACCAGGAAACAGTGTTGGTAAAGTAGCCGTATTTCGTTATACCACACGCGGTTCGAGTTAGACTGTTGAAGTCCAAATGACGACTTCTTGTGTCCGGGTGCTGACGCATCCCGGCTCGCCGCTGCCAAGCAGATCGATCAGAAGAATTGAATCGTCGGAAAGATGACACTGAATGGACCAGACCCTTCTGGATGAAATTGCCGTCTTTCCGCTGCCGGGATGCCGTGAACCGTTGAGTTCCCTCAGTCACATGCTTGGGGCGTTTGTGTTTGCCGCGATGGCGATCTTGCTGATTCGTCGTGGACGCGGGGACTGGGTACGAACGTCGAGCCTGGTGGTGATGGCCGTCTCGTCGGTGTTGCTGCTCATCCTGAGCAGCGCATATCACTTGTCCTGGCCAGGCCCCGCGCGCGAAATTCTGCTGCGTGCCGACGTGGCGGGTGTCTTTCTGTTGATCGCTGGCAGTATGACGCCGGTCCATGCAATTCTCTTCAGCGGTCGCTCACGGTGGTTGGTGCTGGTCCTGATCTGGACCATGGCTTTTGCAGGGATTTTTCTGCGAATGCTCTACCACGACTCGGTGACGGACGCTGTCGGTGTCTCCATCTTTCTGATGTGCGGCTGGGGAAGTCTGGCGACGGCGATTGTGCTGTGGCGGCGCTTCGGCTGGGCGTTCATCAAGCCTGCGGTCCTTGCCGGTGCGTCCTACACTTTTGGAGCAATCGTGTTACTGTTCCACGCTCCGACCATTGTGAGCGGAATCATGGGGCCACACGAATTATGGCACTTCGCCGTTCTGAGTGGCCTTGCCATGCATTGGCGATTCGTGTTTCAGTTTGCGTCCGGGCCTGAACCATTCCTAGCTGCATCGTGAGACGCCTGTTGGAAGCAGCAGTCCTGCAAAGGCGATGAATTGCCATGCGACCGAAGCCGCCCCACTGAGCACCGGACGGCTCGTGATCCACTTCAATCGCGAAGTCTGATGGGTGTCCGAAAATCATGACGCGCTAGCAAAAGCTTAACTCGATTATTGATCCGGCAAACAGACGGGGGACAAAACTCTTATGAGCGGATTTGTCCTGCCTAACCTCCATTCTTATCATGGTGCATGGTCTTGTACAAGCACCAAGAATCGTAGCGTTGGACGACTTGCCCTTAAACTGTGATAATCTGGCTTCGATATTCTGAGCTTCCCGTGTTTTCGGACGGGTTAATTACGATGACGACGCGCCGCACTGTTTTGAAATCTGCTCTTGGCACAGGTGCGTTTGCATCCTTGCTGCAGCGAGATGGAATTGCTTCCATCGGAACGACTCATTCCACGCCGAAGGCGAAGCGGGTCGTGTACCTGTTTCAGTCGGGCGGGCCGTCGCATCTGGAATTGCTCGACGAAAAACCCGAACTGCGACGACTGCATGGGAGCGAACTACCGGAGTCCATTCGGCAGGGGCAGCGACTCACCGGGATGACGTCGGGTCAGTCGAGTTTCCCGGTGATCGCCCCAAAGTTTCGATTTCACTCATGCGGCCAGTCGGGAACTCGAATCAGTAGTCTGCTGCCGCATACAGGTTCCGTCGTGGACGACATCTGCATCGTGAAGTCGATGTTCACAGAAGCCATCAATCACGACCCCGCGATTACGTTTATTCAGACTGGATCGCAGCAGCCAGGCCGCCCATCGCTTGGTGCGTGGGCCAGTTACGGATTGGGCAGTGAAGCAGAAGACTTGCCGGCATTTCTAGTTCTAATTTCACACGGAAGCGGCAAAGATTCGAATCAAGGGCTTTTGGAACGCCTGTGGGGAAGTGGGTTTTTGCCGTCCAGCCATCAAGGCGTGAAGCTCCGCAGTGAGGGCGATCCTGTGCTGTATCTTTCCGATCCCAAAGGCATCGATCGTGGACTGCGACGGCAGATGCTGGACAGCATCGCGAAGCTCAACAATGAGCAACTTGCGAAGTCCGGCGATCCCGAAATCTCCACTCGCATCGCTCAATATGAAATGGCGTTTCGAATGCAGTCTTCGGTCCCGGAACTCACCGATCTGACTCATGAGACCGACGCAACATTCCGCATGTACGGCGACGATGCCCGCAAGCCAGGCACTTTTGCCGCCAACTGTCTGCTCACCCGTCGCCTGTTCGAAAAAGGTGTGCGCTTTGTGCAGTTGTATCATCGCGGCTGGGACAATCATGGTGGCCTGCCGACAAACATACCGAAACAATGCATGGACATCGATCAGGCTCAGGCGGCTCTGATCACGGATCTGAAGCAACGCGGAATGCTCGAAGATACGCTCATCATTTGGGGCGGAGAATTTGGCCGCACGGTTTACGGACAGGGAGGCTTGAAGGACGACTACGGACGCGACCACCACGGTCGCTGTTTTTCAATGTGGCTGGCTGGTGGCGGGATCAAGCCGGGCATGACGTTCGGTCAAACGGATGACTACGGTTACAACATTGTGCAGGATCCTGTCCATATTCACGATCTCAATGCGACGATTCTGCACTGCATGGGTTTCGACCACGAACGGCTGACGTACCGCTATCAGGGTCGCGACTTCCGGCTGACGGATATTCATGGCCGAATCGTCGACTCGATTCTGGCATAGTAAGTTCCTAACCCTGATCAGTTCCAGCTTTTTCGACAGCCGATTTCATCTTTGCCAAGCCAGTCTTTGCGACTTCCAGCGGATCCTGTTTCCAGTAGTCGCGGTTGAACAGTTCAAGCGACAGCACGACACTGCGGCCCTGACCTCCGATCGCGTTCAGAATCTGTGACATCGGCGCGATTCCATCGCCCGGATAGATGCGATACGAATCATTCATCTCTTCACGAGACGGCGACGCTGGGTAATCATTGACGTGAAAAACCTGAAGAGCATTGTCGCTCAAAAGGCCCAGCCCTGTAAAATCTGAGCCGCCTTTAAAGATATGATAGATGTCCAGCAGCAAACAGGCTTTTGGATGTCCGGTCTCACCGACGACGTACATCACTTCGCCAAGTCGTGACAGGTTCTTCGAAAAGCCCCAAATCTCCAGTTGAGGCACAACCCCCGCCTGATCGCCCACTTCTAGGAGAGCTCGAAAACGTTCGGCGACAACTCGCAAGTCAATTTTCGGACTGTCACCCTGATGTGCGCCGACGGGAGGTGCCGCGATCCGAAAGCCGCCGATTTCTCGAAGCATGTCCATGTCGCGTTTGGCTTCTTCCAGAGCCTCTTCGCGGCGTGTTTCGTCGTCAACGATCCATTGAGCAAATCCGATGGCGCTTTCGACGGTGAGGCCGGCGTCGGAGATCCGTTTGCCAAGATCAGCCAGTTTTCCGCCGCCACTGACGAATTCCCGAAGCGTTGGAATCCACGGTTCAATGCCATCGTAGCCGGCTGCAGCTGCGATATCGACCTCCCTTTCGATCCCCAGCTTGGGTTCGCGGATCGTACTGGTATTTAAGCAGAAGCGATAATTGTTCGCCGCTCTTCGAAAGACAGGAGCAGCCAACCCGGTTGTTACAGCAACTGCGCTCGGCCCCGAGAATGTCAGCCCTACACCTGACGCCATGGCAGAAGTCACAAAACGGCGACGATCAATGGACATTCCGAACCTCGGTAGAGCTTTGTTCTGAAATTGGGGAAGTCGGGGCGGGCCGGTTAAAACCCGCCCAAAACTAACGATTCACCCTTGAAAATGGAACCGAACCGACTTTACCGGCAATTCTTGCCAGTTCATGGGAAATCAACTAACGCACAAGCCGCAGGTTTCGCATATTGCGTATTTTTCGCGATATTCTAGAACCAATTCGACGGATTCGGCATGAGCGGAGATTCGAAAATCTGACTTGAAGAGTGGGCAATCTGCGGTACCGTAGTGGGTGGCACGATTCATCGCCGTCCATCAGTTGCAGAACAAATATGAAACTCGCATGGCATTTCAGCAAAGTGAACCCCCGGTTCAAGAACCGCGAAGCGACTCAAGGAGAGTTTTTCGCGAACGACACCGAGCTGCGCGCATTCGTCCGGGAAGCCGTTCAAAATTCTCTGGACGCTCGACGACCGGGATACGCCGGTCCGGTCTCCGTGCGAATTTTTGTCTCCGGAAGTAAATCGGCACTGTCCATTGATGCTTCGAAACGCTACTTCAAAGGTGGCTGGGACCATTTTCATGCGGAAGGCAGCGGTCTGCGTGACGCTCCTGTCCGTGCCGATAACTGTCATTTTATTACCTACGAGGACAGTGGCACCACGGGGCTGACCGGAGATGTGAATCAGTATCATGAAGTGGCTGACGTGAGGAATCCTTTCTACTATTTCTTCCGAGCCGAAGGGCAGTCGAACAAGACGGAGTCGGGACGCGGCCGTTGGGGACTTGGCAAATTCGTCTTTCCTCGGTGCAGCCGTATTCGCAGTTTTTTTGGTGTGACGGTGCGATACGATGACCGTCAACGGTTGCTGGTAGGGCAGTCGATTCTGCGTTCGCACAACATTGATGACAAGAGCTTTACGCCGGACGGTTGGTTTGGCGAAAAACCCGTCAAAGACGAAGCCGCCGCGCCGGTGGACGATCAGGAGTTTATCGAGAAGTTTGCAGAAGACTTCTGCCTAGAACGCAGAAACGATCCCGGTCTTTCTATTGTCGTCCCCTTCTGTGATGAACGCTGGACGCCTGCCGCTGTTGTGGACGCCGTCGTGCAGGATTATTTCTATCCGATCCTGAAAGAGGATCTTGTTGTGACCGTTGAAGATGCAGACACACAATCGGTACTCAACGCTCACACTCTGGTATCTGTCGTCGGCCAGTGCTGCGATTCGATTCGTGAAATGATTCAGCCCATGCTGAATCTGACGCAGTGGGCGTTACAGCAAAACAACGAGCCGGGAGGCGTCAACCCTAGGATCAATCCAACGCACGCTAGGAATTCGCTGATCGTACTCAGCAGTTTTGCGGGCAAGGCGACCAGGTGGAATCGCAAGGCTATCGATGACACACTGTTCGAAGACATGCGCACAACACTGCAGAATAAAGGCCGCATTGCCGTTCGGATTCCGACATTGGTGCAGTACAAAGATGGACTCAGCAAACGCACGCACTTCGACGCCTTCATCGAGCGTGCCGAAGCGTCACCGCAGAAGCGGCCGATGTTTATTCGCGACGGCATCGTGATCTCCGATGTGCCGACCCGGCTGATGCGGGACGTTTACGCGATCGTCGCGATTGATGACGCGCCGCTCACCAGTTTTTTGGGCGACGCCGAAAATCCTGCACATACGGAATGGAGTGAGGAGACGTCACACTTCAAAGGTAAGTACGTCAATGGCGCGGCGACGCTGCGTTTTATCCGCAACGCGGTGTCTGATCTCTGTCAGATGCTGGCAGAAGCTGCCGATGACGATGATCCCGATCTGCTGCTGGACGTTTTTTCCGTCGGTACCGGCCACGATCAGACCGGCAGGCAGGTTGAGTTCTCATCGATGACCAGCAAGAGCAGCAGTTCAACGAAGGAATGGATGAAAATCCTGAATGCGAAGCCACGCAAGCCGAAGACGTTTCGCTTGTCGAGTCGTCAGGGAGGTTTTCGTTTAGGCAGTCGATCCGATGCGGTTGATCCAAGTCAGCCAATTGAAGTGCTGGTGGCGTACGATCGTCGCGGCGGAAATCCGCTGCGCAAGTATTCGATGACGGATTTTCAACTTGATAAAGATCCTATTCGAATTGAAGCCAAAAATGCGCTCATTGAAATCCGGGATCCCAATCAACTGATGGTCTATCCGGTGAGTGACGAATTCAGCGTCGTTGTTACCGGCTTTGACGTCAATCGTGATCTTTTCCTGCAGGCTCGCAACAGTCAGGAAACAAACAATGCCATAAAGCCCACAGCTAAGCCACAACTGCAAGTTGCGCCGGCGTAGAAATGTGCCATCATTGCGATTCCTGTCGCCTAGACATTCTTGTCCGCGTCCTCGCCACAAAATGCCCCGTTACCGAACGCCCCTCGAGTCACAATAACTTTCGCTTCGATGGCGTTGCATGGCCAATTGGCAGCATCTGTGGAATCGCAGCCCGCAGGTTCAGCCACCGCAATTGCACATCGGACTGTCGCAATGACGTGAGCAAATTTGGAAACCACGCATCGAGCAAACCGTCCTGACAAATCTGATCGATGTCCGGAGAAATCAGATCGCATGATTTGCAGAACACGACCTGTTGCGATGGCCAGTGCATCGCCACAAACGCAGCGATGGAATCACTCGTCACGCTCCATGATTCCGGCAGTGACCGAGAATGCTGTGCCTGCTCTGCGTAAAGAAACGCACTTGCGTCCAGTAGAACGGCCTCGTGATGCTGCCATGCGGTTTCTGCGTCGAATCGGTTTGACACAACCGGCAGACATCCGCAAACGCGAGAAACAATTTTCGCATTAAATGTCATCGCAGCGATGGCGTCCCAGTGGGCCTGCGTTGCCGTAAGACCGCAGCGTTCATCCAGTCGTCGAATCTCATCCGCCGCCGTACCGCCACCAACGATGATCAGGACCTTAGGCAGATGCAGTAATTTTACGACCGCGTGCAGGCGTTCGGCAAGATCCGGCAGTACCAGCAAACTGCCGCCAAGTTTCACGACCACCGGTGTTTTCAGAAACATGTTCGTTCACGAAATGGTTTTATATTCAGCCACACCGCGGACATGTATTTCCTGGCCGGTGCTGAACCAGCCGTTCAAGAAGTGCCAGAATACCGTCAAACAGAATCGTCTGCCACCGCCAGCCGAACTCAATCTGGTTTTCACCAGTGCATGGCCTCGCGATTCAATCAACTGGCTGGCAGATCTGCCGACTTCCGCTTGCCGATTCCCTGCGACCTCAACCTTCCGTTCAAGAAAAGGACGTTGCGATGACCGCCGCCCGCCGCCTTATTCGTTTATTGCTTTTTGAAGTGGTATGGTGATGAACTCGGCAAACAGATCAAGTACGCCGAAGTGTTTGAAATCTGCGCGTTCGGCTACCACGCGACCGAGGATGAAATCCAAAAGCTGTTCCCCTTCTTTTGAGAAAGTCCTGCCTTAACCAAGAAGTTCCGGACGAAGTCGGCCTGTGCCGGTGATTGGAAGTGGGCGGCCTTCGGGATCGGGGAACGTGCTTTCGGGGTCGATGCCCAGCAGATAGAACGCGGTCGCGAGTACGTCTTTGGGTGACACGGGATTCTCTTCCACATCGCCTGCGTGTTTGTCGGTCCGTCCCACGACCTGGCCGCGTCCCATGCCGCCGCCGGCGTAGACCTGCGAGTACGCTCGCGACCAGTGATCCCGGCCAGCACCGAATGGCTTCGAATCAATTTGAGGAGTGCGACCGTGTTCGCTGAGCACAAGGACCAGGGTCTCGTCCAGCATTCCTCGTTCTTCCAGATCCAGTATTAGCGCGCTGAATGTGTGGTCGAAGACCGGCAGCAGGAACTCTTTAAGTCGCCCATAATGGTTATGATGCGTATCCCAGGAACCGGCATTCAAGCCAAAGGCATCCCAGATCACTGTCACAAATTTCGAACCCGCCTCGATCAGTCGCCGCGCAGCCAGACATGATTGACCGAACAGAGTCATCCCATAGGCTTCGCGCACGGTCAGAGGCTCGCGGCCAAAATCCAGTGCTTCAGCCATCCTGCCTGACGTCAGCATCGAAAACGCTGTTTGCTGTTGCTGGCTGAATGTTTGAATCCGTTCAACGGCATCCAGATCACGGCGTGCCCGATCGAACTGCTGCAACAACGAACGGCGGAGTTCAAGCTGCGACAATGCTACGCTCGGCGCACCGGCACCGAACAGGGCGAGCTGATCGGTGGTCCTGATGCCAAACAGCGGATCTTTGAAAGCTCTGCCCGGTCGGATCTCCGGAGCCATCGCCGTTCCTTCGGCGAAGAAGTCGGTGTAAATTGGATCATAGCGCATTCCGAGCATTGCGCCGTACAGTCCGGCCAGCGGAGGAATCTCGTTCTTCGATCCCATTTCGAACGGCACCGCGACGTTTCGCGGCATTTCGGGAATCGTCACTCCCGTTCGCTTTTCCTCGAAGTAGTCTACCAGTGAACCAATGAAAGGCCACTGCCGCCTGTTTCGCGGCTGAGACTCAATCTTGGTATCGACGTCAGGAATTCCGGTTGTTGCATAGACGGTCCCGTGTAGTGGATAAGGATGCGTCAGCGAACGGACCACCGTCAGACGATCCATGATCTGAGCGATCTTTGGCAGATGATCGCCGATGTGAATTCCCGACACGTTTGTGGGAATTGCTTTCATCTCGCCCTGTATCTCGACTGGTGCCTGGGGCTTCGGATCGAAAGTTTCGTGTTGCGGGGGCGAGCCGTATTTGTAAATCAGGATGCAGGACTTCGCCTGTCCAAACTTTGGTCCGAGATCGGCGGTCCCTGCATGGGCCTTCGAGGCACCGGGGATGTTGTGTAACGCGAGGCCAAACGTCCCAAGTCCACCGATCTGCAACAGGTCGCGGCGCGTCGTGCCGTTACACAGTCTCTTCGAATTGCCCAGCAAGCGCAGCATGATCTTCGACTCCTGGCTTCCTGGCAGGAAGCGGTCTCTGGAAGTTTTGGAACATCAATCAATAATCTTGCTGATCGGGTACTCCACAATTCCTCGCGCGCCAGCTTGCTTCAGTTGCGGGATTGTTGTACGAACGATGCTTTCATCCACGATCGTATTCAGCGCGACCCAGTCTGAATCCGACAGATGTGACACGGTCGGCGTCTGCAGTGCGGGAAGGATTTTTAGAACTGCGTCCAGATCGCGTTGATGCACGTTCATCATCAGGCCGACTTTGCCTTCGGCTGCCAGACAGGACTGTAGCATCAGTGCGATGTTTTCGATTTTGGATTTGATCCAGTCATCGGTATACGCAGTGCGATTGGCGATGAATCGCGTAGTGCTTTGCAGGACTTCGTCCATGATTCGCAGATTATTGGCTCGGAGTGAACTGCCGGTTTCCGTGACTTCCACGATCGCATCAGCCAGCTTTGGCGGTTTGACTTCGGTAGCGCCCCAGGAAAACTCTACCTGCGCTTTGACGCCATGTTTCTCCAGAAAACGAGTCGTCAGGCCGACGGCTTCCGTGGCGATGCGTTTGCCTTCCAGATCTTTCACCGATTTGATTGGTGAATCTTCCGGGACGCACAGCACCCAGCGCACGGGGCGGCGGCTGACCTTGGAAAATACCAGCTCACAGACCTCATGCACATCGGCATTGGTTTCCAGAATCCAGTCGTAGCCTGTGATGCCTGCGTCAAGAATTCCGTTCTCGACGTATCGAGCCATCTCCTGAGCGCGAATCAACATACATTCGATTTCAGGGTCATCGACAGTTGGAAAATACGAGCGCGATGCAAACTTGATGTTGTAGCCCGCGCGGCTGAACAGTGCGGCAGTGGATTCCTGAAGACTTCCAGCAGGAATGCCCAGCTTTAGAACTCGACCTGACATGAAAACTTACCCCGACTTAAACGCCGTCGCCTGCGGCTTGCCGTTAAACGAATGTACTATTTACCGTAAACCGTCTTTGGATCAAACACTCGTTCGCCTTCGACGGTGAAGTTCTGAGTCGTCGGATCAATTCGACGGAAGAAGCAACTGCTGTATCCTTCATGGCAGGCTGCGCCGCCGACTTGCTTCACCTTGACCAGCAGTGTATCACCGTCGCAGTCAAAAAAGATGGCGTGCAGTTCCTGAACGTTGCCGCTTTCTTCCCCTTTTCGCCATAGTTTCTGGCGGCTGCGGCTGAAGTAGCAGACGCGCCCGGTGCGGAGCGTTTCTTCATACGCTTCCCGGTTCATCCATGCCATCATCAGGACTTCGCCGGTCGCGGAATCCTGAGCGATCACAGGGAGCAATTCAGATTTTGAAAAATCGGGACCAGTCACTTTGGCCATGGGGCAAGAACCAGATTCCAGTTTTGTGAACAAGGATAAACACCGCCTGAACATTGAGGCTTAACTCTGGCAGCATCAGTATTTGGCATACCGTATCGTTCGCTGCGGACGATCACCACCTGCGACACGATTTCGCCGCTCAGGATGCCACATTTTCCCGAGATTTTCACGATTGTGACGCTCAGAATCACCGAGAGCAGGATAATGTTGACGCCTAAATCCACCGGAATCATGCGCAGAAAGTCGTTCGGAAACTGTACCGCCCTTGCGTTCCGGCAGGCTCTGCTGGATACTCGTTGGTCGGGGATGTTTGAGTTGGTATGCTGAACCAAGGGTCTGTCTGAATTCTGAATAGCGCAGTTCATGTGAGCGGCAAGGCGCTAGCCGCCGTTTTTTCAGGTATTTCTGCAATGTACACCGGCGGCTAGCGCCTTGCCGCTCACGACTCTTAGCGCGAAAATCTTTGCTATGCGAACTCCTTGTGGTGCGTTGGTTTTCTGCGGTCTGCTAACGCTGTTGTGCGTCAGCGGTGCGGCGAAAGCGCAGCCGGTGCCGGAAAATACTGCCTCACAGAGGATTCTTCCGTTACCCGAAAACAAGCTGGCAGATTTTCAGACTCAGTTGCAGTTGCTGCAGAGACTGCGGTCGTTGGTCGCTGCTACTGAGGATTCACAAAAACCAGAAAAGCCATCGCCTGACGATGCTTCAACGATCGATGATACACAATTGGAGCAATTGCAACAGGCGTTGAAAAAACTGCAGGAACAACTGCCACCGGGCATCAAGCCTCCTGATCTTGAATCGATCCCAAAGGAGCAACTGGATGAAGCGATCTCGAATCCTGCGGTGCAGCAGCAATTGAAGAAGATGCTCGAGCAGTTTTCGAAAGATGGCCTGCTGCCCAAGAACGACAATGGTACTGGCAATTCACAGTTTCCTCCGATCCCTCGGCGACCCGGACAACCTTCGTTGCAGGCGTTCCAGGACTTGCTGGAACGGTATAAGAACTCTCAGCGGAATCAGCCACCCAACGATGCAACGAACGCTCCCGAGCCAGACGATACACGACTGCCGGAAGTTCGTCCCGGTATGAGTTCGCCTCGCACGGGGAATGACGAAAGTGCGGCCGCACCGGATTCTTCGAAACGAGTGATTCGACGTCCGGATCGTTCGACGGATGTTGAACCGCCAATCAAAGCTGGTCCAGAGACGTCAGCACAGGGCGAAGTTTTTCCTCCTGATGAAAGGCTGTCCCATAATCTTCTGCCTTCGGTCTCTGAGTTCCTGAAAGAGCAACTGCGGAAAGGAGTATTGGCTCCTGGCGCTGACGCATCCATGCAAAGTCCAAAGTCACCCGCCGCGAATGGAAGTCGTGATGCCTCTAGGCACGGAAATCCCAACCAGAGTAAATCGCCACCATCAAGTACGCCGAATGAGGGGACGGGAACCGAACAATCGGGCGTCGACATTCGTAACGAGCTCGAAAAACGCGGTATCCGTGGCACGCTCGAAAAGCTCATTGAAAAGGCGGAAGAAGAATCTAAAGCCCAGCAGAAAACGCAGCAGGATGCTGTTGCAGGCCAGCTCGGAAAAGATGTTCGCTTGCCGGAAAATACAGGCAGTCAGAATGCAGGCAGTCAGAATACAGGCAGTCAGAATACTCAGCCCAAGACGCCAGGTGATGCAGGTCTGCAGAAATCACTCATCGATCTGTTGGGCGGCCTAGACGATAACCTGCAGAACATCGTCAAAGATGCGAAGTTTAAGGATCGATCTGCAGACTTGCGGCGATCTCGTGATTCTGCACGGCAGCAGTCCTCAACTGATTCAGATTCCCACCTGAACAAGTGGAATGACGCAGCATCCGATTTTCTGGCAGATCTAAGCACGGCGCCACAGGCCCCGACTTCACCGCGATCGCCGACTGGCGACGGAAGTTCCATTCCTACGGACGCTCCTTTGGCGATTGGATCATTTTTTTTGGTCAGTCTGGGACTTCTCGGACTGGTGGCAGTCATTGCTGTCCTCATGCGGCGACCGCTATTGAAACTGGTGTCCGATGCGTCCGGAATCGCCGGTCCTCGTTATGCTCTCAAGCCTAGTGAAATTCGCACGCGTGAAGACGTCATTGTGGCGTTTCACGAACTCGCATTGAATCCGAAACAGCTGGTCGAATCCTGGTGGACTCACCGAGCCGCTGCACGGAAACTGGCGGCGGCTTCTCCGCAACAGGAAAACGCAGTCCAGACGCTCGCCGAAATCTACGAGCAAGCCAGATATCTGCCTGACTATGTTGAAATTCCCGCCGATAGAATTCAATCTGCTCGAACCGCACTGGCCGAATGCCGGTAGAGTGCTGGAGACGTCTATCATGTTGCGGCAACTCTAGGGACAATGGAAACTGGACGCTTGTTTGATATCGACGGCGACGGACCAATAGATTTGCTTCCCAACGGAACGAAGTTCGCTGCGTGGTGGGACATTGAACCGGGCGAAGCACCGAAGTGGATTCGCCACGAATTGCCAGAACAACTTGCGAGCCACGGCGCAGGCTTTGGCGATATCAACGGTGATGGTCGCGGCGACGTCGTGGGACCTCACGGCTGGGCCGAAGCACCCCAAGATCGTCGCAACGATCGCTGGGAGTTTCATTCCGAATTTGACCTGTGGCAGGACGCATCGATTCCCATTCTGGTGCAGGATGTCGATAACGATGGAGATAATGAAACGCATTGTACCGATGGGCTGACACCCACCGCTCGCCGTGCAGTACCTACGGCGAGCAGGATGGGGAGGAACTCTCTGTCGATTTATGATTGCTTGTAGGTGGATAAATCCGTTTTTCACTGTCATAATAAAGCAGCGGTTCATCGACAGAGACAGCTGACACTGGGAGATTTCATCCATGCTGCATCGCAGACGATTTCTTGCATTGGGGCTCGCTGGCGGGACGCTGGGGAAGTTTACGATGTCGTCAACAGCAGTCGGTGCGGCGATGCCAGTGGCAGTTGCTGTGCCGGGCGAAGGTGTGTTTGATTACATCCAGCGCGTGCATGGCAAGTGGGATGCTGCGCTGTACAAACAGCTGTTAGGGGCCGCGAATGAATTCAAGGAGGGCGATGCAATCATCGGCGTGGCGGCCGTCGATGACGATGCTCGTCGGCAGGCTCGCGGTTTACTCGCTTCCACGCGGGTGAGCGAAATCGATCTGCATCCGCCTTTTCGTGACGAACTGTTCCAACTGATCACATCGTCCCTTAACCACGAAATTCAGCAGCAGATGGGCGACCTGACGCTTGGGTCGCTGAAAACGTTTCTGCTGGAACGGAGCGAGTCCGAGATTCATGCCATCCGAGACGGACTTTCCAGCGACGTCATTGCGTGTGTCGTCCGACTCATGAGCAACGCTGAACTCATTCAGGTTGGCGCAAAGGTTTTCAACCCGCTGCCGGAATCTAACATTGGCGCTCGCGGCTATATGGGAGCCCGGGTTCAGCCTAACTCACCAACCGACAATGTCGATGATATCCGTTGGCAGGTCTTCGATGCTTTTGCGTACGCTGTCGGCGACGTGCTGCTTGGGACCAATCCGGTATCGAGCACTCCGGAATCCGTGGCAGCAGTGGAAGCAGCCCTGCAGGACGTGCTGGTCACATTCGGGATCGAGAACGTCCTGCCTCACTGTGTGCTCGCGCATATTGATGTTCAGGCCGAAGTGGAAAATGCGCACCCCGGCCTCACGGAACTTTGGTTTCAAAGCATCGCAGGAAATGATGCCGCAAATACCACGTTTGATATTTCAGTCGATAAGATGGTGCAGCATGCAGCAGCCGCACGACACGGGCGATTCAGCCTGTACTTTGAAACAGGTCAGGGAGCTGACTTTACCAATGGCCACGGTCATGGCGTCGATATGGTCGTTCACGAATCGCGCAAGTACGGCTTTGCCAGAGCGCTCACTCAGACAGTCGCGGCAACTCTCGCGCGTCGTGGGAAAAATGAGAATCCGTGGGTCATTCTCAACGACGTTGCCGGCTTCATCGGCCCGGAAGTCTTTCGCTCCCGCGATCAACTGGTGCGATGCTGTCTGGAAGACATCGTGATGGGCAAGCTGCACGGACTGATGATTGGTCTGGACGTCTGCTCCACGCTGCACATGGACGTTAGTCTCGATGATCTTGGATGGTGCATCGATCAAATCATGCCGGCCAACCCCGGCTACCTGATGGCTCTGCCGACTCGCATCGATCCGATGCTTGGATATCTGACAACTGGCTTTCAGGATCACGTTCACATCCGTGAAAAATTTGGTTTCAAAGTCAACGATCGCATGTGGCAGTTTTTCCAGCAGCTCGGCGTGATCGATGCACAAGGACAGCCCACGGAGCACTTCGGCGATCCGTCGTGGGTATATCAGCAATACCTTCGGCGGAAAAACGATGCTCGGCCAGACACGGAAATCCGATCGGAAGCGGCCACTCAGATCGCGGACGTACGTTCACGCGGCGTCTTCATTGCCGAAGGGTTCGGCGCAACTCTTGCGACCCTTCAGCCATCGCTGGCGAAACACATTCAGCACATCTACGACGACGCGAAAATTTCAATCTGGATGCAGCTTGACGATGCCTTTATCGCGACCGTCCCTGATGTTACAAAATTGCGAACTCGATCTGCGGACCGAAATGATTACATCCTTCATCCTGTATCGGGTGAGCACCTGTCCGACGAATCTGCGACTGTGATCGCCAGGTTACGGCGGGACCGAAGCGAACAGTTCAATACGCAGATTGTCATCTCCGACGGCCTGAATGCGCTGGCGGTGATGGACAGCGACCAGTTACTCAGCCTGATTCGTCGGGTGCGAGCTGAGCTGGCCGGAACAGAGTTCACCCTGTCCCCGGAAAATTTGGTGGTCAATTCCGGGCGGGTTCGTGCTGGGTATCGGATCGGAGAGCAACTCTTCGGTGGCCGCAATGGTACGTTCACAATTCTTCACATTATTGGAGAACGGCCGGGCAGCGGTCATCATACACTTTCCGTCTACATGACTCGTGCGGATGGACAAACCTGGGACATCGCTGACAAAGTCGATCACAACATCACGAAAGTTGTCTCTGGCATCGCCAACACCACTCTGAAACCAGACCTCGGGGCTATTGAGGCGGTCAGAATCCTGAGACAAACGGACCCCAGCGGACCGTGATTCTGATGCGGTCGCAGTGTCGCCATTACACTCCGCCGTGATGGGCCAATGTACATCAGCACCATAGAAGTATCCAAGCGGTCGGCTATTTCACGAGCGACGCCGAGAACTGAACCGGGATTACCGGTGTTGCTCCAGGCTGAGTACAGACATACGCGGCAACGCGGGCGGCCAACAGGTGGACATCCGGCAGCGTCAGTTTTTTTAGGAGACCAACTGCCATTCCTGCCGTGAAGGCATCACCGGCTCCGACGGTATCAACGACCTGTGTGAGCTGGCCGGGCAGGTTGCTGAATTCGCCTGATTGATCCAGTAACAGCGAACCATCTGCGCCGCGAGTCAGCGCGACCAGCCGCAGCGAAAACTTCTGCTGCAACTGACGCAGCAGTTCCTGCTCATTTCCGTGCAAATTCAGCAATGACGCCACCACGGGCAATTCATCGCTGTTCAGCTTCAGAACATTTGCGAGCGGCAACGACTCCAGAATGGTTTTATCATTCCAGAATGGTGGTCGCAGATTGATGTCGAGAATTCGCAGGCACGATTCCGGCGTCGCAGCGACAAAGCGTCGAATTGTTTTCCGGGACACATCACTTCGCTGACCGAGAGATCCGAAGCAAACCGCGTCCACGGATGCTGCCAGACTTTGTAAGCCGTCGGACCATGCGACATTGTCCCATGCGGTGTCAGCTGCGAATTCGTAGCTTGCCTGACGCTCTGCATTCAGCCGCACCAAAACCTGCCCCGTGGGGCGATCCTGTTGCGATACAAACGACACATCCACATGTCGCTGTTTCAATTCCAGCAATGCGCGCTGCCCAAGTTCATCGTTGCCAATGGCACTCACCATGCAGACATGAACCGCATCACCGCCCACACCTGCCACACTGCACGCAAAGTTCGCTGGCGCACCTCCGAAGCGAGCGCCATCAGGAAACACGTCCCACAGAACTTCGCCAAGGCCCACAATCGTTTTGGGTACTGTCATTTCGAAATCTCCAACTGCTGTTCAATATCCGCGTCCGCACGGCGGAATCCTACCAACAAACATGAGAAACGTCTTACCGTCACCAGAACGAACTGAAGGAGATCGGTCCCAACTGAGTTCTGTCGCGGGCGAGTCTGTTCTTTCCCAGCTTCCCTCCCCGCCCCCCCCCCATTTATACGTCGAAGCTGCTGCTGGTTTTTTCGTACCAGAGTTGCTATCTTCATTTGTTTCGCGGTAGAGTCCAAATTGGAAAAATTGTATTCGCTCACGATGCTGACTATTTTCCTTGAACGGTTTGCCTCTTTCCCGAGATTCGCGGCTCCAAGCTGACGAACAACTCAGACAAGGAGAATTGTTCTTCATCGATTCCGGATGCGCGGAATAGCTCAGACGCGACTTTCGATACGACTTCGAAAGCGGACGTGGCAAAGTTTACGTTGGCGCATCGCTCCCACAGCGAATGGCCTTTGCCTGCCCAATGGCAGCCATCTGCTGTGCCAGAAGCTCTTGCCCAGAAGTGCATAGGATATTGGTGCCTGTACCAAAGCGACTCGTCCCGGCCAGAACTCGGAGTCCGTCATGCAAGTCGAGCAAGCCAGTGCAGCGGTCGGCGGCGAGCATGGGTGATCGCGACGACGACGATGTCTTCAGCACGGCAAAAATAAACAACCGCGTATGGGAAGCGATGCAGCAATTGCCGCCGAATTTCATGGTGGCCGGAATAGTATTCAAGCAGAGGCGCACCAAATGGGTTCTGCCGAATAATTTGAAATGTTGCACGCAATTGAGCAAGAAACTCGTCGGCCAGCCCCGGCTTCTGGTCGTCATACCAGACCGCAGCAACGATGGCGTCGCCCTCCGCTTCGGGCAGGACAATGAAATTCACTGCGACACCTTGCGGCGGCGATGTTCTGCCAGAGCCTGCTGCATATTTTCCAGAGACCTTTCAAACTCCACTGCTGTCGTGTCGCCGCCATCATACGAAGCGATCCGTCGATCGATCTCATGTGCCCAAAGCTCGCCAATCTCTGGGAAAGAAAAGTAACTTGTGGCTATTCGCCGTTCCAGCATGTCTGCCACGTACTCCTGATCAGCAGCGGGCAACGACAACGCTTGTGCCAGAACATCTTCTCTTGAAATCATCATCATTCCCTTTATTTATGGCAATCTGCTGTTTCCCATAATCATTCTCACATCCTTGCCGCCTGCTGTCGAGTGCTTTTTTGGTGGTGCAACACTCAAATCCTATCTCAATCGCTGGCGGTCAATCGATTCAGCGAGCTGTTCTACGATGCCGGTTACGAAGCGATCTAGGTTACTTGCGGCGTTGTTGGTGCGTTCGCGCCATTGGTTCATGACGGCGATTTTTCGCAGGCCCTTGAACAAAGTTCCGAGCGCGGAACCGAGAGCGCGGCTGGTGGGGTGGAAGATCATCGACGCAGCTTGTTCGGGGATTTCTTCGTCGATCGAATCCACGGCCACTCGAATCGCCATGAAGCGGAGCGTGCGTTCCTGACAGACCTGAGCGACTGCAAGGCTGCCGGTGTCGGCGGCGAGCCCCGGAAAGCGTTCACGCAATGCCTGTTTTTCGGCTGGCGTGACCGGATGGTTATCCGCCACAATCAGCTTGCCGACATGGATGCGTTTTCGGGCCGGGATGCTGCACTTCACCGGCAGACTATTGACATGCGTGTCGCTGATCTCGTTGGCGATCACGATGTCTCCAGGCCGTACGTCTTCCGACAGCGACGAGCTGAATCCGACCGACAGAATCCACGATGGACGGTGCTCGGCAATCAGCAGCTCGGTCGCAGCTCGATGCGACGCGAATCCTTCATCGGCCTCAACGAGCGCGATGCGCGTGGATTCGCCCAGAAAGCCACCGCGCACGGTCATCTTCTTTTCCGAATAACTCCGCAGGCGATCGAGTCGTTTCAGAAGCGGCTTCACTTCGCCTTTGTGAGTACACACGATCCCGATGTCGGCGGAAGAGCGGTCTGAAGCTGCTTCTTCCGTCGCCGGTTTCTGTTTTGCGTCTCTGCCGGAATTGCTCACGCTGATGCCTCAAAGTCCTTCATAAACCGCACGAGCGCATCCACGCCTTCCGGTGGGAACGCGTTGTAAATGCTGGCTCGCATTCCGCCGACGCTGCGATGGCCTTTGAGTCCGCTGAAGCCCTGCGTTTCTGCGGCTTTTACGAACGCATTGTCTTTGTCTTCGTTGCCGGTGACGAAAGTGACGTTCATCATCGAGCCGCTGCCAGCTCGTGCCGTTGATTTAAACAGCGAACTCTGTTTTAGATAATTGTACAGCTTCGCAGCCTTGGCTTTGTTGTGTGCGTCCATCGCGGTAAGGCCTCCGTTGGACTTGATCCAGCGGAAGACCAGCATCATCAGGTAGATGCCAAATGTCGGCGGAGTATTGTACATGGATTCATTTTCGGCATGAGTCCTGTACTGCAGCATTGTCGCCAGATTCTTGTTGCCCGCTTCGACCAGATCCTTGCGGACGATGACTAGGGTGACTCCACTGGGGCCAAGATTCTTCTGAGCACCCGCGTAGATCAGGCCGTACTTTGCCACGTCAATCGGACGACTGAAGATATCGCTGCTGGCGTCGCAGACGAGAAACGCGGAGTCCGGGAATCCGGCTGGTTTTTTCGTGAACTGCGTGCCAAAGATCGTGTTGTTCGACGTGAAGTGAACGTAGGCTGGATTGTCGCTGTACGTGCAGGCGTCCGGGATATAGTTGAAGTTGGCGTCCTTGCTGGTGCAGGCGACGTGCGTCTTGCCGCAGGACTTCGCTTCCTTCAGAGCTTTCTCCGCCCACGCGCCGGTGATGAGATAGTCGGCCGTGCGATCAGCAGAAAGAAAATTCATCGGCACCATCGAAAACTGCAGCGACGCTCCGCCCTGCAGGAACAGCACAGCGTAGTCGTCCGGGATGCCTGCCAGTTCGCGGCAAAGTGCTTCAGCTTCGGCAGCGACTGCCATGAACGGCTTACCGCGATGCGAGTGCTCACAGATGCCGATACCCGTGTTCCCGAGCGACAACAGGTTTTCACGGGCCTCTTCGAGCACCGTTTCAGGAAGGACGGCAGGACCGGCAGAAAAATTCCAAATGCGACGAGTCATCCCGGCGTCAGCTTTCGTTACGGTTGGAAATGGATACACAATTCAGAGTTTCACGGCAAAGCAGGCCGAATTCTAGGGCCTCGCGGCGTTCCTCACAAATCCGCGTCCAGGATAGACCCGCTGTCAGGAAATCGGTGCTTCAGAACCCAGGCGTTTTCCAGGTTTTTTGAGGGATTGTCGTTCGTCGTGGACCTTTGCCGAAGGTAACAAACTGTTTCCCTGAACCATACCGCTACTGAGCGAAATCTGTTAGCATCCGCTGTCCGCAAAATAAGACCTGCTAGGCAACGTTTCGCCGCACCCGTGTGAGTTCGGTTTGTCGGGTCGCAGCAGAGCTTCATCGAGTTTCGGGCGCGATTGAATTTGATTTTCGGAACAGGGTCACACATGCAGTTGTCATGCAATCGAGCGATGTTTTCTTCCGCATTTTCCATAGCCGCTTCCGCCGTTCCGTCGCGAACGCCCAAAGACATTCTGCGAAATGTCTTTATGTCGGTCACCAGTGCAGGTGTAGAGCTTGTTGGTACCGATCAGGAGATGGCAATTCGTTACGCCGTCAGTGGCATCACCACAAGTTCGACCGGCGATGCTTTGCTGCCGACTCAGCGAATGTCATCCATTCTGCGTGAGCTGCAGGACGAGCAACTGGAACTCACGATCGACGAGCAGAACATTACTTTGAAAGCGGCGTCGGCCAAGTTTCGACTCACGTCCGAAGATCCTCGTGAGTATCCGCCGGTTCCTCAATTCAGCGATGAGAACTATTTTCGCATTCCGGCTCCCGTGTTTCGACAGATGATTCGCCGCACAACATTTGCCACCGATACCGAAAGCACTCGTTACGCTCTCGGCGGTCTGCTGCTGGAATTCAACGAAGGCATCGTGACACTGGCGGCGACCGACAGCCGACGCTTGGCTGTGGCAACTGCCGCTTGCGAAAAACATGGCACGCCGGAATCGCCATCCAAGGCAACGGTCGTGCCGACGAAGGCGATGTCGTTGCTGGAGCGATCGATTGATCCTCAGGCCGAATTCGTAGACATCGCAGTTCATGAAAACGACGTGATGATGCGTTCCGGATCGTGTGTCGTTTACAGCCGCCTGGTGGAAGGTCGCTTCCCGCGCTATCGCGATGTGATTCCTCGCAGTGGCAATGTCAACGTGCCGTTGCCCGTCGGACCGTTCTTCGCTGCCGTGCGCCAGTCGCAGATTATCACCGATGAAGAAAGCCGCGGGGTCGATTTTCAGTTTGGTGGATCCATGTTGACACTCAGCAGCCAAGCCAGCGCAATCGGTGAATCCAAAATTGAATTGCCGATCGAATACGATCACGATGAAGTCAAAATCACGTTCGATCCAAAGTACGTCGCCGATTTCCTGAAGGTGCTTGGTCCGGAGACTCTGGTAGATCTGCAACTAACCGATTCCGACACGGCCGCCGTATTTCGCGTCGAGGATTCGTACACGTATGTCATCATGCCGCTAGCTCAGGATCGGTAAGTCGATAGGTTCTGCTTGCGTCATGAAATCGTTTAACGGTGAGCCGCAGGCGTAAGCGAATTTTTCAATGGCTGTTGCGCCTGCGGCTGGCCGTTAAGCACAATAAAGCAAAGAAAGGGATTTCAGCTGTGTCTGACGAAGCACTTTCATCACCATCGTCGCTCAAGAACGCATTGACGCGGCTGATTCGCCGTAAAGGACTGGCAAATCGTTCAGCGGCGGAAGCTCTGAACGCGGAATGGAACCGTATCGTCGGCCCAGAAATCGGACGACGCAGCAGGGCGCGGCGAATTCGCGACGGCGTCGTGGAAGTTGTCGTTACCAACAGTGCGGCGATGGAAGAGCTTCGCGGGTACCTGCACGAAACTGTGCTCCAGCAAATGCAAACCAGCCTGCCCGAATCCAACATCCGATCGATCCGTTATGTGCGGGCGCGGTGAGCGAAACGGATCCGTAAATTGAAATCAGAGATCTCAAACCCTGATGAGTGATGTTCCTTGTTGAACTGAAGGAAGTGCAAAACGTGTCTGTAATAAACTCTGCCAGCCCCAACGATGATAATCCTCAGGAGATTAAGGATAGTGCGGCCCCTGACAAGACGTACGATGGTTCCGACATCCAGCACCTGAAAGGGATTGAGGGCATTCGGACACGGCCCGCGATGTATATCGGCGACACTGGTGCGCCGGGACTGCACCATCTGGTGTACGAAGTCGTCGATAACAGCATAGACGAAGCCGTCAATGGGTATGCCTCTGAGATTCACGTTCAGATCAATCTCGATGAAAGCATTTCGATCGTGGACAACGGTCGAGGCATCCCGATCGATGCCGTCAAGGGCGACGGCCGATGCGCGCTCGAAGTCGTGCTCACGGAAATCCACGCGGGTGGTAAGTTCAATCGCGAGAGCGGTTACAAAATCGGCACCGGAGGTCTGCATGGCGTCGGAATCACTGCCGTCAATGCGTTGAGTGCATGGCTGACGGCGGAGATTCGGCGCGGTGGTTCCACATGGGTGATGGACTTTGAAAAAGGCCGCCGCACATCGGAACTGCGGCAACTGGGGCGAGCTGATTCCACCGGCACGCGGCTGACTTTTCTGGCGGATCCGACGATCTTTTCGGAAACGAAGTTCTCACTGGATACGCTCACCCGCCGCATGCGGGAACTGGCGTTTCTGACGCCTGGCATTCGTATTACTCTGCGCGACGAACGCGCGGATCGGACGGAGACGTTTCATTTTGAAGACGGGTTGGTTGAGTTCGTTAAGTATCTGAACCGAACGCAGACGCCACTCACGTCTGACGTGTTTCGCGTCATGGCCGAAGCGGACGATGTCGTTGTGGAAGTCGCCTTCCAGTACAATGACGGCTACACAGAAAATGTGATGGCCTATGCCAACAACATCTACAACCCGGATGGTGGAACTCATCTGAGTGGATTCCGGTCAGCCCTCACGCGCACGATGAACAACTACGCCAAGGGCGGCAATCTGTTCAAAGACGTCACTCCGGTTGGCGAAGACTTCCGTGAAGGTCTGACGGCGATTGTATCTGTGCGGGTGCCCGATCCAAAATTTACCTCACAGAACAAGGTGAAGCTGACCAACAGCGAAGTCGAAGCCGCTGTGCAGACAGTGGTGAACGAAGGCTTCACAAAATATCTGGAAGAGAACCCGCCGATCGCGAAAAAACTGATTGCGAAAGCCGTCATGGCTGCAGAAGCGCGCGAAGCCGCTCGCAAATCTCGCGACATGGTCCGCCGCAAGGGCGCGCTGACCACCGGCGGCCTGCCGGAGAAACTCCGAGACTGCCGCAGCCGCGATCTGGAATCAACCGAACTGTATCTCGTCGAAGGTGATTCCGCCGGTGGCTCAGCCGACACTGGACGTGACTCCAATATTCAGGCCATTCTGCCGCTGCGAGGGAAAATCCTGAACGTCGAAAAGGCACAGTTGGTCAAGGTTCTTGACAACGCAGAAATCAGCAATCTCTTCCGCGGCATCGGGTTGTCTCCCGCTGGCGTTGGCGAGGAAATGGATATCAGCAAACGCCGCTACGGCAAGATCATCGTGATGACCGACGCCGACGTGGACGGCAGCCATATTCGTACTCTGTTGCTGACTTTCCTGTTCCGCCACATGCGGGATCTGGTCCAAGGCGGCCACATTTATATCGCGCAGCCGCCGCTGTACCGCGTGATCCAGCGCAAACAGGTGCGATACGTGCAGACGCATCAGGCGATGATGTCAGAATTGATCAGTCTGGGGATGAGTGGCACTCGGTTAACAGTGAAAGCCGACAGTACAGTCTTCGCAGATGAAAACCTGAAGAAGATTTGCGATCTGGCCGTCCAGATGGAACAACCGCTCGAACTGCTGGAACGTCGAGGCATCGACGTACGGTACCTGATCAAATTTAGCGGCGGTGAGAAATCCCGTCTGCCGCGATACCGAGTTTTGTTTGGTGATTCAGAAAAGTGGTTCATGGAACGCGATGACGCAGACGCTTTCCTGAAGTCGCTTCTGCCAGTACTTCCGGAATCACCTGCCGCATCTTCCGCGACGGAAGGCGACGAACCTGCTGCCACTGAAAAGCGTGCCGCTGCCGACGAGCCCGCTGCTCCACGCGAAAAAGTGGCACAACTCATCGATCTGCATGAAATCAAAACGCTCAATGAAGTCTTCGCGCAGCTGAAAGATTACGGTTTCTTCGTCGCAGACTACACTCCTGCCGGTCTACGGAATGCAGAACCGATTTATCCATTCGTGCTGGAACGCGATGACGAGCGAGTACCGCTCACCAACTTACGTGACCTGCTCGTTGAACTGCGTCAAATGGGCGAAAAGGGCCTGACACTGACGCGATTCAAAGGTCTGGGCGAAATGAATTCCGAAGAACTCTGGGACACCAGCATGGATCCGGAAAAACGTACGCTGCTTCAAATCCGCATGGAAGACGCTGCCGCTGCCGATGAGATTTTTCGCGTCCTTATGGGCGACGCTGTGGAACCCCGCCGCGAATTCATCGAAAAGCATGCACTCGATGTGAAACAACTGGATATTTGAGCTGCGGTTGAGGCCGGCGACGCAACCGAGAACAAGGGTGGACTGCGGGCACACATGCGATGCCGTTCATGCTGGACGATTCCTGGAAGCGGGTGTCAGCAGACCGTGATTCGGATGCGCAAATGCAGCCATCACGCTCCGTCGTGATGAGCATTTATCAAACGACATGCCATTCATCAAAACCACTCGCCACGTTCCTTAACTATTAGCAGCAGAACAATCGTCGCGGGATCTTTCAGCCACGTGGCCTCCTTGAAGGCTCGTCTCGGCGGAGCGAGACGGCTACATTTTGCAGCGGAGGTGGCTGATGGATCTGCATTTCTTTGATCGAAATACTGAATACACCGTCATCGAGAGACGACTGCCGCATTGGGTCCAGGCCGGTGTGGTTTGTTTCGTGACATGGCGGACAGACGATTCGATCCCGGCGTTGGTGCTGGAGAAATGGAGGCAGGAGCGTCGCCAATGGCTTCGTTTGCACGCGATCAATCCCATCTCCCAAAACTGGCGTCAGCAACTTCAGTTACTCGATATTGAAGCTCAGACAGAATTCTATCAGCACTTCTCCCAACGCTGGCACGACGAACTCGATGAAGGTCATGGAGCCTGTGTGCTGCGACAACGGCTGATCGCTGAAATTGTCAGCAAGAGTCTCCTGCATTTCGACCAGGATCGATACGAACTCACCGATTTTATTGTCATGCCGAACCACGTTCACTTGCTGGCCGCATTTCCTGTTGAGTCGGCTATGCTGGAGCAGTGCAAATCATGGAAGCACTTCACTGCTCATGAAATCAACCGCAAGCTCGATCAGCGCGGCCGATTCTGGCAACAGGACGGATTTGATCACCTCGTGCGATCAGAAGAACAGTTTCTGTATTTTCGCAGATACATCGCCAGGAACGGTATCAAAGCTGCATTGTCGCCGACAGAGTCTCTGCATTATTCGAAGCTAAAGTAGCCATCACGCTCCGCCGTGATGAGCATTTGTCAAACGACATTCGTCAACCGAAACAAGGCTCCACAATCAAACGCGTCGCAAAGGGTTGAAGAACAATCGTCGCGGGGTAGTCATTCAAGTGGCCCCCTTCGAGGCTCGTCTCGGCGGAGCGAGACGGCTACTTTCTTCTGCTGCCGCATTTGGCTCGCGTGAGTGGCATCTTTCTATCGCTGCGTACTACCATGAACACGTGTACGAGCAATTCGAACAAAGTGGTGGCCAACACTCGGAAGGAAGTGGATCTACTTTGACCTCGTCACGAGATGAAGTTACTCTTCTTCGTCGTTTGGATTCTCCTCAACCACAATCTCTGGCACCACCGGCTTCTCCGCTGCGTTTGCTGCCACTGCCGCTGCCGCCTTGGCAGCTTCCTCATCAATCACATCGCCTGGAATCACGGCACAGGACACCAGCGTGTCGCCATCGTCGAGGCGGATGATGCGGACGCCTTGGGTGTTGCGGCCGATGGTGTTGATGTCACTCGCGCGGATGCGCTGGATCTTGCCGCGGGAAGTGACCATGAGGACTTCGTCGGAGTCGATGACAGAGAGGACATCGACCACTTTGCCGTTGCGGGCGGTGGTCTTGATGTCTCGCAGACCCTTTCCGCCGCGACGCTGGCGGCGGTATTGGGCGCTGCTGCC
Source organism: Planctomycetaceae bacterium (assembly GCA_947476295.1). Taxonomy (GTDB): domain Bacteria; phylum Planctomycetota; class Planctomycetia; order Planctomycetales; family Planctomycetaceae; genus SXXK01. Next base: position 7,076 of record CANJQC010000029.1, on the reverse strand, counting down.
GGGTGATGCTTCGCTTTCTTCTTCCACGGCTTCCACTGCGTCGTCCGCGAGGTCAGTTGTTGAATCGTTATCATCGACAATGCTGTCGTCTGCCGGGACATCCTCGGCCGCAGCTTCGCTGGAATCCAGTTCGCCAGGTCCAAACGGTGTGCGTTTGCCATAGCCGAATTCGCAGATGCTCAGCAATGTCCGCTCCGGATCCGCCACGACCATGCCTACGACGATTTCCTCTTTCGACAGCTTGATGCCCTTCACTCCGCGAGTGGCTCGCCCCATCGGGCGGGCGTCTTCGTGATTGAAGCGAATAGCCATGCCGCCGGAGGTTGACAGAATCAGGTCCTCATCACCCTGCACAATGCGTACATCAATCAGTGCGTCGCCGTCGTCCAGACGGATCGCGATAATGCCACCTTTCATCGGGCGACCGTAGGCGGACAGAGCCGTCTTCTTAATGATGCCCTGGCGAGTTGCGATGACCAGATACTGGTCGTCAGGGAAGTAACGGACATTGAAGCAACTGGCAATCCCTTCACCTTCTTCCAGAGTCAAAATGTTTGCAAGGGCTCGTCCCTTGCCGGTGCGGGCCTGCAGCGGAAGATCGTAAACCTTGATCCAGTGGACTTTGCCTTTGTCCGTGAAAAACAGCAGGAAATCATGCGTGCTTGTCACAAACAGATGGGCAATCGGATCTTCGTCGTCCGAGGTAGCACCCTTGATACCCTTGCCGCCGCGATTCTGAGCTTCATAAACATCCAGCGGAGTTCGCTTGATGTAGCCGCGCTGCGACATGGTAACGACCATCGGCTGTTCGGCGATGAGTGCTTCCTTGTCGTAGTCACCCAACTCTTCGTCTGAAATCGTCGTACGGCGCTTGTCCGGGAAGCGGGCTTTGAGTTCTTCCATGTCGGTTCGGACGACGGCTCGCAGATTCGCTTCGTCGGACAGCAGCCGCAGGAATTCGCCGATGTTGTCGAGCAGGTGCTGATGTTCGGCGACGAGTTTTTCGCGTTCCAGATTGGCCAGTGAACCAAGCTGCATCGACACAATCGCTTCGGACTGATTGGCCGACAGGAAATAATTATCTGCTTCACCGTTCTCCAGCACAAACGCCTTGAAGCCGTCTTCTCCAAGAGCCCGTGATACCAGCGGCGACGGGACTGGAACTTTCTGCAACGCATCTTTTGCGGCAGCGCGGCTGGCGGAATCGCGAATCGTCTTGATGATACGATCGATGTCGGTCTGAGCCAGCAACAAGCCTTCCACCGTGTGTTTTCGCTTGCGAGCTTCTCGCAGCATAAACTCGGTGCGGCGGCGAATAACGTCCACTCGATGTCGAATAAACGAATCTAGCAACATCCGTACGGTCATCAACTGGGGACGATTGCCTTCGAGAGCCAGCATGATCACGCTGACGGTCGTTTGCAGCGGTGAATACTGAAACAGCTGATTCAGTACGACTTCTTTGTCGGCATCACGTTTGAGTACAATATGTAGCCGCACCTGCCATGATGGAATCGTGCGGTCTGTCAGGTCAACAATACGTGAGATGCCTTTGATGCGTTCGTCGCGGACCAAGATCTCAAGCTTTTCACGGATGCGGTCACGTGTGTCCTGATATGGGATTTCCGTTACGACGATAACGTCCGAATTCTTTTCGGTTTCGAAATGCGTGCGAGATCGCAGAGTCAGCGTAGAGCGGCCAGTCATGTAGGCCTGACGAATTCCCATACTGCCGCAGATAATGCCGCCGGTCGGAAAGTCCGGGCCAGGGATGACGTCGAGCAATTCGTCGAGGGACAGATCAGGATCGTCAATCACGCGAATCACCGATTCGCAGACTTCCGACATATTATGCGGAGGCATGCTGGTCGCCATCCCGACCGCGATTCCACTGGATCCATTGACAAGCAGATTCGGAAATCGTGCGGGCAGCACGACAGGTTCGAGTCGATCGTTGTCATACGTCGGTGCGAAATCGACGGTTTCACGATCGATGTCGCGCATCATTTCGGCAGCGGCCCCGGACAGGCGCGCTTCGGTGTATCGCATGGCGGCTGGCGGCAGGCCGGCGAGCGATCCGAAGTTGCCCTGCTTGTCGATCAACACTTCGCGCATGACCCAATCCTGAGCCATGCGGACGAGCGTTGGATAAATCGCTCCTTCACCGTGCGGGTGATAGTTGCCGCTGGTGTCGCCAGCGATCTTCGCGCATTTTTTTCGGCCAGAATTTGGCCCAAGGCTAAGGTCGTTCATTGCGACCAGAATTCGGCGCTGGGAAGGTTTCAGCCCGTCGCGAACGTCCGGCAAAGCGCGACTGATGATTACGCTCATCGCGTATGTGAGATAGCTTGTCCGCATCTCATCCTGAATATCAGTTCGGGACACGCGGGGATCTGCAGGGACAAGGCCGTCGCCTTTGGGATCGTCAGTAGACAAACGAAAATCCTTTTTGAAGCACTATGTGATCTTGCATGCTGCAAGTGCTTTTCTGACAGTCATTTACGACGCCGAACCGCAGTGGCCGGATTGTAGCAGATTCTGCCGGTTTCTCAATTGTCACGAGCCTCGTCAGCGTGCGAAAAAACCGAACTTGACCCCATTTTGCAAAAGGGCGTATAACGCGACACAAAGCCTGTGAATCAGCGTTTCCAAAACGGCGAATTCTGCGTCTTTGGACTTAGTTCAACCGAAGACGGGAAAGCGTGAACCAATTGATTCACGGTACTTACCGCCTCAAATCCCCTCTGTACTTCTCACTCCCTTCGTTTCGCGCCGAGAATCCTCGATTCAGGAGACCCCGATCATGCCGCAACTCACAACACCGTCCACGTCGAAAACTGTCGCCGAATCCCGTTCAAAGCGAAGTGGCATCCTGATCGGCGGTACGCTTGTCGTGTTGGTCGCTAGTGGCATTTCGATGCAGGTCTGGCGGGCCCAGGCCACTCAGGCCGCCGAACAGAAAGCAGACGGCGCTGCCGATTCCGCCGGCACGGACGCCCAGAACACTGCGTTCGCCCGAGTCAACGCTGAACCGATTTCCTACGAAGCCCTAGCAAAGGAATGCGTCGAACGCCACGGCAAGGAAGTTCTGGAGAACATGATCAGCCGCACGATCATTCAGCAGGCCTGTGCCGAGCGTGGCATCGTGGTTTCGGAAGCTGAAGTGACTCAGCAGGTGATCGAAATCTCCAAGAAATTCGGTCTGGCCGTTGATCAGTATTACAAACTGCTGGAAGCCGAACGCGCACTCTCTCCCGTGCAATATCATCGCGACATTATCTGGCCTATGCTGGCACTGCGAAAGCTGGCAGGCAAAGAAGTGACGATCACTCGCGAGATGTTGCAGCATGCTTACGAAGACAACTACGGACCGCGCGTGAAGGCACGCATGATAGTGTGTGACAAGCAGCGTCGCGCACAGGAAGTCTGGGACAAAGCCAAGGCTAATCCCGACGACTTTGATGCCCTGGCTCGCGACTTCAGTGTCGAAACCAACAGCCGCGCTTTGGGTGGTGTGATTCCGCCGATCCGCAAAAATACTGGTGCTCATGAAAACCTGCGAAGAGCCGCGTTCGAGATGAAGGAGCCGGGGGAAATCTCCGGGATTCTGCAGGTCGGACCCAACCAGTTTGCCATCCTGAAGTTTGAAGGCTTGACGGAACCGATTGACCACGATCTCAAAGATGTACAGGCTCAGTTACATGCGGACCTGACTGAACGTGAAGTTCAGAAGATGGTTGGTGAAACGTTTGAATCTCTGCAGAAATCCGCGCGTGTGGACAACTTCCTCACCGGCGAATCACGCGGTTCCGTTGAAAAAGCCAGCGCCGTTCGTGAAGCGTCGCTTGAATCGACTGTGACGAAATAACGGATGTCGATTGCTCCCGTCGCCCTCGGCGACGGGGCGTGTCAGGCGAGCGGCAGGGCGTCAGCCCTCTCGGTGTTTTCCATTTTTCGATGTTGTGATGCCGACTCGTCCGTGTATTCCCGGAGTATTCCCGGATTTGCCTAGGCTAAACCACGACTGGCGGGCGGCATGCGTCAGCTTGCCGGTACGTCGTGATTTCTCGGCGTTCGCCAATATAAGACGGACAAGAATGTCAGTCCTGTGGAATCGCATTGTCCCAGTGGGCTGACTCCACACCGCTCGCCGTCCATGACTCAGCGCCGCCCCGTGTGCATCACGGGCAGTCCGCCCCGTCCGCTCAGTGTTGCGATCAGAAAATTGCTGCTATCATTGGCAGTGCCTGACGGCGACCTGATGCGAATTCTGACCTTCCGGGGGGGTAACCATGAGATTTCAGCGACTGTGCTTGTTTCTGGCTGCACTGTGTGTGGCGACAGTGTCTGTGAATGCGGACGATTGGGAATCAATCTTCGACGGCAAGACGCTGGAAAACTGGGACGGGAATCCGGAGGTATGGAGCGTTCAGGACGGAACGATCACTGGAGCGACCTCGAACGACGAAGCAAAGAAGCTCAAAAAAAACACGTTCATCATCTGGCGTGGTGGTGAGGTGGATAATTTTGAGCTGGAGCTGGAGTACAGGATTGTCAACGGCAATTCAGGAATTCAGTATCGCAGCTTCGAACTGCCGGAGCTCAAATGGGGTATCGGTGGATATCAGGCCGACTTCGAAGCCGGAGACACTTACTCTGGGATTCTTTACGGCGAACAGTATCGCGGCATCCTGGCTCAGCGTGGGCAGGCGACGGAGCTTGTGCGTAACGATGGCAAGTTTGAAGTCAAAGAAACTGCAAAAATCGGTGACACCAAAGAGATTCAAAAGATGATTAAGAAGGAAGACTGGAACAAGTACCGCATCGTTGCCGACGGACACCACTTCCAGCACTTCATCAACGACGTCCAGACAATCGATGTTACTGACAACGATGTGCAGGAACGTCGAGCAGCAGGCCTGCTGGCGTTGCAGGCTCATGTCGGCCCAGCCATGACCGTGCAGTTCCGCAATATTCGACTGAAGCGTCTGCCTGCTCCAAAAAAAATCGCATTGATTGCCGGTAATCCCAGCCATGGCTACGGGGCTCACGAACATCGCGCGGGCTGTATGCTGTTGGCCGAGGCGCTGAACTCTTCGAACCTTGGGATTGAAGCGAGTGTTTATACCAAAGGCTGGCCGGAAGACGATTCAGTCCTCGACAGCGCTGACACAATTGTGATTTATGCCGACGGCGGCAGCGGGCATCCGTTCAATAGTAAACTGGATCGCCTGAAAGCACTCGAAAAGCGTGGCATTGGGATGGTGTGTATACACTATGGTGTCGAAGTTCCCAAAGGCGCATCGGGAGACGCATTTCTGGACTGGACCGGAGGTTACTTTGAAGCCGACTGGTCCGTGAATCCTCACTGGACCGGCAACTTCGCGAAGTTTCCGGATCATCCGATTGCAAATGGTGTGAAACCATTTCGGATCAACGACGAATGGTACTATCACATGCGGTTTGCCGGAGAAGACGCGGACATTATTCCCGTCCTCACAGACCTGCCACCGCGTTCAACACTGGTCAAAGAAGATGGCAGCCTTGCGCGGGCTGATGGGCCTCACAGCAACAATCCGACAGTGCGTGCCGCCGTCCTGGAACGCAAAGAATCTCAGACGATGGCCTGGGCGCGTTCGCGTAAGGATGCAGGTCGCGGCTTTGGCTTCACGGGTGGTCACGATCACTGGAACTGGGGCAATCGTGATTTCAGAACTCTGGTACTGAACGCCATTGCGTGGACGGCTCATGCCAACGTGCCAGCGGATGGAATTCCTTCACGAGACCTGTCTGTCGCTGATCTTCAGGCCAATCAGGATTACGATGTCCCTGGCGATTTCAATCCCGCTCGCATTCAGGCCATGCTCGACGAATGGGCAACGGCTCGGAAGTAATGAACCAGATGCAGACGCTTTTCTCAAACGCTGCCATCCTTGAAAGCCCCCTCATCCGGCCTGTCGGCCACCTTCTCCCCCGAACTCGGGGGAGAAGGAACTTGCTGAACAGATCCTCCGACGGCAGTCTGTCGTTAACTGAAAGGTACACTCTGTGGCGAATTCGATTCAGCCTATTCTTCTGAACGGTCATTGGACGTCCAGCAAGGGGACTTCGGTCTTCCAAGCCGTGAACCCGATGACGGAAGAACGGCTTCCTGGAATATTTCCCGTGAGTCCGTGGGAAGAAATTGAAGCGGCAATCAAAGCCGCAGAAAAGGTTTCACGGCAGATGCGAGGCTGGCCGGGGAGTCGATTCGCAGATTTCCTTGAATGTTACGCAAAGGAGATCGAAGCCCGCGCTGAGTTGCTGGTTGATGCGGCTCATTCAGAGACCGGACTGCCGAAGTCCCCGCGGCTGAAAGACGGTGAACTGCCTCGCACGACGAATCAACTCCGGCAGGCGGCGAAGGCGGCTCGCACGGATTCGTGGCGAACGCCGGTGATTGATTCTGCAGCGGGAATCCGTGCCATGTTAGGCCCAATTGGGCCGGTAGTTGTGTTTGGTCCCAACAATTTTCCATTTGCCTTCAACGGCATCTCTGGCGGAGATTTCGCGGCAGCCATTGCAGCTGGTAATCCGGTGATCGCAAAAGGTCATCCGTGTCATCCCGAAACAACTCGCATCTTTGGCGATGCTGCTCTGACCGCGATTCGCGAAACCGGTATGCCCGAAGCACTTGTGCAGTTGATCTACCGCACAAGCCACGAAGACGGAGCGAAACTGGTATCCGATCATCGCATCGGTGCTTCCGGTTACACGGGAGCCCGACATACGGGGTTGAAGCTCAAAGCCGCTGCCGACGCTGCAGGCAAACCGATGTATTTAGAATTGTCGAGTATCAACCCGGTGTTCATCATGAGCGGTGCGCTCAGGGAACGCGCTGCCGCGCTGGCGGATGAGTTTACTGGAAGTTGTTTGATGGGAACTGGGCAATTCTGCACAAATCCAGGACTGGTGGTCGTTCCTGCCGGTGAACCTGGCACTGCGTTCGTCACTGCGGTTGCAGAGCGATTTGCGAAAGCTCCCGTAGGCACGATGCTCGCCGACGGTGTTCGCGCGAGTTTCTCCACAGGCATTCG
>CANJQC010000028.1 GCA_947476295.1 Planctomycetaceae bacterium | reverse complement strand
TTCTTGAAAGAGTTCGATGCAACGCTGGGCCTTGGGGATAGATGCCTGTAAGAGATGGCTCACGCGGAGACGCGGAGTCGCGGAGGACAAGTGAGATGGTAGCAAGCTCATTTAGTCTTCTCCGCGTTCTCCGCGCCTCCGCGTGACATTTCACGCACGTCGATTTTGTCGGTGACGGCAGCGGAGATCAGGGCCGTGCGGCGTTCTTGACAGAGTTCGATGCAACGCTGGGCCTTGGGGATAGATGCCTGTAAGAGATGGCTCACGCGGAGTCGCGGAGGCGCGGAGGACGAGTGAGATGGTAGCAAGTTCATTTCGTCTTCTCCGCGTTCTCCTCGCCTCCGCGTGACATTTCACGCACGTCGATTTTGTCGGTGACGGCAGCGGAGATCAGGGCCGTGCGGCGTTCTTGAAGCAGGTCAATGGCGCGCGTGGCTTCGGCTTCGAGTGAGTCAAACCCTGGCAACACGGCATCCAAGTAATTAACGATCTCCTGTAGCTCTTGCGCCGGTGGCACTGGCATTTGCAGGTTTGAGATCGTGCCTAGACCGAGCGTCTGTTGTGTTCCAAATGTCCAACTCAGTTGATAAGCCACTCGAAGGTTGTTTGACCGAAGAACGTGAAAGATCAAGTACGGTTGAATTTGATCTTTAAGACGAATTGCCGCCAAAGGAACCCAGACGCTGAAGTCCGTATCTGTTTCAACAATGGCTGGAACTCCGGTAGTTGCTCCCAATTTAACCATCAGAATGTCGCCTCGCTGTGGCGAGTATCTTTGCGAGTAAACCTTGTGATCTTCGGGTGAGATATATCCCCATTTCTTATCGAAGTCGATAAACCCTTTGCCGATGGATTCCGCGGAAATGAACGGCACACCCTGATCATGTTTCTGTGGCGATACGTGCGGCCCGTCGATAATTGGCCGCGAAACCAAATGCTTTAGTGCCACGACGCTCGAATGTTCCGGCACGTCGCCCAACCATTCGATGCCGGACGCCTTCATCGTCGCATCGGGGTTCTGGCCTTTGGTGACCGCGTGACTGATGACCGCCTGCCGCTTTTCCTTCAGTAACTCAATCAACCGACGCTGCTCCGCGATCAATGCGTCGATCTTGCTGGTTTCCGCGTCGAGGAAGGTGGCGATGAGCGGCATCATGGATGCAACAAAAAACGCCAGTCTCTCGGCTGAGGGGCTGCTGTGTCCGGAGACAACCACCGACCACACAAATGGACGCAACACAATGAACTTCACAACTTGGCTCAACACTTTCATCGACGAAAAAAAGGCATCGACCGAGAAGACGTGATTGAGGCCAAAGGACCGAGCGGAATGAACTTCATTCCCGTCGGTTGCTTGCTCGAAGCAATGGAGCAGGCACCGAGCCACGAACAGGCAACCATTGCTATCATGCTGCGAAAGATGGACTTCGCAGACGGAAACGTCATGCACTAGTTGACGCACTTGGCACAGGCAATCACAATTTGAACCACCACAACCACAATCAGGACCGATAAACATGGCAGACGTAAAAGATCAAATCCGAAAAATCCTCAGCATCGCCAACGACGACGCAGCATCAGAGCAGGAGGTGCAGAACGCCCTGGCTATCGCAGCGCGGCTCATGGATCGCCACCACCTCAGCGAAGATGACTTACAAACCAGCCCACAGGAACAAGAGCAGGACGCACGCACAGCACCGCGAACGAAGACACAGGTGTTCAGCGACAACGCACGGATGCCGCAATGGGAAAAATCACTGGCTGGAGTTGTCGCAAAGATCGTCGGCGGCGTTGGATATTATGTAAGCCCTCCTGTTTATCGACAAACGGCGGCAGGCCTTGCCGTGCGAGATGCAAACGGAAAGGCAACAAAGGCGACGTCGCTTGTCTTCTATGGGATCGCAGAAGACGTTGAAACGGCAATTCAGCTTTGGGGCGAATTGCGTCTAGCTATCTCAGCACTGGCCCGATTGCGATATGGTTCTGTGGCACGCGGAGACGGCGCAGCCTACGCCGAAGGATTTGTTGCGGGTGTCGAAGAGAAGCGCAAGGAACGCGAAGCAACAGAGTACAGCGAGGCACGCCGCTTGACCTACACCGGAACGTCAACGGCAATGGTTCTGGTCGAGCGCCGCAATGCCCTGATTCAGCAAAAGGCCACACTGGCCAAAGCATGGCTTGCCAGCCCGGAAGGTGGCGGCATCAAACTCAGAATGCAGTCAGCAGGCGGAAGCACTGGCAGCAGCGATGCACGCGGACAGGGACGCACTGACGGAGGCAAGTACAACGCTAACGCATCGCGCACGCTGAAAATCTGCTAACAACAGAGCGAGTCAAGCGGTCCAGCTTGACGATGACAATTCCATCCGCTTCACCGTTTCGAAGTATCTTCAATGCTCGCTGGAGACCGGGACGATTCAGCGTCTTTGCTGACTGGCCACCGTCTTCAACAATTTCCACCAGTTCCAAGTCATACAACGCAGCGTAGGCTTTCAGTTTCTCCCGCTGTGCTCCGAGCGAATGCCCTGACTCGCTTTGTTCTTCTGTACTGACACGGACATACCCCAGAACTTTTACCACTGCTGCGCCTCCACAAGGGACCATCAATCTTACCCAGTGGCGGTATCAGTCCGGAGGTTGCTTGTGAAAAGTATCTTGAGACTTTCTTGCGACAGAATGGCGGTTCAGTGTTGCCGCATCGCGTGCGCCATGATGGCAGAGAAATGATTCAGGAAAGCGGCGACGGCATCCGCCAAAAGTGCGGTTAGGATGCTGAATTCTGTATAGCTCTGGTCGGTGGTTTTCAAACGGGGGCAGATGTTGGTCGAATTAGATTCCGCTGGTCGGGTCGTTTGGGCAATCGCTTACCGAAGTTCATTGGGTATTCCATTACCGTGCCTCATGTAAAATGCGGCCATTTCTCTGGTCACACACAACTTGGTGGCTCCCATGTGAAGTGGTTGCGATAGTTTCTTTTGCCACTCTTCAGCGATTGATTCGTTCATCGCATCGATAAACGCATTCAATACACTGAAGCAAGCCGTCGAAAAACATGATCTCAGAAATGTAATTGTTGCCGTCGAGATGACAGGCACCCGCCACAAGCCACCCAGGCGCGCGTTTTGCAACGCCGGGTTCGAGACGCGGCTTGTGAATCCGTTTGCATCCAGCTTTTCTGCCCATCTCATCTGAACGCAGACGCGACTCCTAATCGCGTCGCACAGGTCTACTTGCCGTCTTTGTAATCGGCGACGAAGATCTGCCCGATTTGTTTGCCGTCCGTTTCGACGTTGCGGTTGTACGCCAGCGTCTTGCCATCATGGCTCCAGACCAAGCCGAAGGGAGCCGAGGTATGATCGTTCAGGACTGTGGTTTTTCCGAATTGGGGGCCGGGATCGATATTGGTAATCAGGATCTTGTTACCTGCCACGCACGCAATGACCTTGCCCGACGGGTTAAAGCGGGCGTCCGACGTGACGCCGCCTTCGATGGAGGTCGCTTGCTTCGGCGTTCCACCGATCGTTGGAATGATGAAGATTTGCGACTGGCCTTTCGCGTCTTTCATTTTAAACGAGATCTGGTCTCCCTTTGCCGAACTACGGGCAATCCCCTGACAGCCTGGGTGCGCGGAGTTTTCCGTGTGGGTTAGACGTCTTTGGGAGGTTCCAGCAGGAGGCATGGGCGGGTTCGTATCGGTCCCTTGCAGTGGGCCGAGCGGACCGGGCGCGGTAATGTCGTCGGGGATATCGACGATGTACAACTCATCCAGGGGCTGGTTGTTTTTGTCCCTCGTTGTTCCGATGAACGCTCGCGCAATTTGCCGGCCTCCGTCAGCACGAACATAACCGTTTTGCCCCACCCAACTGTCCCCCGCGGCATTAGAAATCTCGTCGCTCCCGGGCTTGGGATCGGGAGTGACCGCCACGACAACCACCGAGAATCCCTCATTGCGCTCAGCGAATTGCGGAGTCTTGGGTACGGTCACAGGCTGTCCCAGTTTGGTAACTCCAATTGTACGCAGGTCCAGATTCTTGCCGGTCTTAAGACCGTGCGCGCGCATCACGGCATCGTTGTAAGTAAAACCGACCCACTGGCCGTCCCCGGAGAATTCATGCCGGTGCGTTCCACCGCGCAGGGCGCCGACGGTGTACGGCGCCTCGATATCTCGCGCGTCAAGGAATTTGACCGTGCCGGCACCATCCCCGTTGGCGATGACGCCGACGCGAGCGTGTTTCTCGTATTTGTTTTCTGGTCCCGTGGGATTCATGGGACCATGAATGAAGATCACTTCATTGCGGTCATGGGCAAAGCCGGCCGCCATCACCCCTGGCCCAAACTGATTCGGATTTTCGGGACGGTAAAGGGGCGTGACTTTACCGGTCGAGATTTCAACCTTGGCGACCAAGCGGGCGTCAGCCAGCCCCCCCGGACCGCTGATGGCGTAGACTAGGAATTTATCATCCGGGGAGAAGTTATCGTTATTGTCCAGCGCATGGTTGTGCGCGGCCCCCTTTGTGATTTGGCGTTCGTCGGCTTCGATGCGTGAAGCCGCCAATAGTAGCAATCCTGCAATTGAAATTCCGACTGTCAATCGTTGCATGAAATGGCTCCTTGACGAATTTTCGATGTGAGCGGATACTGAGTCACTACTGAGGGGATTAACGCTTGTTCGCCCCGCATACCGCAGTTACCCACTTCCAAAGGGGCAGTTTTGTCGAGACCGCCAAACGATGCAAGCATTCAGCTGCCTCTACGAGCTAAGAAAACAAAATGAGCTGCGTCCGCCTTTATCGCTCGCCTCAGCCCCTTTATCGCCTCAGAAGTCCGACTGATCGATATTACCCTTCGTGAATACCATAATGTCGCCAAGCATCACGTTGTCGCCAACGATGGACATTTCGCCAAGTCTGCCGGCCTAGATGGATGTTGCTTCGTCCTTGAGTTCGCCTGTCGCCAGTGCCTTCGCGACATGAATCGTCAGATAGCCCAGATCGATTGTGTTCCACAGGACCACCGATCGGACATTGCCGTTGTGAACAAATTTCTTCATGTCGTTTGGCGTGGAAAGGCCAGTGACCAGTACCTGTCCGCCCTTGCCACTTTGCTCCACGGCTTCAGCAGCTCCCGGAAACGAAACAGAGCTGAACCCAAAGATTCCTTTGAGACTAGGATACTTGCTGATCACATCCTGACTGTCTGCCAGAGCATTGCTGGCGTTTTTCGCCGCCTCGAGCTGGATATTGTTCTGCCAGCGCCACCGCAAAACCTGAGGCTTAATTTCAGAAGCTCGCCGGGTGATAAGGCCTTGCGTTGACGCTGTTGGCTTAGCGGGCATCAAAACTGATAGCAGATCTTCAGGGTTGGTTGAGCCGGCATCCCTGAACCTGAGTGCTTGTCCCGGTAAATGATGGCCTGCACCTATTTCCGAATACCAGCCGCGCCTTTAGGTGGTGTGCATCGCTGATTCTAGGCGAAGGCCCGAGCCATCACTTCATCCGGGTCTATGTCTGAGAGAATTTCCCCCTCATCGCAGGATGAACCGAGGCCGTCCACAATCTCGATTCGGTTGAGGTTTACGCCTGCTGCCATCAAGCGAGGAGTCACCACAGCTTCGGTTGGCTCGACCCATGCAAGCTTTACTGATAACTCGAACGACCTCGGTCCGACACACCAGGAACTGCAATACGTGCTTTGGTCTGAAGGCGATATGCCGTTGCCAAAGAAGATCAGTCGTGTGAACTCGACGGGTGGCGGTGCCGATCGACCGCGAAGTCACAACAATATGGACACGCAGTTCCAGTTGCGACAGGCATTCAGGTGAGGGAAAACACTCTGGGTTCTTAGACGCGACCCCTGCTGCTGTGAGCTCTTCTTCAGCGTTCGCTCGAAAAAATAATCTTCGAGCCGTCGGGGGACCATTCCATGCTGCGATTGATCGTGCCGATTTTTGTGCCTTCGAGCAATTTTGGTTCACTGTTTCCATCGGCCGCAACCATATAGGCGATCTGGGAATCGTCTGGTGACCACGTTGGCGTGTTACCTGCGCCGAGGTGCCGAATCATTCCCTGAAACGGACCGGCCATACCGTACACCCAAATGCGACTCAGAGAGACTTGATCCGTTTGAGGCGTGGAGTCCACGACAATCGTCTTGCCGTCATGAGACCACTGCGGTCAACGAAATTGTATGGGAAGTGCCTTGAATTTTAGATTCGTGATCACCCTTGGTTTAGCGTTAGAATAGTCGTGAGCCTTTCACAGCAAGCTGTGTCTGTGCAATACTGACGTTGGATCAGAACAATGGCCCCGCCTTCGGCATCGGGTTAAACAATGGATCTACATTCATGAACGCTCGGCAACTGGAAAAGCTTGGGATACCGAGGCACGCGGCCAATCAGGCGATTCGGGCGATTCAATTGCTTGCGGAATCGCCGGACTTTGACAAACGCACAATTAAGGATCGACTGCGGCTGGTGGCGGAGAACCCTCAATTGTTTCTCGGCGATGCTGTTCTGGACGGGCTTGCGCGGGAACTCACGGAATCAGATCCGTCTCCGGAGATCGAACCCATCGGCTATCGTACGTGGGGCACAAACATCGACGAAGGTGCTCATCAGCAGATGAAAGATGCCTGCCGGATCCCTGCAGCCGTCGGTGCGGCGCTGATGCCGGATGCGCATATTGGATATGGACTTCCCATCGGAGGCGTTCTGGCAACTCAGGATGTCGTGATTCCTTATGCCGTCGGTGTGGACATCGCCTGCCGCATGAAAATCTCTATTCTTGACATGCCGGTGGAGACGCTGGAGAAGCGATTTGATCACTATCGCAACGCACTGGAAAGCGGGACTCGATTCGGAGTCGGCTCGGTCCACAAGAAACCTCAGGACCATCCAGTGATGGACGAAGACTGGTCGGTGACTCGGATCACTCGTGAGAACAAAGACAAAGCTCGCAATCAACTGGGCACATCAGGATCAGGTAACCATTTTGTTGAATTCGGTGTGGTGACGATTTCCGAGCGATCTGCCGATCTGGATCTCGAAGCGGGCCAATATGTCGCGCTGCTGAGTCACAGTGGAAGCCGCGGTCCGGGAGCTTCTGTCTGTTCGACGTATTCAAACATGGCGCGAGCGAACATGCCCAAACAGCATCAGCATTTTGATCGTCTGGCGTGGCTGGACATGCAGTCGCAGTTGGGACAGGAATACTGGGCCGCGATGAACCTGATGGGTGAATTTGCATCCGCAAATCACGCGGTGATCCATCGTCTTGTGACTCAACTGCTCGGCGCGCGGGTGATTGCCGGAGTCGAAAATCATCACAACTTCGCGTGGATGGAACATCACAGCGGTCGCGACGTGATCGTCCATCGTAAGGGAGCAACTCCGGCGGGCAAGGGCGAGTTGGGAGTGATTCCGGGGTCAATGGCCGATCCGGCTTACATCGTGCGAGGAAAGGGAGATTCGGAAAGTCTCAACTCAGCTTCCCATGGTGCGGGACGGGCCATGTCGCGTACGAAGGCCAACAGCCAGTTCAATTTTCGCGCCGTGCAGAAGAACCTTGCCAAACGGGGAATTCAGGTGCTGTCGGCTGGCGCGGATGAGGTTCCGATGGCCTACAAGAACATTGAACAGGTGATGGCGGAGCAGTCGGATCTTGTCGAAATCGTGGCTCGCTTTGATCCAAAGATCGTCAAAATGTGCGGCGACGGCAGCAAGGCGGAGGATTGAGACGCCGCATGAGAGCAGTAGAACAATTTCGTGGTTCGAACTATCATCCCGGCCACGCACAAACATCTGGGGCATTTTTCAAAATTTCGCAGCAGAATTCGTGAGAATTCTGGGGCCTTTACGCAGGGTCTGGGGCTCCGAATTCTTACGAATCCGGCTACGAGAAAATGGAAATACGCCCTACATACTCAATCGCCCATTGATTGTATTCGCCTCTTATGTCAACACCTGGCAACAAACCTGCAAGTGCTGACGTATGGACTGTGCGGCGAATTCTGGAATGGACCGCCGGATTCCTGAAACAGAAAGGTGTTGAATCGCCGCGACTGGAAGCGGAATTATTGCTCGCCCACGCCCGCCAGTGCCAGAGAATCCGGTTATACACAGACATTGACAACGAACTGACTGAATCCGAGCGAACTCAGATGCGAGAAGCCGTTCAGCGTCGCGCGAAGCGTGAACCACTTGCTTACATCATCGGATCACGTGAGTTCTACGGTCGCAGTTTTGAAGTCGGACCGGGCGTGCTCATTCCGCGTCCGGAAACCGAAACGCTTGTTGACGTGTGCCTGGAACGCATCCCGAAAGATCAGCCTCGTTCCGTTGCAGAGATCGGATTCGGTTCCGGGTGTATTGCGATTACCATCGCCCGACAACGACCTTTGTGCAAAGTCGTGGCGACGGACTTATCACAGCGAGCGATGGAGATTGCAACTCGCAATGTCCAGAAACTGGAGGCGGCAGACCGCGTCACGTTGTTGGCGGGCGATGTGCTGCAACCGCTGCTGGCATTCGGTCGCGTGTTTGATGGACTCATCAGCAATCCACCGTATATTCGAGACGACGAACGCGACTCCCTGCAGCCGGAAGTTGAACAGCACGAACCTGCGGAAGCATTGTTTGCGGGAAAGGACGGCCTGGACATCGTCCGACGAATTGCAGCCGACGCTTCAAAGGTTCTCAAACCCGGCGCGTTCATCGCACTGGAACTTGATCCGGCACAATGTGTGACCGTCGCAACACTGTTGAGAATGTCAGGATTCGCATCCACAAGTATCCGCCGCGATCTCAGTGGTCATGAGCGAATTGTCGAAGGAATTCTGTAAGACAGTGTGATCAGAAAGGAAGCTGATGATGGATATGTTCTGTGTAGAAGGCGGCCATTCGCTGCGTGGAACTGTCAGCGTTGACGGCAGCAAGAACGCATCACTGCCGATCATGGCGGCAACTCTGGCGATTGACGGTGAAGTGATCCTTGAGCAGGTTCCGCAGTTGCAGGATGTCGCCACAATGCAACAGCTGCTGCAGTCGATTGGTGCAGCGGTGGAACAGCATACCGACGGAACCATATGTGTCGATGCCCGTGATGTGCGATCGTCCGCTGCCCCATACGAATTAGTACGACAGATGCGAGCCAGTGTCTGCGTGCTCGGTCCGCTGTTGGCGCGATTCGGAACCGCGCGAGTTTCCCTGCCGGGCGGCTGCAACATTGGTCATCGTCCAATCGATCTGCATCTGCGAGGTCTGGCTGCTTTGGGGGCTGACATTCGACTGGAGGCTGGATACATTGTTGCCGAGGGCTCAAAACTTCGCGGAGCCGACATCGACCTGTGCGGACCGCATGGCCCCACTGTCACTGGAACCTGCAACATCCTGATTGCCGCCACGCTGGCCAAAGGCCGCACGATTATTCGTGCCGCAGCCAAAGAACCGGAGGTCGAGGACTTTGCTCGATTTCTGAATGCCGCTGGCGCGAAAATTTTCGGTGCCGGTACGTCGATCGTAGAAATTGACGGCGTAGCACAACTGCACGACGTCCGTCATACGGTCATTCCCGATCGCATCGAAGCAACGACTCTGGCGCTCGCGGCGGCGATCACTCACGGTGACGTGACAATCCTGAACGCACCGACGACTCATATGACGTACGTTCTGAATGCGTTCAACCTGATCGGCATTCCGATCGAAGCAACGCACGACACGCTACGCATCCGCGCCGCTTCCATACAGCGTCCGGCGCGATTGACGGCTGAACCGTATCCGGGATTGCCTACAGATTGCCAGGCACAATTCATGGCATTGTTGTCCACAATCGCTGGCAAAAGTCTGATCACCGATACCGTCTTTCCGGAACGATTCATGCACGCGGCAGAACTTGTACGAATGGGAGCCAACATCCGGATCCAGGGCAATTCGGCCATCATCCACGGTGTCACGCGACTATCGGCAGCACCCGTGATGGCATCAGACCTGCGTGCCAGCGCCGCATTGGTACTGGCGGCGTTGGCGGCAGAAGGTCGTTCCGAAATTCGCCGCGTGTATCATCTTGATCGCGGCTACCATGCGTTCGAGCAGAAACTGAATCAACTGGGTGCAAAAATTCAACGCACAAACGATGGACCACAAAACGTCGTCCCGCGTCCGCATCTGGATTCATTGCAACCTGAAAAACAACGAATCAGCTATCGTCATACTGAACCAGGTGATCATATGTAGACATTCATGTCCGTCACATGACCAAAACAGACCTCCGAAGCGAAGGATGTTGTGCATCAGGAGTCGGAGCTGACACGAAGTCGGGCTGACGAATCTCAAAGATCATTGACGACGAACGAGAACCGTCAGGTCCAGACTGCCGCGTTTGCCATCGTCATCCGTAACGCGAATTTGCACACCGGTATCCAACGCCTTTAAACGTGTGGGTCAGATGGAACTCGGTGGTACCTACAGCACCAGAAACTGTGCCGAAACGACTGAAGGTCTGAATCGCAAACCGAATTCCTGAATCCGCGCAGACTTATTCTGCATGCGAAGAACCAGCAGACATATTGCTTGATCGCTGTTGGCGGCGGAGCAATGCGGCTTCGATGAAGCCTTTGAAGAGCGGATGAGCGTTGTGAGGCTGGGATTTGAATTCGGGATGATACTGCACCGCCACGAACCATGGATGTGATGCAAGTTCCACAATTTCCACAAGGCCGCCATCGGGGCTGGTGCCGGCGATGGTCATGCCGGCGTCGCTGAATTCTTTGCGGTAGTCCGGGTTGAATTCATAGCGATGGCGATGACGTTCGCTGATTTCGTCCTTGCCGTATGCTGCCGAAGTTCGAGTACCTGAAGTGATCACGCAGGGCTGCGCGCCGAGGCGCATCGTGCCACCTTTGTAGCGAATTCCCTTCTGGCCTTCCAGCAGGCAAATGACCGGATGCTGGGTATCACTGGAGAACTCACTGCTGTTTGCATCGGCAAGGCCAAGCACGTTGCGTGCGAACTCAATCACGGCGCACTGCATGCCAAGGCAAATGCCGAAGAATGGGATTTCGAATTCACGAGCGAACTGAATCGCCTGGATCTTACCTTCTATGCCTCGCATTCCGAAACCACCGGGAATTAGGAGGCCATCGACGCCCTTGAGTAATAATTCTGGTTCCTGCCGTTCCAGTTCCTCCGCTTCAATACGTTTGACGTTGATCTGTGTGGAATGTGCAAAGCCAGCATGGTCGAGTGATTCGTAGATCGATTTGTACGCATCGCGGTGTTCGATGTATTTGCCCACGACTGCGATCGTGACTTCATTTAAGGGATTACGAATACGATGCACCAGCGCGCGGTAGTCGTCCATCTTCAAGGAGCCGGCGTTGAGATGCAGCTTCTGGCAAATCAGTTCATCCAGACCATGTTCGATGAGGCCGATCGGCACTTCGTAGATTGAGAATTCTTTATCGACCTCTTCAATCACGGCCTTCTTTTCTACATTGCAGAAGAGGGCAATCTTGTCGGTGTGCTCTCGACCAATTGGCCGCTCAGTTCGCACAATCAGAATGTCTGGCTGAATGCCAATTTCACGAAGCTGCTGCACGCTGTGCTGCGTTGGTTTGGTCTTGGCTTCTCGTGCGGCTTTCAGATAAGGGACCAGCGTCAGGTGAATGAACATGACGTTCTCTTTGCCGATGTCGAGCGGAATCTGGCGAATGGCTTCCAGAAACGGCAGGCCCTCAATGTCACCAACTGTGCCACCGAGTTCCGTGATGACAACATCCACGTCCGGAGTGGCTAGGCTCAGGATGCACGCTTTGATCTCGTCGGTGATGTGCGGCACAACCTGAACGGTGTGACCGAGATATTCGCCACGGCGTTCTTTTTCGATCACGGACAGATAAATCTGACCGGTCGTGTAGTTCGAATGCCGATTGAGCTCGCCGGAAGTGAAGCGTTCGTAATGGCCGAGGTCAAGGTCGGTTTCTGAGCCGTCGTCCAGCACGTAAACCTCACCGTGCTGATAGGGACTCATCGTACCTGGATCGACATTAAGGTACGGGTCCAGTTTCTGCATCCGGACCTTGAGGCCACGACGTTCCAGCAGCATCCCGATCGATGCGGACGTCAGGCCTTTTCCAAGAGAACTAACGACGCCGCCTGTGACGAAAATATGCCGACTCATAATTCACCTGCGTTCCTGTCAGCGGTGAAAGTCCCGCGTTCAGAATGGGCTGCTGACGGCGCTCGGCTCAAATAGGGGCTTCGCTGCCACGGGGTCACTGAAAGCCCCGTCTTTCAGGAAGTACTTCATACAGGACAGACCCCTTGGTCTCAATGGAGCGTGGCTGCATTCTTGCCGAACCCGAACAATTTGGTCGTCCGCTTCCGGAATTCCTAAACATCGCGAGTTTCGAGGAGTGAGAAATCATGGAATTCGGCAAGGTCCGGAGTTGTCCGTTGAACGACAACGTGGGCGAAAGTTCAACTTTAAAGGGCGTTGGTGGTGAACAATGGTGGGTGGTTTGGCAAAAATCGGGGGATCTGGTTGAAAGCACTGCGAAACATAAGCGATACAACACAATGAAAACATCGATCTTCGATCTGAGCGGCGAGACTGCGGTGGTTCTTGGCGGTACGGGAGTTCTCGGCGGCGGCATGGCCGCGGCCTTAGCGGCAGCAGGCGCGAAAGTTGCCATCGTCGGACGCAGCGAAGAACGTGGCATGGCACGAGTGAAGCAAATTGAATCTGCGGGTGGTACTGGCATTTTTCAATCAGCGGACGCTCTGGATGCTGCTTCATTGACTGAGGCACGAGATGCGATTATCGGCAGGCTGGGTTCGGTCAGCATTCTGGTTTCGGCTGCCGGTGGAAATCGTCCGGATGCCACGTTGCCGCCGGGAAGCGACTTTTGCAAACTATCGCGAGACGGCTGGAACAGTGTGTTCGATCTGAATCTGGTTGGCGGTGCGTTATTGCCGGCTCAAGTGTTCGGAGAAACGATGCTCGCTCAAAAAAAGGGCAGTATCATCAACATCGCATCGATGGCCGGGATGATTCCACTTTCACGAGTCGTTGCGTATTCCGCAGCGAAAGCCGCTGTGATCAATTTCACAAAATTTCTTGCTCGGGAATGGGCGACACGCGGTGTTCGTGTCAATGCGATCAGCCCCGGCTTCTTTCCTGCGGATCAAAACCGCGCGTTGCTGTTTAAGGACGACGGGTCTTACACTGAACGCGGAGGCCAGATCATCGGTCATACTCCGATGGCGCGTTTTGGTGAGGCGCAGGAACTGGACGGCGCCGTGGTGTGGCTGGCATCGCAAAGGGCGTCGTCGTTCGTGACAGGGCAGAATATCGTGGTGGATGGCGGGTTTTCATCGACGACGATTTAGAGGAACGGATTTGCGAGTCGAGAACTAAAAACTGTAGTCGATGGAACGACTGAATTTTTTCGGGCTTTTTCGTCAGGTTACAGTCATGGCAACAGCGACGTTACTCAAGAAACTACTGCGTTCGATTCCTCTGGGGCGCAAAGCCGATCCTGCTTTGCGAGCTGCTGTGGCGGCGGATGATCCTGCCGCGTTTCAGAATGCGTTTCTGGCTGTGCTTGCGAAGCCAATGAAGCGACTTCGTAAACAACTGAGGCATACTTCCCTGCTAGCCTCATGGTCGGTTGATGCAGTCGATTTGAGCGGGCGTGAACGAGAACTCGCGGCAGCGCTGGACGACATGTCTCCGCATTCGACGAAGCAGTCCCGTGCGACGGTAAAAATTAAAGGCAAGAAAAGAAAGCAGGCCAAAGTCCCGTCAAAATATGACGAGGTCATTACAAACTGGCTGGTGGAAGTTGGCATCGCGCCAGGTCCGTGGGAAACGATTGCAGTCGCCGAGATACTGTTTCGCGAGGGTGCGGCCCTGTCTTCCGAGAATTTTACTCAGGCGCTCGCCGTCCTCGCCGACGCAGCGCTCCGCGAATCTTCAGGAGGGCTGTTTGATTCACCGACCGCGACAGAAGAAAACGACACAATCCGTCAAATAATTCAGCAGGGTGAATCGCCCTGGATCTGCAGTTTGCTGCTGAGTCCTCTCGGAGGCGTGCAAACGCTCGCGAAGTCGGCAACAGAATCGCTGCGAAAGGTGCTGCTGGAATGCACGGATGCACAAGGGCTGGTGCATGGATCGCTGCTGACTCGGCTGCCTGAATGGCTGGCCCCACTCACGCGATGCACGATCTGGGCTGATGCTTTTCATGAACCGCTGTGGAGCAATGACAGTGCGGAACGGCTTACTCTGGTGACGGAGCGTGCTGCGTTGCTCATGCTGCCATCTACGCATCATCAGACCGACGCCGCTCCGAATAAGTTGGAACCTTCACTTGCGGACATTCTGGAACTTCTGATTCCGGCGTCTGGTTCAACGCAGGAAAAACGTTTAATGAAACTCATCAATGGGTGCCGCCAACCGGCCGGTGAAGTCACGCGCCCGAAGAAACTGAAGAAGACGAAGACCGACGATGATGCGGGCGTGGTTGACCTTCCGCCCGGTCAATCGGCAACGTGCGACTCGTCAGATAATGCTGAGGAGCAGCAGAAAGAAGCAAACCGCAAGCGCATTGAGAAGAAGCCGAAGCCGGAGGTGTCATGGCAATCCGACTCAGGCTGCCTTGCAATCCTGCGATCATCGTTAGACCCGGACGCGGACGCGCTCACGCTGGAATGGCATTCCAATAGTCCTCAGGTCATGGTCGCAGCAGCCGGTGTCCCAGTCCTGTCTGGAACGTGGAGCTGGTCCGTGCAGTTGGATGACGAAGTTCTGCCTTCGCCGACTGCGTGGAAGTGCAGTTGCTGGTTCCTTGATCCGGAAACAGTCTTTGTGGAGCTGGAAGCGGAAGATGCCACATCCGTGAAGCAGGTGCGACAATTGCTGCTGGCACCATGCGATCGTTTTGCCATGATGACCGACAGCGTCACCAGTAACGACCCGGAACGCAAAGTCCAGTTGGTCACATCTGTGCCGCTTGTGGACGAAGCTGCCTGTACAACGGACGCCGTGACGCGCGAACTAACACTGTCGGTCGGGCCGCGCACAGTTCGGACGTTTCCGCTGTGGCTGGAGGACGATCGAATCCAGCACACGCTGGGCAGCTATCGGGAGCATGACGGGCAGCTGGAACTCGCCGGAGTCGGCAAAGGCGGCGTGACGCTGCCATTGGCTCTGGACTGGCATCCAAAGCGAATCGATCAACCGGCCGACTGGACTCGATTGACAGTGACCGAATCGCGTCGCACTGCGGGCACTCACGAAGCCAGCGGTTTCCGAATCCGCATCGGAGATCATCAGGTGCTGGTGTACCGGAGTCTGGTGGCCCCGACGATCTCTCGGGCCGTCCTTGGGCTGCACACGTGGGACGAATCTGTCTACGGCCGAATTCCCTTGAAGGGCGGACTGCTTCAGCCGCTGGTTGAAGTTGAGTATCCTGAGTAATCAGCTTTTTTCGGTTCAGATACCACAGGATATTCTTCCTGTGAAAGCACCGAGACCAGAATCGATGACAGATCCTCCGGAGTTACGAGTTCGAATGAAGTATCCGTCACGGTCAAGTCAACATACGCACTCCATGCACTGAACGCACCCGTCGATGTCACTGCTCGTACCCAGATACGGTATGCATGCGGTGCCAGACTGGTCGTCGGGGTATAGCTGGCAGCCGTGATGTTTGTGAGGTTGATGACGACGCCAGTGCCATCGCGTTTTGAGACCCACAGTTCAAAGTGATCTGCTCCCTGCACTGGAGTCCACGAAAACGTTGGCGTACGATTTGATGTCGTACCGATTGGCGTGAGCACAATCGGTTTGCCACCGACATTAAAGTCCAGTTGCACGCTCCAGCCGCCAACGATCCCCGAGTTGTTCGAGCCACGCGCCCACCAACGGTAGTCACCGGTCGGCAATGCCGAAGTTGGGGTAAAACTGGTTGCAGTGATGTTCGTTTGACTCAGGGTCACTGCATTTGTCGTACGATTCTGGACGTAGATTTGGTACTGTGTCGCTCCGGCGAGTGCCTGCCATTGAAAGACAGGCAGATTATTGAAGCCTGGCGTTGACGGCGACGTGATAATTGTTCGTGGGGCGGTATTGAATTGCTTTGCAAGCGACCATTCAGCCACCGTATTTCCGGCGTCGATCCCGCGCACCCAGACACCGTATTTTCCGAGCGGCAGATTGCCGGGAATTTGATACGAGGTCGTCGTCAGTGCCGTCTGGCGGACAACCTGCGACTGGCCGTTTGTGAGGTTATTGATCCAGAGATCGTATTTTACAGCACCTAGTAAAGGAGCCCAGCTCACTAAGACAGCATCATTGAAAGTCGCGGGCAGGTTGTCGATCACGACAGGCGTCTTAATCTGAAAATCCTTTGGCGCTGACCATGCTGTCAGTGCTCCGCCAACAGTTTTCGCGCGTACCCAGACGCGATAACGTCCGATTCCCATTGGGTTTGGGGACGTATAGCTTGTGTCGCTGACGTTTGTCAGAATTACCGGACTCTGGCCGGTACTCAGATTGTTAATCCAAACGTCGTAACTGGCTGCACCATTACTTCCTAACCATGTTATCGCTGGAGCCTGAAGTGTCGTCGCTCCGATCGGAGCCTGCACGGTTGGCGTGGAAACGCCGGCATTCAGAATCAGCCGGTTGCCAGCGTTCGTGAGAATCTGGACACCGGGAATCGTCACCAAGCCGCCGGAATCTGCAGTCACAGTGCCGGACTGAATCATCAGAGTTGTGCCGACATTGATGTTCTGCCACGTCACCGTTGCCCCAGGGGCCATGTTAAACGCGGTAGTTTTCTGCGGCGTCACATCGGCTGTCTGAGTCCCCGCGCGCGAACGCAGAGTGACTTCATATTGATTGACGGCATCAACGATGGCTGCTCCAAAGTTATTCCACGAAACAGACCAGTCCAGTGCGAAATTGTAGAAGTTGGTGCCGATCGTTCCGGGGACCAGAGGACCTGAACCGGAAGCGTTGGAGAATGCGATCAGGCTGCTGTCTTTGCGGAAAACCCAGTCCGTCCGACTAACATTCGGGACGCCGAACATGGCCTCATTCATGTAATCGAAGCCCATCCAGTTGTGATCCCAGTTGCCGCGCTGCTCGGCCGTGAATGCGACATGTGCGTTGTTCAATGCGGCGATGATCGGACGTCCCTGAGTCTGCCAGTCGATCACATCATCGACCTTCCCGTGCCCTACCATCAACATCGCCATCGGCTCATTGCGCATGATGTTGAGCATCTCCTGATGATTCATCCAGTCATAAACACCCGTGCCGTTGTACTTTGTAAGTCTGGATGCATACGGACCCCTATTGATAACAGGCAGGTTCGACGCCTGAGTTCCCCACAGGCTTTCGAACTGACCCTGAAACAGTGGATTTGTGCCATAGTTGGTCATCGGTTCGCTGGAAAAAGCCCAGGCGAAATAGTCACCGTATCGCATTCCGAGCGATAAAGCACCGGACGCTCCCATGGAATGGCCCTGAATATGAACTGCCTGTGAGTCCACATTGAAATTTGCCTTCACCTGATCCATCATCTGCAACAGTCGCTGCTCGGTGAAGTTTTCAATATGACCACTCGTCGGAATCGGGCCATCGGTCTTGTAGTTATGATCTGCAGCAAATCCGTACCACCAGGTGTTGAGATAACCTGACTGAGCGCCAGCATCGTCCGGAAAGACTTCGATCACTGGCCAGTTGAAGTCCGAATAGGCTTCCAAACGATAGCGTTCGCCGTATGCATGAGGCATCAGTCGCATGGGCCATGCTGCGTTTGGGTCATAATTCACCGGCAACGCGACACTGTAGTTGTAAGCATATCCTTCAAACGTTGGATTCCAGTTATTGTAATCCATAAATTGGGTGTAGACACGACCATGGCCGTTGTTGATCGTAGAGATCAAAACCGGCTGGGGCGTGGCGACTGTATCAGCGATTGCACTTGATAGTGAATTCGATCCGGCGGTCAGCGTCTGATTCTCCACACCGTTGATGACTTCGGTGACCGCATAGTACCAGTTTCCCGCCCCTCCCGCCGGGATCGTGTACACAAACAACCCCTGTTCATTCGACAGTGGCAACCCCAGATCCTGAATTACAAAGTTTGCCGGAGCCCCGACACCTGTCAGAGCATGTTGCGACGTGTTGTCATCCAGCGCCCCCCATTTTGAGGTCAGCTTCTGCGCCTGTCCGATGTTGGCTGTGATGATCGGCGACGCTGAGCGATAGACGTGATAGCCCTCGCCGCCAACGTTCGTATCTTCCTGCCATGTGACGAAACTCTGCCCTGATCGATGCTGTACCAGCAATCCGGATGCTGCCAGCAGTTGGCGACTTTCAAGGAGTTCTGAGATCACGGGAATATGTCGCAGACGTCTGCGATGCGAGAGGGCATACACGCGGCGTGCCTTCGCAAGCATGCGGCATATTCGATCGAGGCTCAACATGTAGAAAACTCTGCCCAGGGGAAACACACAGTTCAGCAACGCGGCGCTGAATTGTGCCTTCTGAACAGTGGTCAGAAAACCGGCAGTGACCGAAGTTGATGTCGAAGAGATCGCTTTTGATGAAACATATCGATTGTGTCGATCGTGACGATGTCGTCTCACTCCCGGTGTGGCAGTTTCTGCCGGTTGCAGCAATTGATTTGCCTTATATTGTCCGCTTGCGTCGAAGACGCTGCGTGAGAAAATCCGGCTCTCTGCATCAATACTTGTGGAAAGCTGCGCCGATAATGCTGCCTTTGACGATAATCAACACGGTGATCGACCTCACCAAGACTGATGGCCTTTGATCAAAGTCTGATCTGTGATTACAAGTTGAACGACTGACAGCCGCAAAATCTAACAGGAGTAAAGACTTCTCATGGCAGCGTATCGCGAACACATCACCGTCAGCGGCATTCTGGGCGTTGCGTACGCTTCCGCAGCGGTCTTTCTGTTCGGTTACAGTCTGGTGCAGGCCGCAATTGTTGGTGTACTCACATGGGTTGCAGGAATGTTGCCGGACCTAGATTCTGAGAGCGGCCGGCCGATCCGTGAACTGTCCGGAGTCGTTGCAGCATTCGCTCCATTGTTGCTGCTGCACAACGCTCAGGCCGTCGGTGTTCGCGGCGACCGAGCGATGCTGTTCGCAATTATTTCTTACGCGGTCGTAAAGTACGGTGGCGCATTTCTGCTGGGAAAGCTGACCGTTCACCGTGGTATGTTTCACAGTATTCCGGCATTATTGATCGCTTCAGAACTTGTGTTTCTCTGCTATCACAGTGACGAGCTGCGAGTACGCGTGTTGATGGCCGTCGGTGTTGGCATCGGATTTCTGTCGCATCTCGTACTGGACGAAATGTACAGCGTGCAGTGGGACGGTATGAAAGTGCGTCTTGCAAAATCGTCAGGCAGTGCAATGAAATTTTTTGGACCAGAAGCACTGCCGAACGGGGTTACGATGGGGTTATTGCTGTGCCTGAGTTATGCGACCCTGGTCGAGGCCGGAATCGTCCACGATCCTGGTAAAGTCCCGGCTCCGCAAACCATACGTGTAACTTCCGACCTGGAAGACGCCCCCGCATTCCGCATCGCGAAAGAGCCCGGCGATACAAGGATTCAATAGTGCGAGGGCTGCGATTCCTGCGCTTCTGTCGCCTCGGTGTTCACTGACCGGACGATGATGCGATTGCCAGCGAGCCGGATAACTTCGATCTTTGTGCCGTGATCGATATACGCACCATCACTAACGACATCGACGTACTTGTCGCCGAACATGGCTTTTCCGGTCGGTCGCAGAGACGATGCCGTCGTACCGATCATGCCGACGCTGATCGAGCCGGTGACCGTCATACGACTCAGCAGCGATGGTTTCAGTTTTAACCCTTCGCTGTCGTTCGCCGCATAGCCAGGCGGAGTCAAAATCAGACGATTGATAAACGGGATCGACGGCAGAAAACGATTCAGCACGGCAGCGACTGCAATGACCACCATCAACGCTGCAGCAAGCGAACCGAGACTGCTCATGGATTGTTCAAAACTCTCCGTCGCAGACATTCCTGAAAACGTATTGCTTGCCATCACGAGTGACACGACTGTCATTAGAATTCCAGAAACGCCGAACACGCCGAAACCTGGAATCACAAAGAATTCAAGCCCAAGCAGCACCATTCCAAGTATGAACAGAGTCAGCTCAAGACCTCCTGCTGCACCACCCAGAAAGCGACTCCAGAAAAACAGGGAGAAACTGGTCACCGCTCCGATCACAAACAGCCCGGACGGTATGTGCAGTTCAAGGTAGATACAGATGATACCGATGGTGATCAGCAGAAAACCGGCAAATCCGGAATTTAATGTCGTCACCAGATTATCGACCCACGTTTTTGAGACTGGACGAAGATCCACTGTCGTACTAATCCCCAGCCGAGTTCGCAACTGCTCAAGATCGTGGCAGGGAGTTTCCGTCAGCCCCAGCTCGTGGGCGCGTTTGGCGTTTAATATAAGGAGATTTCCACCGCGGGCTTCAGGAATCGCGAGGCCTTTAATCCATTCTTCCGGCTGAGCGGTCAATTCAGGTTCATTCATCCATGTCACCCGACCGGATTCCTTGTGTGTCACTTCGAATACAGGCAATGAAGAATCGGCCATCGCCTGCATCAAAGATACAGAACGGTTCTTGCGTTTTGCGATCGAATTTATCAGCGTCAGCAACCGCTGCAGGTCCTCCGGGATAATCTCGCCGGCGGGCGGCAGCCGATGACCATGGTTCAGTCGCATGGCTTTCAAATCGATACTGCCGATCGTTGCGTCCTCGGCCAGAAAGATGCGATCGCAACTCAGCGCCACAAGTGCGCCGGCCTGAGTGGCTTCTTTGCTGACCCATGCCACCGTTGTCACCTGCGTGGGATCGAGTTCCGCAATCAGCGTGGCAACGTGTTGTGCATGGTCTTTGTCACCGCTGAGTGTATCGATGTCGTAAATGATTATATTCACACCGTCGGCGATGGCACGCTGAGTTTCGCGTTCGACAAAGTCAGCCAGTAGTTTTCCGACGACGTTATTAATTGCAATGACGCGGGCCACAACTTTCGCGTTACTGCCGCCCACTTCCCGCATGGCTTCCAGCGGCAGATTGAGCGCAGCGACGACTTCATTGCGGTTGGTTGGTGTCGCGGCGACCAGAAAACCCGAACGCGCTGCTTCACTGCCTTTGAACAGTCCTGGCTGACCAGGATCTTTTACGGTGTCGGTCTGCGAAATGACGACGTCCTGATTTTGCAACTCGCGCAGTTCCGCAGCGGTGAGAAATTGTTGTCGCGTCGTGCCGTCGCGACCTTCCAGAGTAACCCGCATGACCGTGCTGGCGGGGTCCATCATAGCCTTTGCGATCGCTCGCGACATGCGAAGGTTGCGGCCGCGATCGACGATATCCAGCACAAAATTCTGCTCCACATCTGGTAGTGCGGTCCCGCGACCGATGTCTCCCAGAGCTGCTGCGGGGTGCATGAAAATATCATGACACGCCAACGCCAGAATGGCATGATTTCCGTCGAGTGTCTTGGGAATCCATGCGACCGTGCGGAGGTTGCTGAGCTCCGGTGAGACCAGAACCTTCGCCAGATCGCTGATTTGTCCCTGGCGACTTGAACCTGCAGAAATCTCCATGACCAGGATCGCCTGTCGTTTTTCGCGCACCGCTTTCGTTTGCAATTCCTTTGTCAGATTTGTAAGGCGGCTCACTAGTTCATCATCGATCTGGCCACCGATCGTAACGAACTGTCCGAATGGCTTGAGAACAGGTTCGATATTCTGGATCTCAATAGATTCTGCGGCGGCTTTGTCGTCAACCTGTGCAAACACGAGCGAAGGGCTGATAAGACCAATGCCTGCCAGCAGGAAAGCAGTTGCAGGAATGCGTCGCATGAAAAAATCCTGAGTGAGATATCTTCATCAGCGGCCCGAGAGTTAGCCTCCCTGTCGCTCACGGAACTCGGAAACAGTCGGTGCCGTTTGGCAGTGCAAAGCGTCAAGCCCAGGAACTTCCCGGCAAATCCGACGCTTGATTATACCAATTCTACGTTGCGGAAACCAAAGCGTCAGGTGTTTCGCCACTAACGTGAAGTCCTTGGCATCGGATTCGAAAAACGCTGGTCTAGCAGCATTTTTCTGGTTTAACGCAGATTGTTGATCAAACCGCTGCTAACGCTGCCGCAGGCGGCTGCTGAACACCGTAGTTCTTTTGAACGATGCTGTCGTTCGGGAAAGAGTCCACGGACGACGAAAGAGGTTTGCTTCTCATTCTCTGATGCTAAAACACGACGACACTGATGAAGCAAAACCGACGGCGATAATCCCAGCGTCCGTTTCGCTACAAATCTCTGGATGCTCCCAAAATCCACTCCCCGGCGAACACAGGGTCAGCAGGCATCGATCTCCGGTTACACTGTCTGTTGACGAGCCCTCGTGGCAGCCCTTTTTTTTGCAATTTGATAAGCAATTTTTATCAAAATAAGAAAACCTCGCAAGGCTCTCATCACTAAGAACGCCCATATGACTTAGCCGTACGGATCTGCGGACAGGTGCGTTCTCCAGACTGTTGTCAGAGTCTCCTGTTCAGGCATCACAGCTGGCATCGGGTACGTTGCAGCAGCGACGGACAACGGTGCTGTCGACGCTGAAGAAGTCTGCGGTGAAGGATGACGCTGGATTTAATCAAATCTCGGAACTCAGCTCATCCCTCCAGACCGCAGAGAACTCACAGCAGGAGAATCTGGAAGTATTGTTCGCCGAACCAGATCTGCTGCAAGCCCTGTGGCAGCTTAATGGATAAGCCCCGATCCATACTGGATCGGTATGTTACCGGGCCCACCGTATGAACGCAGCACGGAAAGCAGCCCTCATTGCCAAACGCCATAGCCTCCCGGTAACATGACGCCTCGACAAAACCCTGCCGCGAAAGCGGGTTCTTGAACGGAGCGTTGCTACCAGTTCAATTCCATGTGACACGTCTACCTTGGAAGTTTTCCTTGATGACAATTCCGACGACAACTTTTCTGTCGGCAATCATACTATTGGTGATCGCGCTTCCCGCTGGCATCCGGCAGTTGCATGGCGACGATCTGAAACTGGAGCTACGATCACAGCATCGTTCGGATAGTAGCGAAGTGTGGGCGAGGACAACCGAACAGCAGACCTGGGCGGCTGCGGAGACAGCTGTGATCGTGTGCGATGTCTGGGACAAGCATCACTGCCTTAACGCCGTGCGTCGACTGGAAGAATTTGCTCCCCGCATGAATGACGTCCTGAAGGACGCTCGTCGTCGTGGTGCCACTGTTATTCATTCACCGAGCGACTGCATGCCGGCGTACGAAATGCATCCTGCGCGACAACGGGCGACCAATGTGCCGCATGATAAATCGGCTCCGAAGGATATCGAATACTGGTGTTCTCAGATTCCGACGGAAGAAGAGGCTGAATACCCGATTGATCAGTCTGACGGTGGTGAAGACGATAATCCTGCAGAACACGCGAAGTGGGCGGCGGAGCTGACCGCGCTTGGACGCAACCCTGGAATGCCATGGAAGATGCAGTCGCCGCTCATCGAGATTGATGGAGAGCAGGACTACATCAGCGACAAAGGCGATGAAGTCTGGAACATTCTGCAGTCGCGAGGTATCAAAAATGTCATTTTGGTCGGCGTCCATACCAACATGTGTGTACTCGGACGTCCATTTGGGCTGCGGCAAATGGTTCGCAGTGGTAAAAACGTCGTGCTGATGCGTGACGTGACCGACTGCATGTATAACCCAAAATGCTGGCCGTTTGTTGATCACTTCACGGGAAACGACTTGATCATATCGCACGTCGAACGTTTTGTTTGTCCGACGATGACCAGCGATCAGATTCTGGGAGGCACGCCGTTTCACTCAAAATATGACACTCGAACCGAGAGCGATGTGATCAGTATTCCCGTCGCAGACGTCAATGACTCGACATTTCAAAATCAATGGACGACCGCGCAGTTGGGCACCGCATGGAAAGAAGCGATGCTGAGTAAGATCCAGCAGCACGGTGGAGTCGTCTGGTTGCGATGCACAATTCGCCTGTCCACGAGGCGGATTGAAGACCAGGTTGTCACATTGTCGTTGTCGGAACGGTCCAGCGGACTGACTGCGTGGATGAACGGTACGCCTCTTGTGCATCCCGCTTCTGACCCATCATACGATATACGAATCCCGAAAGAAGCTATTGTCGCGGATGACATCAACCTGCTCGTGATTCGTTCGGAGTTCAACGCCGAGGAAAATCATCTGCCAATGCCTGAAAGCATGCTCTTTTCACCGCCCGGCGGAAAGACCTTCTCGCTCAGGGGCCGCTGGCAGTTTCGCATCGGTGACGATCCAGCCTGGTCGCATATCCCGTTGCCAGCGAAGTTTGGCATGGGTTCTGATGTGCTGTTTGAGCCCCGCTGACTGAAGTCAAATACCGTGTCAAGAATTGCTGCAGAAAAATGGACGGCAAGGAAACAGCGCGGGCTTTGCCCGCAACCCAAAGTAGCCATCACGCTCCGCCGTGATGAGCATTTGTCAATCGACATTCATCGACCGAGACAGAATTCCACGATGAGCATCGCTGCATGGGGCCGAAGGACAATCAGCGCCAGAGCTCCATTCATGTGGTCCCGTTCAAGGCTCGTCACGGCGGAGCGTGACCCCTATCTTTGCGATTTGCCCGTCACCGACGTTGAACCTTTTTTGCCTGAAACCGGATTTCGTATGCTCCCTCGAAACCCGTAAAAAAACTGAGCCCACATGTCGATTCGATTCTTGAATACCATCTCCCTGTGCTGTTTGACTTCAGTCATCGCCATGGCTGACGACGTCAAACGGCCGAACATCCTGTTCATCATTGTCGATGATCAATCGCCGTTCGACCTGCAGATCTACAATCCGCAGTCTTCGCTGGAAACACCAGCGCTGGATCGACTGGCGGCCGAAGGCATGGTGTTTGACGGGGCCTATCATATGGGTTCATTCAGCGGTGCCGTGTGTACTCCGTCGCGACACATGGTGATGAGTGGACGAACGGTTTGGCACTTGCCGATTTCTCCCGGAGCCACAAAAAACAATCGCTGCCCGGACCATCTTGAATTGCAGACGATCCCCGCCGTTTTCAATCGAGCGGGTTACGACACGATGCGGACCTGCAAGATTGGTAACAGCTACGAAGCCGCCAACAAGCTGTTTGCGGTTCGCCATGACGCTACGAAACGCGGAGGCGACGATGCAACGGGCAGCGCCTGGCATGGAGAGCAGGTACTGAATTATCTGCACGATCGCGAGTCTCGAAAAGACAGTGATCCGTTTCTGATCTATTTCGGGTTTTCGCATCCGCACGACACGCGCGACGGAAAACCGGAACTGCTCGCGAAGTATGGTGCCGTCAATCATGCCGATCCTGCCAGTCTGCCGCCCGCCAATCCGATGGCTCCGGCATTGCCAATCAATTATCTGCCGAAACATCCGTTTCCTCATGGGCATCCGGATCTGCGGGACGAAGTTGATGTGAGTGGCGTTTGGGAGAATCGCGCCGAACGCACAATTCGCAACGAACTGGGCCGTGAATTTGCCTGCAGTGAAAACATTGATATTCAGATTGATCGAGTTCTCAAGAGACTGGAAGCCATGGGAGAACTCGACAACACCTACATCTTCTACATGGCTGATCACGGCATGGCAATTGGGCGGCATGGTTTGCAGGGCAAACAGAATCTGTATCAGCACACATGGCGCACACCGCTCATCGTCAGAGGCCCGGGAATCAAGGCGGGAAGCCGTGTCGAAGGCAATGTTTACCTGCTCGATATGCTTGCCACACTGTGCGATCTCAGCAGCGTGCCTCCACCGGAAACGAATGAAGGTACGAGTTTTCGATCCGTCCTGCACGGAACGCAGCGGACGATTCGCGATGTGCTGTATGGCGTCTACAACGGCGGCACAAAGCCCGGCATGCGGTGCGTCAAACAGGGCGACTGGAAGCTGGTCAAATATGATGTGCTCGACGGTAAGGTCCGTGAAACGCAGCTTTTCAATTTGAAGGAAAACCCCGAAGAATTCCTGACTGAACATCACGATGTGGCCGTCACTGAGCTGTCTCATGCGACGCCCTCGGCACATCAGGTGAATCTGGCAAGTGATCCGAAGTACGCAGATAAGCTCGCTGAAATGGAAACCTTGCTGCTGGCTGAAATGCGTCGGCTGCATGATCCCTGGAGACTGTGGAATCAGCCAAACGACGGGTTGTCCCCGCCGTAACTCGCCTCGGAAGAGTGTGGCTGAGCAAACCCAAACGCTGGCCGGGAAAACTTCCATTCCCCGCCATCCGCGCGTTCCTGGAACTGACGAAGCCTGCTATCCTGCGAATTGCCCGCTGTCGGCCTTGTCTGCTTCTTGGCTTTCACTGCAAGTCACTTTTTCCATGTCGCACGAACCCCATGGTGAATTATCGCCGGATCAGGCAGTCGCAAGTTCTGCCGAAGACACGATTGCGCTGGATATGTTCCTGAAGCTGGCCACGGTGGTACCATCGGGTGGTGCGGCAAAGCATTTGATTCAGTCGGGGGCGGTTCAGGTGAACGGCACTGTGGAAACGCGCCGAGGCCGAAAACTGCGTCCGGGAGATCTGGTCGAAGTGAACGGAGAACAGTTTGTCATCGAATCTGACGGACTGTGATTCAGATGAGAAAGCGGCATTCATGACCAGTTCAAATGATGACACCGACAGCAGATCGCTGCAGCCCTCGGATGACGGTTTGGATTACCTGCCGCAGGATAAGCCTTCGCCTTATCAATATGTCAACACAATTTCTGCCGATCGCGAAATACATCGACGTCAACGCATCGCATATCAGGCGCACAAACGCCGACAATTCCGCACGTCGGTGATTTTGTTTGTGCTGACACTCTTGAGTACATTTTTGGTTTCGTCCGGGTACGTTCCGTTTCGCTGGCTGGCGATAAAAGTCTCGCCTCAGTATGAACAGCAACTGGAACGTTTGATTCTGGAACAGGCACTGCAGACGGGAAAACCTCCTGAAACCGTAAACTCGCTGATGTGGGACAGCGTCCTTTCAGGTCTGATGTATGCAATCCCACTTATGTCAATTCTGTTCTGTCACGAGATGGGACATTATCTGCAGTCCGTGCGCCATCGTGTCCCCGCGTCGTTTCCGTACTTCATTCCACTGCCGCTGCCGCCGCTGGGTACGATGGGTGCCGTTATTCTGCAGGGACGAGGCGTGGCCACTCGCCGACAGATGTTCGACATCGCAGTGTCCGGCCCGATTGCTGGTCTTGTGGTCACGATTCCGGTTTTGTTGCTTGGGATCTACCAGTCGGGCTACGAAAAAGTCGTGCTCAGTGGTGGGCTGGAGTTCGGTGAACCGTTATTGCTGCAATGGGTCATTCACTGGATTCATGGTCCGGGTCTGCCAGGGCAATCATTTATGATTACCAGCCTTGGGTTGGCAGGCTGGGTCGGCGTCTTCATTACGGCGATGAATCTGTTGCCAGTGGGCCAACTGGACGGAGGCCATATCTTATACACGTTAATCGGTCGCAAGGCGCACGCGGTAGCATTTCTTGTCATCGCAGCCGGTGTGGCCATGATGTTTTTTCAGGGAACGTACACCTTCAGTCTGCTGTTGATCCTGCTTATGCTCACCGGGCTGCGTCATCCCCCCACATCAAACGATTCAGAACCTCTAGGAACAGGGCGGGCGATTCTTGGCTGGCTGACTCTTTCATTCCTGATCATCGGCTTCACACCCACCCCAATTGCGGAAGTCAATCGCGGTGGTGCAGCCGATCCGCCGGAGCAGCCAGAACCGGTTACCGCCGATTATGGTGCAGACCTTGTTTGAAGGCATTCGTTCTTACGGTGCCCTGCGCCGGCGGCGACGCTCCACTGACTCGCATTCCTGACTTACGCATCACCGCTCAGGCTGCGATACAGTCTGCGGAGCGCTTCACTTTCAATCTGACGAACACGCTCGCGAGTCAGTCCGAGTGATTCGCCGATTTCTTTCAGCGTCTGAGGTTCACGGTCATCCAGACCAAATCGCATTCGCAGAATCGTGGCTTCCCGGGGATCCATTTCATCCAGCAGTCTGGAGACATGTGTCAGATTGTCGTTATTGATGAGTTCATCTTCCGGACCGCGCACTCGATCATCCGGGATGATGTCACCCAGAGTCATTCCGGACTCTTCCTGTTCAGACTGCGGCGAAGCGTTGTACAGCGTGATCGCCTT
Organism: Planctomycetaceae bacterium; assembly: GCA_947476295.1. Classification (GTDB taxonomy): domain Bacteria; phylum Planctomycetota; class Planctomycetia; order Planctomycetales; family Planctomycetaceae; genus SXXK01. The sequence goes on along the minus strand of CANJQC010000028.1, from coordinate 21,195 downwards.
CTTGACGATCCGTAGTTTTTTCTTCGGAATCCCCAATTCTTTTGCGATGTCTTCCGCCGTCGGCGTGCGATTGAGCTCATCCGCCAGTTTTGCAGAGGCGCGTCGCCATTTGGACAGCAGTTCCACCATGTACGCAGGAATACGAATCGTCTTGGCCGAATTGACAAGAGCCCGCTTGATGGATTGCTTGATCCAATAGCTGGCATAGGTGCTGAATCTGGTGTTCATGTTCGGATCGAAGCCTTCGACAGCGCGAAGGAGTCCGAGGTTACCTTCTTCGATCAGGTCCTGCAGCGGCAGGCCCTTCCCCGAGTATCCCCGGGCAATGTTCACAACCAGTCGCAGGTTGGCACGCACCATACGGTCGCGAGCGGCGCCGTCGCCCGCAGAAATGCGGTTTGAGAGTTCCTTCTCATCGTTTGCGGTCAGCAGCGCGGTCTCATTGATCTCCCTGAGATAGGTTTCCAGAGGTGTCTGGAGCCTTGAAGAGGATGTGGTGGATCGCTTCTGTCGAGTCGTCTGAGTCATGCTTGTCAGCCTGCGGAAGGAACGGCAAAGAATCCTCTCCTTATATCGGAGGCAATTCCCGCAGCATTCACGCGGAGACGTGCAGAATCTGCTGGTACCCACGGATGGTTTTGCCTCGCCACACTGAGCGGCATATCCGCCACAACCAGAAGACTCAATGGCGGAAAGACGTACAACAGTTGCGATGCAAATGCGGACCGGGAAAAGCGACGTTTAGTACATGAACTGCAGGCCAGCGTCGGCACCGTGGACGAGAACGTTGCCGTGGGTGTCGATGCTGTATGTGCTGCCCGTGCTGCCAGTCATGTTTTGGTCGGGGGCCAGCGCGACACCGTGAATGAAGGTCGCTTCATAGCCGCCGATGAGACTCCAGTGATTGCTGAGCGGGACGCTCGACTGCAATCCGACTGTACCAACGAATGCGGCGGTATAGCTGAAGCTGGTGTTCAGAAATCCCACATTGCCCGAATCAGGTCCGTTGATAACCCGAGCTTCTGTGCAAAGATTGCTGTCACGGTTCATCACTAGGTACTGCGCACCACCGCTGAAAATCGTCGTCGGCTCAAGCTCAGTGTAGAGTGAAGGATCCTGAGCGAACAGACTCGAAACGGCGATTGCAAGTGAACCGACAGTGGCCGCAAGAAAACGCTTGAGGGACATGAGGACGTCCTTTTGAGTGATGACTCCATCCAAACTTCGGCCTCCCAGCCAAAGTGAACAGTCGATACGTGGCCTCCAAGCATAATCGCAACCTGCTCGCAGAGTGTCTTCGGTCATCCTGGAGGACGGTATCAAGTCCATGAAACAGCATTCGGCGACTTTAGCCCGATGTAGGTCAGCGACAACCATTCGTGCCATTGTGCGGCATTTTCCGAACACAGGGACCCGGTAATATGTCTTCAATGCAGATGAAAAATTCGTTTGTACCGGACACGTCAGCACGGACCCAGTCCACGACCTTTACGCTCCGTCCGTACCGCAGGAAGGCCTTCACGCCTACTTCGGAGGCGGTGTTTCCCGGTGAGGTCATGTCCATACCTACTTCCCGGCACTCCGAAGAAACAGCTGCCCCAACTCACCTGCGGGAGTGCTGTATATCTTTTCAACAGCGAGGGCGGCGTTAGGGTTTTGCCGGAGTTCGCCGACGAGTTGCTGGAAGCGGGCAGGTCCCCCATGACTTTGCAGGAATTTGACCAGCAGGTAGCCGACATCACCTGTTTCGTCAGGAACGAGTGTGCCGTCGTCGAACAGCGTGCCGGCGTCGCTGATGGTTGCAACAGCTTTGGCAGCTCTGCCGGGAATCGCTTTTACGTAGACAGAGTCCGACTTCAGACTGGATTCCAACATGCCGAAACCCTGCTTAAGCCAGTCCGGAAGACTGGATCCGTCACGAGTCAGATAAGATTGACTCAGCAGTGACGTCATCAGTTGTTCGGTCGTCAGAAAAATGGCGGATTCGGTATCGCTCACATCATGCATTGCGATATACGCAGTTTCAAAGTTTGCGTTGATAACCGAATGTCCGGACACGGATTTTGGAGTCCGGCGATTCATAAGTACCGTATTGAATTCTTCATAGTCGAAGCGATCTTTCGCGACGAAAACAGTCAGTCGTCCGCGAAACGCCTGCTCACCGTCAGGCAGCGGATAGCGTTTTGCCAATTCTGCAAGATGCAACTCCGAGACGTCGCTTAACTGCTTCAGACGATCCTCAGACACGGTTCCGTAGAAGTAGAAGTTTGTGGATGTAGCAGAAACGCCCTCGGTTTTCGGTGAGATGCGAATCCATAGGGCGGCGGTCTCGGTGATACGCCGCGCCGCGAATTCATCGTCGGTCATTTTGGAAAGTCGCGCCGCATTCAGCTGGGCTTCTGTCGGAACGAGATCTCGCAGCGGAGCCCTGGCATCATTGCCGTCAAAATGCGATCCTTCTTTAATCCATGTTTCAAGCGCCATGGCCTGAGATCGCTTCAACTGAGCCTGACCGGCGGGCATCTTCAGTGGTTCCTGACGCAGGACCAGGTCCACGATATAACTTTCATCCGGCTTACCGGGTACGATTGTGCTGCCGGTCGGACCTCCCTGCAGCAATTGTTCAAATGTGGTGAATCCAAAATTTCCGCGGGGGTTATTTCCAGAGTGACATCCCATGCAGATGTTAACCAGCCACGGAGCGATATCGTCCTTGAAGGACACTGTTTCAGATCCGTCCGCCATTACGACTTTGACTAAGTCTTTTTTGACGGGGTCTTTCTTTTCCACCGTCGAATCGCCAATCGGCGCATCTCGATCGGTGCCATCGTAGTTGGCTCCCTGTTCGATCCATCGCGCGACAGTCATGATGTCCGTGTCTTTCAGCTTTTCGCCACCTTTGGGCATTCGAGTTTGAGCATCGTCCGATGCCATACGAAGCACGATTCCGCTGCGGGCTGGCAATCGCGGTGTGACGGGAACTCCACTGCGGCCGCCTTTGACGATCCCGTTGAACGTGTCCATCCGCAGATTGGAGCGGGCTTGCGTTTCTCCATGACACCGCACACAGTTGTCTTTGAGGATCGGTGCGACTTCGAGTTCGAAACTGACAGGAATCAGATTCTTTGCTTTCTGCAACAGACCTTTGAGTGTTGAGAAAGTGCGATCTTTTTCGTCGTCGGCGATGGCCAGTTCTTTGATTCGATCTTCGGTCTTCCTGATGATCTCCTTCGCCTGATCCACTTCTTTCTTTTTGACGTGGCTGTTCACGTCCTTGAGTTCTTTCATCAACTCAGACAACTCTTTGCGCACTTCGGGTGGCAGCGTGGCGTTGACGACTGGTAGTGTGATGACGATGGCCGATAGCCAAAGTGTGACCGTGAATAGTTGTCGAAGGAACACGAAACACACTCCGGGACGTTGGGAGTACTCGATATACAAGAGGTATTTCAACCCAGCTTGGCGGTCTCTGTCAGGGCGCACCGCGAACTGTAGGGCAATCGCCGTCGGTGTCGGGTTACCTTATCAAAATGCACGAGCTAATTGCAGTGCCGAGCACCATTCCCGTGAAAACACGTACTGTTGGTCGATCGCGCGCTGGTCCGCAGGCATGCAAAGTACGACCATGGAATGGTGCTTATGCTAATGACGTGCAGGCTAAACAAACGCCTTGCGATGTCTTACGGAGTATAACATTTCAGAACACTTCGTAACCAAACTTCTCAGAGCCAGGTTACGGGGAGACTTGCAAAACATTGCGTTTCGCTTTGACGACACTCTCCCGCCTGTTTACACTGGGGATCCGCCCCTACGCGGCTTTCCAGCCGTGTGCTTTTCAGAAAACCTACCCTGATGGCTGTTTCTTACCTGCAAACTGATCGTTTTCTCCGTGTCGCTGTTGTGACATTGGGTCTCGTTGCGACTGCAATGACTGCTTCCGAAATCGCAGTCGCTCAGGAGCCGATCATCGATCGCATGGATGCCAGCAACCTGCGTCCCGGCCAAACAACTTCGGTTGTCGTCAGTGGCAAGCAGTTGGCCGGTACCGTGAGTCTGTGGACGCCAGTCGGTGTACTGCTCCCGAAAGTTGGGCAGGATCTGACCAAGGATCAGCCGGTGACGCTGGAAGGTATGATTGCTGCTGATGTCATTCCGGGAATTTACCCTGTGCGCCTAGTGACAAATCACGGCTGTTCCGAAGCCGCATTTGTGGTCGTCGATGATCTTCCATCCGTCGCCGCAGCAGCCGAAAGCGAAGATCGCAAATCCGGGCAGTTGATAACGCCGCCCTGTTGCATCGATGGGCAGCTCAATCCCGTGCTTTCAAGATTCTTCCGAGTCGCAATGACTACTGGCCAAAGTGTGAATGTGGAAGTCTTCGCACGGCGTCTTGGATCGGATCTTGATCCCGTCCTCTGCGTCACTGGTCCTGACGGACATGAAGTCGCCTATCGCGACGACATGCCAGGTGCGGAAGGGGATACTCAATTGCTGTTCACTGCCGCTGTCGATGGCGAATACCGCATCGAAGTTCGCGACGTGCGTTATTCCGGCAGTGTGCGTCACTTTTTTCATCTGCGACTTGGCAAGCTGCCGATGGTGACTGCTGTCTCGCCGCGAATTGCTCAGATTGGGCACAATGTGTCATTGATCGGAACGACTGGCGAAATTCTCGGTGAGGCCACTCTGCACAACGCTCCTGGATTGACAGGTTCGTTAGTCCCTGTGATGTTTCGGGCGACCGAGTCCGATGGCAGCGCATTGAGTTCTGTGTTACTGACAAATCACGCCACGCAGCCTGAGGCCGAACCAAACAATGATCGCCCAGCAGCTACGGCCGTTACTGCGGAGACTCAGGTGCTGACGGGCACCTTGCAGGAAAAAGGCGACGTTGACTGGTTCAAATTTTCCGCAACTGAACCAACTCCGCTGCTGGTGACAACCCACACTCGCGACTGCAGTAGTCCGACCGATGTGATGCTGGAACTTTATAACGCAGATGGAGGCAAGATCGTTGAGAGCGACGACGACGGGCCGCGCGATGCAGAACTTGCCGCGCAGTTGCCAGGGGCCGGTGAGTTCTATCTCAAAGTTTCGGAGATCGCGGGACGTGGCGGAGCTGCTTGGACTTATACTCTGGATGTATATCAGGGTCGCAAGGCCGTACGAGTCACCGCACCGCTTGATCGCATCAATGTGCCTCGAGGTGGCAGCGCCGCGATGCCGTTGACCGTGCGCCGGATTCACTGCGACGGGCCGCTCAAAGTGGAAGCCGTCGGTTTGCCTGCAGCGATTCAAATGGCTCCTTTCTGGCTGGGTGCCAAACAAAGCACCGCTCCGGTTGTGCTGACGGCGACTGATCCGGCGGCAGTAAGTTCCGATGCAGACTGGGCACCGGTGAGCTTCAGAATTTCGGCTCCTGACGGTTCGATGATTCCTCCTGCAGAATTCCAATTGGCACCGCCAGCACCCAAGAAACTGGATACTGAAGTATTTCGAAGCGCTCGTCTGCGAGCGGATCTTTTCACTGCAGTGCAGCCCGTTGCTCAATTCTCGTTCGTCGCCGATCCTGCAACGGCCACTGTGACTCAGGGAGCTACCGCCACCGTCACCATTCGTTCGACTCGTGCGGCGGATTGGACGATGCCCATCGAGATCGCTCTGTCCACACCCGCCGATCAATTGCCACCGGGCATCACCGTAACCGCTGGTTCAATGGCCGCCGGCGAACTTGCAATCACTATTGCCGCAGCGGCTGACGCAGCGGTTGGTCCGTTTACTGTGTTCCTTCAGGGTAAAGCCAAGAAGGATAATGTTGAACCCGTGCATCCTGTTCCTGCAATTGGTATTGAAGTAAAAGCTCCGTAGTAATTCGTTTAACCGCGTGCCCACCCGCGTATATCCCGAATTTCGAAGATCAAAGCAGAATTCGAAGGACTTATCATGATTCGTTCAACCTGTCTGATGCTGACTGCCGTCGTTGGTGTTTCCTCTGCCGCACTCGCGGAGGAATTGCCGACAACGTCGCTTCAAGTACAGCCCGCTGAGTTCAGCTTCGACGGGCCGCGTGGCGTTCAGCAATTGATCGTCACAGCCAACGCCGAAGCAGCCACGATACACGATGCCACGAATGTCGCGGAATACAGGTCCGACGATGCCGCAGTCGCGGTGATCGAGAACGGTACGGTACTCGCTAAAGGTAACGGCACAACGACAATTCATGTCACTCGGGGAGGTCACGAAGCGACGGCTAAGGTCACGGTCACGAATTTCGAAATACCGTCGCCGGTCGCATTTCACACAGAGATACTGGCCTCTTTGACAAAGTCCGGCTGTAACATGGGCGCGTGTCATGGATCTCCCTCCGGCAAAGGAGGATTCCGGCTGTCGCTGCGAGGCTACGATCCAACGGTGGATCTGGTAACGTTGCGCGGCGAATACTTCAATCGTCGATCGAATGTACTCAATCCTGACGAAAGTCTGCTCCTGAGAAAGCCGTTGATGGAAGTCGCTCACGGCGGTGGACGACGCTTGCAACACGGCAGTCCGACTCATCAGGTACTGCATGACTGGATAGCCGAAGGAATGAAGGTTGAACCGGATGGTGCTCCGACGCTGGCTCGGATTGAGCTGCTTCCGTCGCCGCGTGTGCTCCGGGACGGTGCCGAGCGTCAGCAGTTGATCGTTAACGGCCATTTTAGCAACGGCACAGTCCGCGACATCACGGCGCTGACGTCTTTCGATTCGTCAGACGAAGGCATCGGTATGATTTCGCCGTCAGGAGTGGTTTCCCAACAGGGCCGTGGCGAAGTGACGGTGCTGGCTCGATATCTGGACAAAGTTTCTACGACACAATTGACGTTCCTTACTGATCGCCCGGACTTCCAGTGGCCTGCTCCGCCGGAGGAGACAAGGATCGACCAATTGGTCTTTGGTAAATTGAAGCAGCTTCAGATTCAGCCGTCCGAACTTTGCAGCGACACGGACTTTCTGCGTCGCGCAACGCTGGACCTGACGGGCCGCCTGCCAACGCCTGAAGAATCGCAACAGTTCTTGGCTGACCAGTCATCAACCAAACGCGCTGCCGTGATTGATCGACTGCTGGAGACCGATGACTATGCACGATTCTGGTCGTTGAAGTGGTCTGATCTGCTGCGGTGCAACAGCAAGCGCCTGACGAAAACCGGAGTGCATAAGTTTCGTCGCTGGTTGTTTGATATTGTCAAGAACGATGTACCCTTGGATCAGTTTGCCCGCGAACTGCTCACCGCGACTGGAAGTACGCAGCAAAATGCGGCTGCTGGATACTGGAAAGCCAGCCGCGATGAAATCGACGCCACCGAAACCACCGCGCAACTGTTTCTGGGCATTCGCATTCAGTGTGCAAAGTGCCACAATCATCCGTTCGAAAAATGGACTCAGGATGACTACTACGGCACAGCGGCGGCGTTCAAACGAGTGGGGAGAAAGGAAACCGGCCTGCCTGATGACGAGATGATTTTCGTCAGCGCTGGGGGTGAGGTAACTCAGCCCCGCACCGGCAAGCAGATGAAAGTGCGTCTGCTGCTGGAAGGTGACGTCGATGTCCCGGCTGATCAGGATCGTCGAGTGGTTTTCGCAAATTGGCTGACGAATAACAGCAATCCGTTTTTCGCCCGTTCGCTGTCGAACCGCATCTGGGGCCATGTCGTCGGCAAGGGAATTGTGGATCCAGTGGATGACTTCCGCGATTCGAATCCTCCGTCCAATCCGGAACTGCTGACGTATCTGGCGGATGAACTGCTTAGGAGTGGCTTCTCGTCGCGGCATTTGATTCGTACGATTATGAACAGCCGCGTGTATCAACTCAGTTCGCAGCGAAACAAATACAATGCGGATGATGAAATCTACTTCAGCCATGCGACGACGCGGATGTTAACGGCTGAACAACTTCTGGATTCCATCTGTACCGTCACTGGTCAGTCCGAAGAATTTTCCGGAATGCCGGGTGGCACGAAGGCTGTTGGCCTTGTCGATCCGCCGGAAGGTCACAAGTTTCTCCAGGTCTTCGGACAGCCTCAGCGAGAATTACCCTGCGAGTGCGAACGATCTACCGACAGCAATTTGTCACAGGCGCTGCAGCTAATCAACGGGCCAACCGTCCACAACAAACTGCGATCCGATGCAGGCAGCGTGCATCAATGGATCGCAGGCGGAAAAACTGACACCGAAATCATTGACCTGCTCTATCTGACGGCCCTCAGCCGCCAGCCACTTGCAGAAGAGCAACAAACCGCTCAGTCACACATTAAGTCTAACGAAGACCGCACCCGAGCCCTCGAAGACATCGCTTGGGCTGTCATCAACAGCAAGGAATTTCTGTTCCAGCATTGATCGGGCAATATGATCGGTCTCTGTTTTTACCTAGATTTCGTAGTGTTTTAACGAATCTAGGGGCGTTTTTGAGTATGCCGATCCCGTAGAATGCGATTTCTGCTAGGAGTTTGGGATTCTGCTTGCTATGGGACATAGTGCCTCGGTAATTAGATGTAGAGTTTTTCGAAGCGTTGTCGATTGACAGCCAGCATTTGCATCTAATTCAGATGGATCACTTAAAGGAGAGCTGGCTAACCCAGCGGCACACAGAAATGGTGAATTCGCCTGCAGTCCACAGAAATGGAAAGTCCCATGATTCGTCTCGGATGGGGACGCTTGTGCTCGCTGATTCATCGCATTCGGGCACATCCTTACGGCTGGGTGACATCCTGCAGCGCCAAATGTGGCTGATTCTGGCATGCGTCAGTCTGGGATGTGCGCTGGCGTCATTGTATTGGGTCAACGCTGCGGTGAGATATGAGTCCCAAGCCAAAGTCATGGTGAGTCAGAGGAGTCCGCAGATCACTTCCGTTGATTCGTCGAGCAGCTCGGACGTATCGATGGTCGATGAAGATGTCTTGGCAAATCACATGGAAATCGTCAGAAGTCGCCGAATCGTCGAAACCGCACTAAAACGACACGGACTCCTAGACATCGAGTCTATCAAAGCTCAACTGGAGCCCGAGGTTGATGCAGCAGAATATGTGATTGACCATCTTAAACTAACACGAGGTGGAGAAGGCACTGCGAAGGATGCCAGAGTTCTTTCGATCAGCTTTGACCACTCAGATCCAGATGATGCAAAGTTAATTCTGGAAGCAATTCTGGTTGAATATCAGATGTTTCTTGGCTCTCAGTTATCGCAGGCAATGTCGGAAGCAGGGCGGCTGGTCGAAGATGCTCAGAGCAATCTGGAAACGGCCCTTGAGGATGCTCAGAATGAATACGTCGATGCCCGGCAGAAAGCGCCCGTGTTATTCCAGGGGGCAGGGAGTGGGAACGTATTTCTTGAACAATACAAGCGGTTGCATGAGGAACTGCTGACGCTGGATATCCAGCAATCCACCGTTAAAACACGCTTGGCGAAAGCCAAAGAACTGGTGCAGGCAGAACTGGATGGAAAGACCATCGACCTAGAAGCATTGGGAGTCATCGACCCGGAAAGCCTGCAGCGTTTGAGTGTCTTTGCCGGACTGCAGGCCAATGCGGGAAGATCAGCTGAGTTCCTCGCAGAGCAGCCACAGCGGCTTGAGGAAGCTAGGACTCAGTATTCCAATATGCTGACGCTGATGTCGCAGGAGCAACGTCTGAAAGCGGATTTCGGAGAAGGGCATCCGGAGGTACGCAAGCTTCAGGACGAAATCGCTTTGGTGAAAAGCTTTGTCGCTGAAAAACAGGAAACGCTCGGAATAATACCATCCGAAGCGGCACTCACACCGGGACTTCTGATGAAAGCGTACATCGGATTTCTTGAAAACGATTTGATTTCAGCGGACGAACGGCGGCGGGAGATGGAAACTCTGCTGGCGGACGCGGAAAAGCAGGCTCGGACGCTGGTTGAGTTTGAGTTGCAGGAAGGGATTCTGCGGTCGCGAGTTGACAGAACTCAGTTGTTGTTCGACGGCGTTGTGGAACAACTGCGTGATCTGGACCTCGCCTCGGGAATGCGAGGTTATATTCACGAAATACTGGCGACTCCGCGACGGGGGGAAAAAGTCTGGCCAAAATTGAGTCTGTGCGGAATTGGCGGCCTGATGATGGGACTCATGGCGGGCCTGTTCTTCGGAGTCGTGAACGACCAGCAGGATAATAGATTCCGTACCTCGCAAGAAATTGACAGTGCGATCGGGATTCCACTTCTGATGCGGGTCGGGCACATGAAAACCGATGGCAAGCTTCCAATTGTTCCGGATAATTCGCCAGATGGAGAATCGTTCCGCATCCTGCGGACATTGTTAATTGGCGACGTGCGAGAAGGGCGTCTGAAAATCCTGTCGGCCACCAGTCCGTTACCCCAGGACGGTAAGTCCACAATTGTTGCGAATTTGGCGGCGGCATTTGCTAAACTGGACATGAGTGTTGTACTGATCGAAGCGGACATGCGTCGGCCAACGTTCCACAAGCGATTCGGTGTGCCAGCTTCCGCTGGACTGTCCGATTTGCTGAAAGAAACGGCAACTGTTGGTGATGTTGTTGTTCCTTCGGGTGTCCCAAATCTGTCGCTGATCACAGCAGGCGCAGGAGTCACAAATCCATCGGAGCTTCTGCAGGGCGAAAGCTTTGATCGAATTCTGGCAACTTTGAAGGAACGCTTTCAACTGGTGATGATTGATGTCGGCCCAGTCCTTGCCGTCGCTGACCCCATCATTGTCGCACAGAAATCCGATGGTATACTGTTGGTTGTGCGATCTTCAAATGATTCTCGGCAGCAGGTCACGGAGACAGTGGAGACGCTGCGGGCGGCCAAGGCAAATCTGCTTGGCTGCGTGGTCAACACCTACGGCAGCGGTGACGGTTTCGAACGTCGCGGCTACTACGGATCATACTATTCTGCGGATCGCGCTGGAAACGGCGTCGATGCTGCCGCTCGGATTAAAGCGTCACGAAAAGGGATTAAGAATACCTGAGGTTGATCGCGAACCACGGACGGAACTTACGACAAAGGACGCGATGAAATCTATCCAGATTCATCGCGTCCTCTTGTGTTTCTTCAGTCATTCAGGGCCAACTATTTTCCCGGATTGATCAGGAAGCTGAGACCGACGAAGTTAAGAACTCCGTTAGCCACCGCCTGATGCGGTTTGAACTGCAGCATTACGACGTCGTTCGACTGGATCAGGATGCGTTCTTTCTGATCAGTCATGGCGCGAGCCAGATCGACTCGAATCGGCAGTTGCCGTCCGTCCGGCATTTCTCGCAGGATGATCACCCGTGTTGGCCGCACCATGTGACCGGGTGTGCCACCAGCCAGTGCTTGACCTGATTGACCCAGTGGACCACCCACCGCACCATTGGCCAGAGCGATCGCTTCGATCACATCAATGTCCTCATCCCGCGGCAGCGGAATCTTGGCACCAGTGATCAGACCACCGATGTAGAAGTATTCATCGCGGCGAGGTACGTAGACCACGTCTCCGTTGTCAAGCTGAATGTCCGCCTGTGTGAAAGGCAACCCTTCGCCAGGGCTGCCTGTCAGAGGAATCCGCACGACCTGGTTGTCGCAGGCTTCGCCTTCTACATAGTTGGCTGTTTGTGCTTGAAGTTCTTCAGCACAGATGGCGTGAGGATCCTGAAGTCCACTGCGTTTAAAAATCCAGATTTCGCGGGCGGCATCGGTACCTGGCAGTCCTCCCGTGACGGCGAGGGCATGGAGCAGGTCATTTTCGTAGGCCGGCAGGTCCACCACGTCAGCAGAGCCACGATGAATCCGATCCATCACTCCTGGCTGAACAAGTGCGACCGACGTTGTGGGTGTGTCTTCCCGAAGCACAACGATGCGATGCACGCGCGCAGAGATCAGTGACACCTGCACACGTTCTGTGTCTTCTTTGGTGATCTTCTTATCGCGGTAGACCTTTTTGATGGCTTCGGTGGCTTCCGGCACGGTCAGTCCAGCTAACTCAATTCTTCCCACCAGAGGCAACTCCACACTGCCCGTATGATCGACTTCGACAGGCAGGCCGGTGGTAGCACCAATCACGCTGCCATTCGGCGGATAATAACGCTGATTGACGGGCTGTGTCCTTTGCAGCACAGGCGTCTCGTCCACGCCGGGAGGAACGACACCGAACACGTAGATACTCAACTGGTCTCCCGCACCAATCATGTGGGCCTTTGGTTTTTCCTGTCCCAGCGCCGTGAAGGGAAACACGGATCGACCTTCGCGTGGCTCTGTGCAGAGCTCACCAGGCAACCTGCTGGCCGGAATGGACTGATGCACATCCGTGATCGCATGGCATCCGACGGAGGACACCAGCGTGAGCGCCCCAAAGCTGCTGACAAGAAATGCCGTTAGTTTTCCGGAGAAAGATGCGTTGTTCATTCGTATCATCCTTGATGCAGTGCCAGCCGAAGCGGCGGAACTGTTAACACATGATCGCCTGAGAGATTGTCTGGATTCATCCCGAAATGGCTGTCCTGCCGTCGCGTGAGTCGAACCCTGATGACTACCGAGTTTGAATTTAAAATTGAATGCCGACTTTCGCTATGACATCAAAAACCAGTGTCCGCAGATGGCTGGCCAGCATTCAGCACCAACTGTTGCAACCGCGAGTCGCTGACAACTTTTGCCTGCTGTTGCTGTTGCTCCTGATACTGTCTGACGAGCCGCTGGCGAGGAGTCGAATTTGCTGAGGGCGCGTTTTGAGTACTCGCTGGTTCAGGATCTTGTTCGTAGATTTCTGCGGCTTCTGGAGCTGGTGCTGGATCTGGTGCCTGTTCCGTCGCTGGCTGCTCCGCATCAGGCTGCCCTAGTTGCACTGGTGCGGCTTCGACCGGTGCGGTTTCGACTGGTGCTGCACTACCTTCAGTTGGTGCGGTATCGAGGGCCGCATCTCCGTGGATATGCTCGAGAGGAAAATCCGCTGGCTCTTCAAAGACCTCAGGATAAGAAGCGGACTGCACCGGGCAGCAGGTTCGAGGGGACAGATAAGCCTGCAGATAGTGATGGTCCGGCTGGGACTTCGCACAGGCGGCACCGTCCTGAAAGCCACAGTACCAATCGTCGCGTCGCGAGGGGTCATATTCAACAAACACCGGTGGCTTCCAGTATTTTTTAGGGGCGATTACCGGCGGGCGACCTTCACCGCCGGTGGCGACGTCGTAATAACCGGTTTTCCAGCCGTTTCTGTAGTCGCCGGTAAAGCACTGAGAATGGCAACCATCGAATTCATGCCATGCCTGATGCGTCCGGATTTTCTGCCCAACTTCGTATTTACAGTCGCTGAGCGCTGTGCAGCCCGAAAGGGAGAGGAAAAGTGCAAACGCACCCAAACGCCCATTGGAAACAACCTTGTTCCACATTGTAGAGACTCCTGTTTCTCTAATGACTAACGACAAGAACATCGGCTAGTTTTGGAGCGAGCCGTGATTTCAAGCGTTTCGTGTTTGCTCGATTTTATCTGCAGAATCATCCGATAACTAAAAGTTCCACTAAACATCGCAGAGTGTTCATTTTACGCATTATCTCTTGTCAAACAGATTTAGGACGCGGTGGTGTTCTGCCGTATAGGAGCGCAGGTAAGTCGCAGGCAGGTTTATCGCATTCGGCTCAACCCCGATGAGAGAAAAGTACGAAGGCAAGCCTCAAGGGTTTCTTCGACATTCTGAATGACACCATGACTAAGCTTACCTAGCCGAACCGATGGCCACTGCAAGCGCGGCATTCACAATTTATTTCTTAAGGATTGTAAACTTCCTAAGAAATCTGGCAGGCTGGAAGCCAATGGCCCACGCTGCTGGCGGTCAATTCACGCCAGCCTTCTTGCGCACTACACTACAACTCGGATTCGTCAGTCAAGTTAAGAGGGAGCGAAGCGCGTGGAAAGAAAATGGACGTTTCATCCGCACGATGAAGCGGGCATACGTCGTCTGTGCGGGCAGTTGAAAGTTTCTCCGCTGCTGGCTCAGGTGCTCATCGCGCGAGGCATCTCACAGGTGGATTCGGCTCGGGAGTTCCTCGACGCGAAGCTCAGCGACCTGCACGATCCGTCTGAACTTCCCGGCGTCAACACGGCTGCCGATTTGATCGTTCAGGCAATTCAGGACAAACGCCGCATCACGATTTACGGAGACTATGACGTCGATGGCGTCACGGGCACCAGCATTCTGTGGCACTGTCTGCAGCTGAGCAACGCGACGGTTGACTATTATATTCCCTGTCGCATGAACGAAGGCTACGGCCTCAACATCGCTGCTCTGCAGGCGCTGCACGAAGAAGATCCGCGGCGACTAGTCGTGTCCGTCGATTGTGGCATCGCGAGTGTTGAAGAAGCCGCCATGGCGAAATCCATAGGCCTCGATCTGATCATCACCGATCACCACACGATCGGTTCCCGGCTTCCGGACGCGCTGGTACTCGTCCATCCTCGCTTGCCAGGATCCACTTATCCGTTTGGTGAACTTTGTGGTGCGGGAGTCGCTTTCAAACTGGCGTGGGCGATCTGCCAGCGACTGGGCGATGGGAAGAAAGCCAGCCCGAGAATGAAGGAATTTCTCAAGCAGGCCGTGGGATTGGCTGCCCTCGGGACCGTCGCCGACGTTGTCCCACTGCTGGGAGAAAATCGAGTCATCGTCCGTTATGGTCTGCAGACGGTTCGCGAACAGTCTTCGCTGGGAATGAAAGCGTTAATGCGCGTGGCAGGTTTGTTCGACAAGCCGGAACTTCGGGCGGATGATATCGGTTTTGGATTGGGGCCACGGATCAATGCGGCAGGTCGATTGGGTCAAGCTCGGCTGGCTGTGGAATTGCTCACGACCGAAAATGGCGAACGTGCCACAAAGCTGGCGGAATATCTGGACACGCTCAATAACAATCGCAAAACAGTTGAGCGACGAATTCTGAAACAGGCCAGAGAGATGGTGGTGGAAAATCCGGAATGGGAGAAGCACAAGACGCTTGTCCTCGCGCATCACGACTGGCATCCCGGCGTGATTGGGATCGTCGCCAGTCGCGTGACGGAAGAATTCGGCAAGCCGACGGTTTTGATTGCTTTGCGCGACGATGGAACAGGACAGGGATCAGGCCGTTCGTGGGCAGGCTTTGATCTGTATGCGGGCCTTGCATCATGTCGCGAACATGTCGTCAGTTTCGGTGGTCACAAAGCGGCTGCCGGCGTGCGATTGAAAGCTGCCGCAATTGGTGATGTGCGAGAAACGCTGGCGTCCTGGGCAGCGGAGAATTTTCATCCCACGGCTGCGGACACGGAGCTTCGAATCGATGCCGAAGTACTGCTTTCGGAGGTCACTTTTCCCGCCGTGCGCGAACTCGAACGATTGGGCCCGTTTGGTCAGGAGAATCCTCAGCCACGTTTCGTCGCGTCGCGCGTTGAGCTGGCTGAACCACCGAAGACGATGGGCGAAGGTGATCGACATCTGGCGATCAAAGTCCGTCAGCAGGGAACTACCATGCGCGGTGTTGCGTTCGGTCGGGGTGACTGGGCCGAACAACTGCAATCGACGGTCGGGCCATTCTCAGTGACGTTCGCACCGGTGATCAACACGTTTCGTGGCTTCAACAAAGTGGAGCTGCAATTGATCGACTGGAAACCAGCCACGACAGCTCAACATGCAGCGGGCTAGGTGTCTGTCGAATTCGGCAGAAACCGGCCACCGCTCATGAACATGCCGTTGTCGCAGGGCGAGCACCATTCGACGCGGACATTGTACTGGAATTCACGGGTGTCGCTGGCCATCCGGACGATGACATCGCCGGGCGTGACAGCTCCGCGATGCAGCATGCCGATTCCTGTGCGGCTGATTTCACGCGTCATCGCAGCAATGGTGTTGCCACGCTGAGTACGAATTTCTGCGGGCACCGACAGTTCAAGACGCTCGTTAGCGCGGTTGTTCGAAACATTCACCTTTCCGATGCTCTCAAGAATTCGGCGAAGGTCATCGATCGTTGGACGGCTCCAGGGATCTTGAGTCATCAGGAAACTCCTGCTGCAATTCCGGCGACGCGGAATGGTTGGCCAGCTGATTTTGTCTCATAGTGCTGCCGAGCGACCACAAATACGTCGCGGCTCATGATGGCAACTCTACGTCGCACTGTGCCCTCAGCTGAGAGTCCTGATCAAAATTCCGGTATTCTACTAGCCGTTTACCGGTCGGCCATTCATAGTCAGAGGTTTTGTGCGGCTTGGCGCGAACAGCAGGGCGATGACGATAATGCCACCGATAAGCAGCAGCCAGTTACGTGTTGAGAATGACTGCACAAGCCCTGGCCGAGTTGCCGCGGAAACAACTTCGCCGCTGGATTCCGCGTCGGAAACCGGCGCGACAGGAGCCGCAGTAAAGTGGGTATCGCCAACCGCCGGGATTTCTGTTGAGACGGGCGGAGTGACAGGGCAGGCGTGAACCGTTCCGTAGTTTGCTGTGACAATTCTATGGCCGGTAGCGGAGGCCGATGCGTTGCTCAGACGAATGTCTGCCCCTTCCACAGTCGAACGATCTTCGCCATCAACATCTCCGGCAGACACAGTTGGTATACCGAATGCCGTGTCGTGACGGCGTTGTTTGTCGGCACCCGAGTTACCTTGTGAGTGACGCGCAAAGGCACTTGAGACGTCCTCACGGTTGCTGTCAGGTTCAGATCCTGGCTTAGCTTGTCTTGACTCGTTCCACTGGAATCTATCCGAACTGTCCGATGTCTGCGACGAGGTGCCGGAACGAGCCAGGTCGTGACCCGCCGGCTTAGAACGAGGTGCATCTTCAGCGTGTTGCGTGCGAATATCCTGACGAGCGGCTGCCGCTCCGAAGAGTGCTTCTGCGTCGGCCACTTCGATGTTCATCGCGGCAGCGCTCTCCTTTGGACTCAGTGTAGCTTTGTGTGTCATATGAGATGCCTCGCGGCTGGCGGCGCTGCCTTCTGCACCCACGAGCTGATCAAATGCGTCGTGCGAGTTTTCTGATTTCAAATCATTGTTGTCCGAAGTTTTCAACGGTGTGGCTTCGGGGTTACGGCGGAATCCGGAATTCTTTCCATTGTGGTCAGGATCGGCTGCCAGGAGTTTCTCAAACGCATCGATTTGGCGATCGGCAATGCTTGAGCGATCACGTTTTCTCGACTCAGCCATCCTCGCAGCGGTTGCGGCTTTCTGCTTTAGATCCGTCCCGGCCGCAGTCGCGTTGGCTTCGGTTTTCGCCATCGTCCCAACTGAGTTCAGCAGGAAATGGTCTTCAAATCGCTTTGCAAGTGCGTTGTCTTCATCTTCGCTGTTGCTGCTGGCGGAACTGGGTTCTCGCGAAGCCCCCAAAGCAACAGCATCGGTGTCACCGTCTTTGCTGTCGTCCGGTATCGGATCGGGCTCAGTCGAAGACTCATCATCCGCTTCGATCGGCTTGTTGTCGGTCTTCGCTATCTTCTGATCGGCTGCGGTTTTGAACGCTGGAAACTCAGGACCATCGGATCGATTTGGTTCCGTACCCAGAAATGGATCTGGCTCGACAGAATCTCGCTTTGAAAAGGCCCGACCCAGAAGGCGTGGGCTCTTGGCGGTCTGGTCCGAGTCACTTTCAGAAGTCAGAGCTTCGCCGGACGCAGACACTTCTTCCTCATCCGGTTCCTCATCCGGCTCAGCCTTGCCGAACGGACGCCACGATGCGAGTCGAGCCACCATTGTCGGTGCCCCTTCTTCGTCTTCAGATTTTTCGGCCTCGGCGACTGCTCGTTCTTCGACTGACAGTTCGTCAAGCGAATGATATCCATCGGTCTCGTTTCTTGTAAACATATTCTTCAGGCCGCTCCCGGCACAGCCAGCGTGAGTGGCCGCAAAGAATACAGACAGACCGGTGCAGATGAGTTTATGTTTCTGATACATATCACGCGCCTTCCAGAACCTAGCCTTACCCCTCTTCGAATCCATCACGCAATCGTGCGTAAAGGAACGAAGCCCTGTCATCGTATCGGCGGAAACGATTGCTACTGAGAAAACAGTTGCGACGAAGAGTCTTATTCTTCCGGGAATGCTGGCTCTCCAGTCCGGTTACGTCAAAGACAAGAAGGCGGGAATCTGCGAAAGTTGCGCGGAGGGCAGCAGGAAAAAACTCTGTCCGCAGCGGAAATCCCAAAAGTTAGTTCAAGATTCATCGCGAGAGACGCATGGTCAAGTCGGACTGATGAGCGGTGTGGAAAAACGGAAGGCTCTGTTCCGCTCACAGCAGCGCAACCAGGGCCAAGACCATGTTGAAGCCGTTGAACAGGAAATGAACGAGCATCACCGTCACATAGCTGCGGCGGCGGAGGTAGGTGTATCCGAGTGCGAAAGCCAGCGGGATCAGGGCGATTGAATCGGGAAACCCGTGAGCGAATGCAAACAGCATCGAAGATGCGATCAAGGCCAGCTTTGGCCGACCAAGCTGCGCGATGCCTCCCAAAACGACGACACGAAACTGTAATTCTTCCACGATCGGGGCCACGAACACGGCCATGATCAGGATCACGGCAATCATTGACACGCTGACACCGGCCTCAAGCATCTCCAGAAACGGATGCGACTTTGGTGGCTCACCAGCGATGCTCATAGAAATGAGCACGATGAGTAACTTCATAGCCGCCGTCGGAAGATAAGCTGCCAGAAAGACCTCTGTTGCAAAACGCAATTCCCGGGTAAACGAAAATGGCTCATCCTCAATACACGGTTCATCTGCGGTGGGGATGGTGGCATTGGGATCGGTCCCGAACTGTTCGCCCTCAAGCACGACAGCAAATGGATTGTGATCCGCCGAATTCAGTGGCGGTTGGTGAGAATTGAATGCTGAAGGTTTCGGCAACGCTGTCGGTTCCGAGACGATTTCGTTCGCATTTCGTTCCGGATCGTACACGACGCTATTTCCCAAAATGTCGTAGCCCGGCATCTGCGGGATGAAAGAAGCATCGTCCAGATCAGGCCACGGTGAGCCGAACCCCATCCCGACACCAGCCGTGCGGTCTCGCTGACGAGGTATCGTAAGGGTACCAGTTGTCGGCTTGCGATGCTGATCCGTTGATTTCTTCAGGTACACTCGACCGGCTTGGCTGGCCACCAGGACCACGGCACCAAAAGCCAGCAGCAGCATCAGATCCATCGCGATTGTCTGAATCAGAGCGTTCTGCATCTTAGCAGGGCTGATGCCCGGCGACCTGGCCGACGTTGTGGTGTCTTTTCCGTTGGTGTCTGAAGAGGCTTCGGTTTCTGTCTCGGTTGCCTCCGCCTGCTTTTCGTCTCCACCGGCGTCACTGTCGGCGGGACCTTTTTCTGCTTCAGTTGGATTACCGTCCACGACGATGTTCACAGCGGTCGCAGGATCAACGCTGAACGACGAAACCAGCACAAGCAGCGTGAACAGAACGGACAGGAAAATAGCAACGAGCGTGAGTGGCAACGGAACTCGGAGCACACCGCGCTGAGCTGCGGGCAATGCATGTCCCGTCTGGCTATAACGAATAACCCAGGCGACGATCATCGCCATGCTGCCCAAGGCGGTCATTACAAACATAATCGCGGTGATGATTCCGCCGACAGTGACTTCTTCCGGTGCGGCCGCGGCCTGAGCAAGAATCGGGTTCAGAAGTGACATCATGCGGCAGCTTCAAAGGAGGGTAACAGAGAGTTCCGTGGATACCGTTTGACTCAGCGGACGTAATTTGACGGCGATTGCCTAGCAATTTGTCACAGAGCCTCGACCAGCATCCATGATCACAATACCATCCCGTCGAGTATCAGAACGCGGAGTCCATCCCTTGTCGACCATTCTTGACGAAATCCTTGCCCAGAAGCACCGGGAAATTGCCGCTGCGCGCGATCGAGTGGCTTTTGAGTCCCTCGAAGCCCGAATCCCGTCGGCGCCACCAGTGCGAGGATTCCTGGCAGCTTTGAAATCCGCAGAACGCCCTGGCTTGATCGCAGAAGTCAAGAAAGCGTCGCCGTCCGCCGGAATAATTCGTCCAGATTTTGATCCTGTCACGATTGCTCGTCAGTACGAAGTCGCCGGAGCCACCTGCCTGAGCGTGCTTACGGACGAACACTTCTTCGAGGGACACCTCGACTATCTGCGTGACATCCGCCAGATCGTGCGCATCCCGGTGATGCGCAAGGAATTCATCATTGACCGCTATCAGATTGCCGAAGCGCGCGTTGCTGGTGCCGACTGCGTGTTGCTGATCGCAGAATGCTTGGATGATGCTCAATTACACGACCTGTATGGATACGCTCACAGTCTGGGCATGGACGCGCTCATAGAATTGTACGACCTAGAAAACGTTCCGCGCGTGCTGGCGACAGGAACGAAACTCCTGGGTATCAACAACCGAGACCTGCGGACTTTCGTAACGTCGCTGGAACACACATTCAAGGTCAAGCAACAAATCCCCGACGACGTGCTGCTCGTCAGTGAAAGCGGCATCAGCACCAATGCACACATCCAGCGCCTGCGGTCCGAAGGTATCGGGGCAGTACTCGTGGGCGAATCATTGATGAGACAACCGGACATCGGTAACGCCGTGAGAGAACTCATGGGGACGACGTAGAGAGAATCTGAAATCTCGAATCCTGAATGGCCAATGGCCTTTTCCCCGTGAGCGGCACGGCATTAGCCGTCTATTGATTTAATCGTTTAACGGCAAGCCGCAGGCGTCGGCGTTCATGGAAACAGTCGCCTGCGGCTTGCCGTTAAACGAAAACTTGATCCGAGTGACTAAAACAACACCCCGCTTGCCGCCGGTCTCTTGAACCGTTGCCGGTGGCTCTCCTGCATTGTGCATAAAGCAGGCCGGGAACAACTGCTTCGTCGAGTCACTCAGGATCTGTTCGGAGAGCCTCCGCAACAAGGCGAGCTGCATGACTTTCTCATCGACAACTCTCCTGATGTTCTGGCCAGACTCATTCAACGACTGCAGAACAAAGCACGCATCGAACCGTTTGTCGGTAAACTATCGACCGGCGAAATCAAGTTCCGCGTCATCGCCGCCGATCCGAACGCCGCGAAAGCGCCGCACTGCGAACAGCCTCGGACTGTCCTGATGAACGTAGTAAAAATCAGGTTTTTGTTTTGTGCATGATCATGCGGCTGTTTTGAATTGGGCTTAGGCGGTTTGTCGCTTTGAGGCGAGCGTTGTGCCCAGATTTTCACTGACCCAAGTTC
>CANJQC010000027.1 GCA_947476295.1 Planctomycetaceae bacterium | reverse complement strand
TTCGTTTCGATCAATCCGTCGCAGGCAACTACTGACTGGAAAGCCGTATGCGGGAAAACCGCCCGTACGGTTTGGAGGGAGGGGAGACCGGATTAAACGGTCTTCCCTACCCCTATGCCAATTCTCTCACTCATGACCGCGTGCGGTATAACGCCGGGAACGGCCATTCATAGTCGCAGGGTGGGGGAAATTCCCAGTTTCAGACCACTTCAAAAGAACGCATTCGGGCAGACCACAAAACGTCGGTCGCAGCTGTGTTCATTTTGCTGTTGTCAATTCAAGAACACCCAGATCAAGAGAT
This sequence comes from Planctomycetaceae bacterium, assembly GCA_947476295.1. GTDB lineage: Bacteria > Planctomycetota > Planctomycetia > Planctomycetales > Planctomycetaceae > SXXK01. The sequence continues at coordinate 50,930 of CANJQC010000027.1, read as the reverse complement.
TTTCCACCTTCGACCTTGAACTTGATCTCAGATCGGTTGAGGTAACCGTATTTTTGATTGAACGTCTCCGCAATCGGAATCAGTTTTGGCTCTGCGTCCTGGATAATCATGAGATTAGGCATCACACCACCCGTCCAGTAAAACGCGATGACATAATCCCCCTCTGGAAGTCCATCACCTTGGAAATAAGTGCTAAATGCGAACTTCCCATTCTCGTCAGTAGAGGCTGCCGGCGCACTTACAATTGGCGTTGACTGATCGGATGTAACTTCGGTGCCAGGCGCGGGCAGATACAACTGAACGTCCTTCGTCGGCTTACCATCAATATTAACGATACCCGTGACAGGGAATGTTGGTTTAACGTCTTTTGGCATTGGACCACCTCCAAAACAACCGCAGATAAATGCCAAGGGAAGTAAAACCAGAATTAAAGACAGACGTCGCGCCATACAACTCTCCCAAGTACCGTATTGCAAAATGATTAAGCGGGGACATTGAAAAAAACGGTAAGAGATTAAATCAATAACCTCTTACCGCTGTTACTAACCAGTACCATCGTTACCGGCTGATTTGCTGTCAGTAGTCGCCCACTGGGTCACCTTCGTCGCGGCTAATTAATGACCTATAGGTCACTCCGCTAATGTTCTCACTAATGGTTCTTTGACTTCCGTCAGCCAGCAGGACATTAATCCCTCCAGAATGGAACGAGTATCCCCCCGTACCATATGCTCGACTATTCGTGCAGTTTATAAAGCAGCTTCCAGTCATCAAAGCCCCGGTTGTTTGATTCGGGATACCATCATAAGTTGTGCTCTGAGGCCGTGTCTGTACAAAGAAATCCGCCCACAACGCACCGCCGTTCCTCTCCTGTCGAAATGCCATATCTGTAAGCGCCTGAACTATCGGACTCTGCCGCTTGCCACCCTTAGCATAGAGAAAATCACGTGCAGCCACTTCTTCGATCAGCATTGTATTCGATGTTCCGTCCCGGATGTCGGAGATTTTCAGTGTTAGCAACCGATCACTGTAAGAAGAGGCATCACCATTGTAACGAGCCTGGGTAAACTCACCCAGCGGACCTTCGTTGCGATTTCCGGTCTGATAATATCCCTGAGCCGCCCCGGCCGTGTTGTTGTAACTGTTGTTACTTTTATCAAACGAGATGTAGTCGAGCACGCCACCTGTCATCGTGATTGCACCTTGCGAAGCTGCACCAGTCAAAGCTGCGGCTTCTGCAGCCGTCAGTGAGATTGACGCTGAATTAGCCCCACGCGGTGTACTTGGACAGATAAACGCCGGAATCACAGCGGAGACCGCAGCCGCATTGCTCGGGTCCCACGGAGGCAGATTTTTATTGTACGCCTGGTAGACATTGGCCTGATCCAGTCCTGGCAGAATCGGCATCACCCAGCCATACGCATTAGCTACGGTGCCTGGTGCTGCTGAAGTGCCACTATAGTTAACGACGTTAAAATTCATCCACGTGCCAAACGTGTCGTGATAATTGTGAAACGCAATCCCGATCTGCTTCAGGTTGTTCTTGCATTGCGTCCTGCGAGCTGCTTCACGGGCCTGCTGAACTGCGGGAAGCAGCAGGGATATCAAGACCGCGATGATCGCGATCACCACAAGTAGTTCAATCAAGGTAAATCCGCGACTGCGTCGTCGGATTATCGAAGCCTTTAACATAATAATTTATCCTTCTGACTGATGAATTGAAAAAGTTGGGCAAAAAAGCCAGACATTACAAAATAAGATTTAGAATTCGCCAGTGACGCCACCATCGGCAATTTTTGCAAGGTTTTGGTAGGTCGTCGCATCAACATTTTCGCTGATCAGACGAACTGAGCCGTCACCCAGACAGAACTGCGCCCCACCAGAGTGATCGCTGGAAAATACATGCCATGAAGGATCGACGACGCCCTTGCCAAGGCCAAAACCTTCATAAAACGATTGCGAGTTAAGCACGATACCCGGAAGAGTGTTGATCTTCTGGATTGTGTTGCCAACGACGAACTGGAATGAGTTTGCCACTTGAGGGTCAGTCGTGGTTGTGATGTTCTGCCGCAGACCAGCCCAAACCCCACAGGTGCCAACGCGGCTTCCCGTGACTTCCTTGAAACGCCTTTCGCCAATCACAATGATGTTTGTGCTACCATCAAGCATGTCGCGTAAACCAGTCTTGCTATTTCCTCCAAAAGTTCCGCCGATCCTGCCAAGCGTAAATCCGGCAGTACAATCCTGCAAAGTTGACTGGCAGCCTCCAGCTGTTACGTCGGAAGTAATTGCACCGTTGACTCCGAGATAATTTGAGCGGGCTCCGAACACACAAAGGTCATTGTTTGCTGTAACTCCATTTCCTGCAGTTCCGCCACCGCCGTTGCCAGCGTGCCGCCGAGCTGTCGCCATCGGAAGTCCTCGATCACTCGGACAACGCAAAGAAGGTATCTGGTTGATTTCCGGGCCAAGCACCATATTGCCAGCACCCACACTGCCATTGGTACCGGCGGCAGTCAAACCACCACCGAAGCCTTGCGAGAAATTGATCGTGCTGTAGATGTTCGCCTGATCCATCATCGGCAGCAGGAACGCATTCCAGCCCCAGCCGTTTCCGGTGAAAGAACCCGCAACCCTGTTTTGATCATACACCCAGCCTGGCGGAAACGAGTTGTACGTGTCATGGTAGTTGTGCAAAGCCAATCCAATTTGTTTCAGATTGTTCTTGCACTGTGTGCGGCGAGCTGCCTCACGAGCCTGCTGCACGGCTGGCAGCAGCAACGAAATCAGGACTGCGATGATGGCGATCACCACCAGCAGCTCAATCAACGTAAACCCTCGTTGCCGATAACGAGAATTTGCAGAGAAACACAACATAATCAAACCCCTTTCTGAAGAACATAAAACAAACGACACCATGCCATCCACCGAACACGCAATCTCTCAGTGAACACAGCAATCAAATATTGGCTGATTGGAAAAACGATGGACGCATCATCACCAATTGAGTGTAAAGTTTTTAAACTTGATAGTGAAGTGGGAAAAATGTTTTATTTATAAGATTTTTTAATTTCATTGTCACGAGCTATTGAGCTGACACAATAGTGCGTTTGCGATGCGTATTGCATCAATCACGAATGGAAAAGGGGACGCAACTCAATCATTGATGAATGAGCTGCGTCCCCGGATTATGTCGGATTATGTGTATGCTGTTCTTCTTCAGGTTAGCGATTTTCCCTGAAAGGCTGAATCAGAATTCGCCGCTGACTTCGCCGCCTCGAAGGGTAATCAAGCCAACCAGAGTTGCGCCGGAAATGTTTTCACTGAGGAATCGGACTGAGGCGTCCCCCAGCAGAGTTTGAACGCCACCGATATGGAAGGAGTACATTTCGCTGTCATTTGTGCAGTTCATTGAGCACGTTCCGAGAATCGTTGTTGTCCCACTGCTGCTGGTGTTGTTTTGGAGACCGGCCGTGTTCGCACCGTCAACGCTGAAGCCACCGTTTATATCAGCCCAGCCCCACCCATCCGCTGTGTAGGGAGTTCCGACAGCGACATTTCCAACTCGTGGATTATTGTCTGGCCGACGCCCGATGTACTGGCTGGGACGGCCAGCATCTTCTGCGATCAGCATAGTATTTGACGTGCCATCCAAAATATCACGAATTCGTGTACCACCGGGGCCTCGTCCAAGACCACCCATTGCATCCTTTGTCCCAATCGAGGGAAGGCCGCTGGCGACAATGTAGGCATTTCGAACGGCGTTGACGGAACCGTAGTCGCTGTAACCCCAAATCGGCTGATCAGAACGCGAACCACCTGTGAGCGCTGAATACAAGGCAGTTGTGGGAAGCGAGCGACCGGATGCCGTCGATGGGCAGACGAATGCGGGCAATTGGACCGTCGTCGTTGCATCGTTAACTGTGTCGTACCAGTTCGTATTGAAGTTGTATTGCGAATACATATTGGACTGCTCAATGTACGGCAGAATCATCACGCTCCATGTCTGCTGAAAAATCGGGGCCGTGAGATTGATGCGGCTTGGAGGAAACATGCCGTAGGTTGACTCATAATTGTGAAGGGCCAGTCCAAGCTGCTTAAGATTGTTCTTGCACTGGGTTCTTCTGGCCGCTTCTCGGGCTTGCTGAACGGCTGGCAGCAACAATGAGATCAGGATCGCGATGATCGCGATCACGACAAGTAACTCAATCAGGGTGAAACCCCGAACGGACGTCTTTCTCTTCTGAACCAACATAATGAACTTCCTTTGACAACTCTTGACAACTTTTGATCAAGCCCAAACCACTTGAGCTTTGATGTTTCGATGACTGACACAGTCTTTGAGTGTGCGGCAGCAGGCCGTTGACTGTTCAATCTGGATGGGTCACAGACCGAGCCTTACTTTTTTCTCTTCAGCGTGATGTCAGTTCAAGGACCGGCGAATCCATGACACCGGCTTTCACTTCCACCTCAAGCCCTGATAATGCTAGGTCCTGATACCTCTTTGGAAGCTTCTCGGGGCCCGTCTCGGGCTCACTGGACGTTGCATTGGTAACATCCGACCAGGAAACTGTGACTTTGTATTTTCCCGCCGGTGCGCCGTCCGCCGGCTTGTATGTCGTCAGCGCAAAGAGACCGTTTTCGTCTGTTACGCCGTTCGGTGTCACGACTCCCAGAGTCGAATTTTCCACCGGATGCATCGACACCTGCGCGCCATTCGCAGGTTTCCCATCGACCTGAACAATTCCGCTAAACAGATGCAGTTCTGCCTTTGGCACATCGGCCGGTGGCGAGCCACACCCGAATGTTAACAACACGATCAGTACTCTCTTCACGATGCTAATTTCCTGCTGAACCTGTAATTTGGAAGGTGCCAGCCAATCAGGCTTGATTGCCGACCATCGACAGCGGCAGTGTTCACGCAGATTGTTAAGAATTTATAAAGGCATCGGGCTTTTGGGTAACTTTTTTGAACGCGAGAGATGCAGCGCCTCCGGGCAACGCCGTGACGCATTTTATCGTGGTGTTTTCTGAGGCTTTATCGAGGTCCCTTCTACCCTTGGCAAGGGGGAGAAGGTGGCCGACAGGCCGGATGAGGGGGTTAACGACGTAAGGCAAAGACCCAGATCACTGATGGATCTCTCGATTCGAAATCATTGTCTGATCCCACAAGCAGAGTACTTCGACCATCAGGCAGTTGCGGGCCGAACGTCAGGCCTTCGAGTTTTTCGGGCATGGATTCTCCTGCAAGGCCCCATTGAGGATCCAGCAAATCGAGGAAAATCTTTTTTGCCGCAGGGACAATTTCCGCAGGCAGGTCTCCCGATGGCAACTGGTCGCGATCTGATACATCTGTAGCTCCTGTGACATCGATATGTATCAGTTTTCGAAAAGCGGCTTTGTTGCCAGCAAGGCTGTCACGTTCAAGCACAAGGAATTGATTGGGAGCATAGGCAACAATTTCACTGTTGCCATTTTTCACACTTTCCAGCTGATAGACAAACTCCTGAGTGCGTCCATTTTCGATGTCGATCTGAATCAAACGACAATTCCGGCCGGAGACAAGGCCATCGTCCGTTCGCTCAGCGTCCTGAAGCAATGGGCTTTGCATCAAGCCAACCAGGCTTTTTCCGTCTCTTGAAACAGCCAACCCCTCCATGCCTCGATTGGAAGCGCGGCCCTTGTCATTGACTTGAACTTCCATCAGACGATCCGGAGACGGATGCCGCACCTGCAGATGTTCAGGCAGTGTGAATCGAAAAATTTCACGGCCACTGGCGGCGAACTGAAGCAGTACAGGACCATACTCATCCGAAACAAACATTCTTCCCATGGGCCCGAAACGAAAGCCCTCGGGATCGAAGCGGTGCGCGATACTACCGATTGGCTCAATCGCAGCGGACGAACCAGTCAACTGACGGCCCCTGCTGTCGGTAAACAGCGTTGTCCGGACAACGGAGGCAGTGACCGATTCAGATTTCCCAGGCTGAATCAGAATCTCCAGAGTTTGCACACGGCAAGGATACCCGACAGCGCCATCGTCTGGTCCGCGGTCAGACAGCGCGGCAAACTGGTTTCCGGTTCCGGAGTAGTCCAGCGCGGAGAAACCGCCGAGACGATTTCGAGGCTCACCATTTTCCAGCAGCGCCGAGTCTCCGGACAGGTCAGCCGCATCACCAGGAATTGTAGCGGTTCCTACAAGTTCCAGAGCGGGAAAATCCTGCCCAAACAATGGTGCAGCAGAGCACACAGCGAGTAAAATCAGGGTCACACGTTGGGCAAATGACATCAGGCAATTCATCAGAAGCAATTGTATCTTGACAAAGGATTGACTGAATCGAAACCACAAAAAACAGTCATTATAAGTCAAGCGTCCCGACGAACTGTTAAGAAAGTGTGAACATCTAAGTGGCTATCCGGGAAGTTCTTCAATGATTTATGCAGTTGAGCCGGATTCTCCATCGGGTCCTTGCCTTCCGCCCTGCGGCGAACATCCATCTGTTTGAGCAGCTCAAGGACTTCATTCATCTTCGTGCGACGAGCCTTCAGATCAACAGACCGCTGACGGATCATGAAGGAACGCTTCCACCGCTGCGATCATGTTCACGATTCAGTCTCAACTGACCGCAGGCGGCATCGATGTCGGCACCTTTGCGTTTTCGGACAGTGGCCGTGATGCCTCGAAGTTCAAGAATTTCCAGAAACTGCTGCGTGTCCGGATCCCGCGGAGCTGTCATGACAAGTTCTGACACGCCGTTCATCGGAATCAGATTGACGTGGGCATTGCGCCCACGCAGCAGCGACGCAAGCTCTTCAGCATGTTGCGGCTGATCGTTGATGCCTGACATGAGTACATATTCGTAGGAGATCCGCCGACCGGTCATCTCAAAATAGTCATCCGCCGCCAACAAAATTTCCTGAATGCCGATGCTTCTGTTGACCGGAACAATCTCCGTCCGCAACGCATCATTCGGTGCGTGCAGAGAAACGGCGAGATTGTATTGCTGCCCCGACCGAGCCAACTCGCGAATCCTGTCCGGGAGCCCGACGGTCGAGACCGTGATTCGTCGCGCGCCAAGCCCAAAGCCGTCCTTCGCGGTGAGGAATGTCAGCGAATCCATCAGTCCTCGATAATTCGCCAACGGTTCGCCGATACCCATCACGACGACATTGGTAATACGTTCATCATCTTTCATCATCCGATGGAGTACCAGCACCTGTTCGATGATTTCCGTCGGCGTCAGGTTTCGTATCACACCCAGCAGACCGCTTGCGCAGAAGACGCAGCCCATTGCGCAGCCGACCTGCGTGCTGATACACACCGTGCGTCGACCGGGATCGCGCATCAGGACGCATTCGACAAGCTCGCCGTCCTGCAGCCTGAGCAACAGCTTCTCAGTTTCATCCTTTGAAATCTGGTGCCGCATGATTTCAAATGGCGAAAACCTGAATTCCTTCGCCAGTTGTGTTCTGAGTTCGGCTGGCAGATCAGTCATCTGGTCAAATGACTGAATGCGACGTTGTACCAGCCAGCGCCGAATCTGCCCCGCACGAAATCTCGGCTGCCCGAACGACGCCAGCCATGCCGTGAGTTCATCGCTGTTCAGTTCCATGATTGCGCGGCGCGGCGGAGCCTGAAGTTCGATGACTGGCAATGCGAATTCGGTCTGAGAGGTTGTCTGTGGCACAGAAGGTCTGCTGGCTTTGACTGAAGGATGAAACAAAAATGGTGCGGCGTATTGTACACAGGTTTTCCGTCATCGCTGCTCAATCAGGTGATATCCACCGATTATTCCACTGTCGGCCAGTTTGTGAACCTACGCCTTATGTAGGGTGGGACAAGCGACAGCGCCGGCCCACCATTCATTCGATCTGGTGGGCCTGCGCTCCGCTGGTCCCACCCTGTCTACAAATTCACAAATTGGCCAGCCGTGCTAATTATTTTGAACGTCCGGCCTTCGGCGACGTATTGACATACAGTTTGACGTTGTGAGTGGCTCGACCACCCGCAACGATATCAGGACGACTATCGCCCGTCAGATCGGCCAAGACCAGATCTTCCGTCGCCATTTCGCCTATGGTTTTCGTCCTGAACATAAACTGCCAGTTGAGTTCCATGCATTGGTTCAACGGATGTGAGAAAACGCCCACCACCAGCGAGACGTCCGACCTTCACTTCGCCCGCTCCGTTCTGATTCGGATCGTCAGAGCGCCTTTCCAGCCTGTTGCGCGTGGATCGAATGCGGAAACGGGGACAGGTCCAGTCAGCGTGATTCTGCGGCATCCTTCGTCAAGACTCACGCAGTCCCCGTTCGACCCAAACCAAATCGCCAACTCAAGACATGTCAGAACAACTATTGTCTGGACAGCAATTGAAGGATTCTATACGCTGTATTTCGCGTGGCTAGCGCTCAATGGCATTCGATTTGCGACTTTCGTTGATTCAGTGTTGCCTTTTGCTCCGCAAAAGCAGCGTTACTTTCGCGGAGCGAAAGGGGACACTGGATTATACTTCACGCGGCGAAGAATGACACATTTTTGACATGGCTCCAGTAACCCGAAGCGTCAGCGAGGAATTGGGAGTTCCTGCCCTCGCTGACGCTTCGGGTTACTGTCAATTTCGACTGCGTGCGGTATAAATCAAGTGGTATTGGGTTAGCGCCATTCCGCTCATTAAGTCCACGCTATTGAACCGATCTGGAGCAGAAGTAACCGAGTCTACTTGCCATGGCTCACAGGTGTTTCTGGCATTTTCTGTCTGTGATTTTTAGGGTTCACCGGTGAATGACTTCCGTGGTGTTTCTGCGAGCGAGAAACTGCCAAATGCTGGTCAATTAGCGGTTGTTTATGCTCTGCTTCTTGTCGCCGCCGTTTTGATATTTTTTGTCATCCGTTACTTTGGTGAGAATCTTCCTGCACAGCCACTGGCAACGAATGCGCCGGTGACCGAATCCCGAGAGATTCCAGAATCGCACTTGTTGTCGCGCAATCAGGGGATTGACACCCCCCGCTCGCCTAGTCCACCCCGGTCGATTCCGCAATCGCACTTGTTGTCGCAGGTCTTGATTGCACTTGTCACCATCATTTCTGCAGCTCGGATTTTTGGATTTCTCTGTCAGCGTGTCGGGCAGCCGCGCGTCATCGGTGAAGTCATCGCAGGAATTGCACTTGGACCTTCACTCCTTGGTCAATTTGCCCCTGATGCCATGGTTTTCGTGTTTCCATCCACTATCACACCTGTTCTGGGAATCCTCGCTCAGCTTGGCGTCATTTTGTACATGTTCCTTGTGGGTCTTGAATTGAATTCTGGCTTGCTACATTCGCGGGCTCAGGCCACGGTCGCGATTTCCCACGCCAGCATCATCGGGCCATTCCTGCTTGGAGCCGTGCTGGCACTGAGCGCTTATTCAACTTACGCACCAGCCGGAGTGACATTCACCAGTTTTGCACTGTTTCTGGGCGTCGCCATGTCGATTACGGCATTTCCGGTGCTGGCTCGCATTCTCACGGATCTGCGACTCGATAAAACCGAATTGGGAGTCATGGCTCTGAGTTGTGCAGCGGCAGATGATGTGACAGCCTGGTGTTTGTTGGCATTTGTCGTCGGAGTGACACAGGCAGATCTGTATGGTGCCGTGATCACAATCATTTTGTCCGTCTGCTATATCAGCGTCATGTTTGGACTTGCCCGTCCGGTGATGATCCGTTTGCTGGCACCCTTGAAAAATACCGAGCTTTCCGTCAATGCTACGGCCTGGGTCCTGGTGGCCGTGCTTGCGTCGGCAGTGATTACAGAATTCATCGGCATTCATGCAATTTTCGGAGCGTTTCTGTTGGGTGCCATCATCCCGCATGACAGCCACGTGGCGCGATCATTTCGGAAAAAACTGGAGGACGTGGTCTCAATTCTGCTCCTTCCGGTCTTCTTTGCGTACACCGGAACGAGAACGCAAATTGGCCTGCTCTCAGAGTCATCAGACTGGTGGTTTTGTTCTTTGATCATTCTGGTGGCAACGGTCGGCAAGTTTGGTGGCACACTCATCGCATCGCGATTCACGGGGCTCGACTGGAGAACTTCGGCGTCGCTCGGGATTCTGATGAATACGCGGGGCTTGATGGAGCTGATTGTGCTCAACATCGGGCTTGATCTTGGCGTCATATCACCAACCCTGTTTGCGATGATGGTGCTGATGGCTCTGGTGACTACGATCGCCACAACACCAGTCTTGCGTCTAATAATCCGGCCTGAAGCATGATTCCAATCATATGACGACGACCGGTCCGCAATTTCGAACTGATGTCCTCACTGGCCAGCAGGTGATTGTCGCTCCGCAGCGTTCGCAGCGGCCCTCGGCCCATCTTCCGGACCCGCTGCTGAATCAATTGCTCGACCCGTTCGCTGAGGGTCATGAACACGAAACTCCTGGCGAACGCTTTGCGATTCGAACCGAAGATTCTGTGCCGAATGGCCCCGGCTGGATGTTGCGAGTCGTCCCGAATCGCTATCCGACTGTCGTGTCGGTTTCGATGCCGATTCCGACGGAGGATGTGACCTGCAATCCCACGTTTTTTCCCGCTCGGCCTGCCTGCGGAGAACACGATGTCGTTATCGAATGCCCTGACGGTCGAGGTCGGATGATCGCCCTTTCGTGCGAAGAGATTCACCAGACACTAACTGCCTGGCGCACGCGAATGCAACAGTTGATGCAATCGTCGTCTATTTGCAGCGTCGCCATTTTTCGAAACGAAGGATTCAGTGCCGGAGCATCGCTGGCACACTGTCATTCGCAGATTATTGCAACGAAGGAACTGATGCCACTTGATCTCGCGCGACATCAACGAGCGGCTTTTCATCGATCCGCAACCGGACGTGATATTGTACAGGATCTGTGGGACGCCGAACGTGCTCAGAAAATTCGTTTGATCCGTGAAACATTATATTTCGGCGTCTGCTGCCCATTCGCGTCGCGCATGTCGTGGCAGATTCGATTTATGCCAAAGCAGGTTCAGCCCGTTTCATTTGCCGACGCATCCGATGCGATTTTGCAGGATCTGGCGGCGCTACTGAAATCCGCGTTGATGGCTCTTGAGAAAAATCTGGCTGGTCCGTTCTCGTTTAATCTGACGCTGTCACATCCGCGGATTGATGAACCAGCGGCGTTCTCGTGGTATCTCGATCTGCTGCCACGAACCGGTCGCATAGCCGGTTGGGAACTGCTGACAAATGTCGATATTGTCACATTGACACCCGAAACGGCTGCGAAGAACGTCGGTGAAGTATGGGACTGAACAACCAAAGCGTCAATCCGGGCTTTGCCTTAATGCGAGTGCATCAACACGTCAGTGGAAATCGATTCCTTGGACGGAAGATTAGTGCGGATCGTGATGTGTCCTCGCTTGGCCATAGTTTTTTCCACAAGCGGCCGACCTGGCGGGACGATGATCTCCACGGCATAGCGATGCACCGTTCCGGTTGGGATGCCGATTGGTTCAAGTGACGCTTTTAGAAACGGAGGATCTGCCTCGACGTCGATAATCCGAAAGGGTTCAGTCATGTTTTTCTCTTCAACGATCGCGAGGAGCTTGGCATTTCGCCCTTCCGAGGCCGGAAACTGACCAAGCTGCAGCAGGAGTTTGTCCGGGACAAACAGCGTGCCATCGAGTGGCTGCAGGATGACACTGCCGTACTTGCTAGCCGTTAGTTTGGCCGTTACGAACGGAACCTGATCAACTCCCTTGATGTTGATTTTGACATCCTCTTCGAACTTGCCCCCCGGAATATCAGCAGCGATTTCGACATCCAGTCGAAACCCCTTCACCCATCCTGCTGCTGCCAGTTCTTCGATGTTCATCGGGCTGACTTTGACTGTTACTGTGCCGGAGGGACTTTCGACGGATTCGATTTCCAGCTGATCAGATAACGGCGAACCAATCGTGGCCTGTAGAGTACCTGTCTTGTCCCGATTGATTTTTCCGATATTCCAAACGTTCGGCAACACCTCAACCGGCATCTCAATCTTGCCTTCGACCCCAAAGTTGATTTGGGAATTCTTCGGGTCGTTTGTATAGACATCGCCACCGTGATGGAACGCTCGATCCGGCCCTGGGCCAGCCTTCCAGTCAATCACAAGTTTTGTTTCTTCGCCCGGTTTCACCACTCTGGAATCCAGCGCAAACGTGGTGCATTTGCAGGTCGGCTGACCCTCTTTCATGATCAGATCTGCTTCACCGTCATTTCGAATGACGAATGTGTGTTGATTCTTCGAATTCACTGCCATCTTTCCGAAGGCGTACCTCGTTTCGTCAAACGCAGCCTTTGGCCACGGGCCAGTCTCGGAGGCCACAGGACGCTCCTCAGGCGTCGTTTTCGACTCCTTCGCGGGAAACGCTGTGGGTAAATTGAGCCCGGTGGCATTGCCAACAAAATTTTCCTGTGATTGCTTTCCAAGCACAATAACTGCGCCAATCAAGGCGGCAGCGGCTGCCAGCATGAGCCCAACGACCAGCAGTGGATTTTTCATTGCACAATCTCAGAAAATAACGTTAATAAATGTTCTGTCAGCGACACGGTGCAAGCCCACCGGCCTCTGCTTCCACGCAGCAAGAATTCATAATGATGGGTTTCATTCGGCTACCGACCTGCGATTCGCTTAATGGTAACCAGTTGTTCTTTCGTCAGAAAACGATCTGCATGGCCCCATGCGCGACTGAGTTCATCAAGTTGAAGAACTCGGTCGGCGGCGACTGTGGCCGCATCACCATGTTCGGTGCCTGCCGCATCCAGACGCTCCGCCAGACGATACCACGCACTGACGGACGAAGGATACAAAGCTGCCGCCGTCCGCAAATCCTGAATCGACAGATTTCGCATCTGGTCATTGTTACTTAACAGAAAGACATTCCACCGCACTTCAGCCCGCAATCCATAGCCAAACCCGTTGCGGCGATCCGCAAGAACCAAATTTTCGCAGGCTTGAATCGCTTCATCCGCCAGTCTGCGATTGTCGTCATCTGCGTTGCCTCGCCCGGTTTCTGCCCCGGTTTCTGCCCCGGTTTCGGGAGTCTCAGATTCTGCTGCGAACAACGCAGCAGCCTGTGAAAGACGATACGACAGAACCTCCGCAATTCGTTGGCGCGGAGTCACACTTTGAGGATCTGCCTCGATGGCTTGCTGAAACTGGTCCAGCGCCCTCGAGGGATACTGTGCGTTACTGAGCAGTGAATTGCCAGTCCGAACATGAATTCCAGAGACGATGACAGGCAGCAGACCGAAACGAACAACCACTAGGAATGCTGCCAGACACGCTCCAGCACTCAGCAGACAGCGATATCTTCCTCCGGACTGAGATTGCGGCGCGTCGAAAGTCAGGCCAGCCGCCAGGCAGAGCAAAAACGTGATCATCACCGCCGGCATTTCAAAACCGCCAGCGGCCAGCAGGTTTACCATCATCGCCGAGACCGCTGCAAGGCAAGCCGTTCCGTCCACAGGCCGGATTGACGTTTTCCCGCGAAGGAGCAGCAGCGGTATCCCGGTGAGCAACAGCAATCGAGTCGGTTCCGACGTCCATTCGTCGGAACCGTTGAACCACGTCCAGATCAGATGCAGCAGAAAACCACACCCAATTCCGCCGACCACAATTCGGAAAGATTGAACCCGCAGAGCTGCCGATACTTTTCGAATGCCAGGTTTTTCCTGTCCGCTCAGTTCCGTCGGAGCTTTCATCAATCGCCAGCCTGTGCAACCGATGATCAGCAATAGGCCCGACAGCCCGATCAGCCCACTCGACGACCATGCATCCAGCACAAAGTTGTGCGGGTCACGGATCTCTTCGCTGGATTCATCCGCCTTGTACTTCAGGTACCCCTGCCGGAAATTTCCCGGACCTGCGCCAGTCAACGGCTGTTCTCGAAGCATCTTTAAGGTGCCGGTCCAGTAGAGCAACCTGAACTGCAGCGATCGCGTTGATTCAAGAATCACTTCTTTGTCCAACCCTCCGGTCGCCACGCCTGTCCCGACTGCCAGCACGGCAATCAGGCTGCCGCCAATCAGCCAGCGGAACGTGTGTTGAACTGTCGACAGGCGTATTCGTCTAAACAGCAGAATGCCCAATCCGACACATGTCCCCAGCAATGCCGATCGGCTCTTGGTCAGAACCAGGCAATACGCGATCAGACAAATCTGAATGACAAGCAACATCGTTCTCAGCCACGAAACTCCGCGTTGATCACCGATTGTCGATGAGGCCTGTCCAATCAACAGCACGAGACCGGTTGCCAGAATTCCTGCCAGCGTATTGGCCAGCGAAAATGTCGCGAACGGTTCAGAACTGCTTAACAGTCGATTCTCCCATCCAATTCGTGACGAACCGTCCAAGGGGATTTCTTGTTCCTGAAATTGCCGCGTGATCTCGTTTGCGCGGGTGATTTGCGACGGATCGCCACCGGCCAAAGCCTGATCGAGTTCGCTTCGCAGGCTGCGATACCATTCCGACTGTTCCGCATAGAACACATGGTGCTGCCAGATTCCGAAGCAGCTGAGTCCCACGCAGAGCGCTGTCACGACCGCGATGCTCTGCGCTGCAACGCGCTGATCAACAAACAACGAACGAAGAATTCGCCAGGCAATCAACAGCCCGATCCATTCAAACGTCAGATTCAAAGCTGCTCGGCGATCGCCATCGAGTTGAAACACGACCAGCGTTGAAATCACATGTCCGACGGCTATCAGCAGCACGCCGAGATCGATCCGGTCAAACTGAGGCCGTCGTGCGTGTGCACCATCCGTTGCCCACCAGCATTGCATTGCGTGCAGAAATCCCAGCAGCATCCAAAGTACCACGAGATGCAGCCCGAGACCACTGATGGCTTCTTCCGTCGGCCACAGAAATCCCGCCGTCAGCAGTGCAAAAGCCATCATAGAAATCGACAAACGCATTCGCCACAGTCTTGTTGGATACTATCTGGAAGCATTGTCACCGGCGGAACGGGAGGTGTTCTCTGCGGTAGTGACTGGTTTTTCTTGTTTGTTGAGCATCCACCATCCGGTGACGACAATCAATGCCAAAGCACTGATGAAGAATGCGGCCATGGCGGATTTTCGGAAGCCATCACCGCTGAGCGGTTCGACGTTCTTTTCGAGCGGTTCACCTTGAAGATCTGAAGATGCCGGATGCAGAATTCGTCGCTGCAGGTCCATTGCCCAGACACGTCGCGCTTCGACCGGATCTGTTTTTCGACCTGGCATTTCTTTTTCCAGCACATGTCGAAACGCCCCTTCGATATCGCCGACAAATCCCAGCACGACAGCCAGATAAAACAGTTCTGCAGTTTCGGAACTGGCCGTCGGGAGGCAGTTTTCCGCTTCGACATAGAACTTCCATGCGCGATTTTTTTCGCCGTAGTATTCATGTTCCAGGGTATAATCCTGCCAGTCATCGCTGTGTCTGGTCAGGACTTCGTCGGCCCAGTAGATCAGCACCCGTTTGATCGACTGCCATTCACCGCTGGAAACGGTTGACGCGCTGGAGTGAACTTTCTGTTCGATAGCCTGCAGGTCAATTGAAAGCTGCCGCTGCAGTTTGGCCAATTGATCTGAACCGGCGAGCGGCTGATTGATCAGTTGCAGTACCTTCAGAAAAAACGGTTCGGCAAGATTGATGACTGGAACAGTCATGGCTCAGGACTCTCCATTTCCGGACGCGCGAATTACAAACAGCGAAAACGCCAGTGTTGCGAGTCCACCGGATTCTTTGTCAGTGACATCCATTCGATTTTCGCCGGGAACCTGTTTAATGACCATTCGTTCGTTAAATCGAATCCCGAAATTCAACGTCCTTTCCACACCTGACCACGCTTCATCCCGATCGACTCGAAAATAGTGCCAGTTCTGACGTGGAAAGGCTCTGGGTGAGTCGCTTACGGGTACGAATCGGACCCCGCGGCGGGCAAACTTGTAAATGTTGTCGACTTCTTCAGAACTTCCCGCCTTCATACCCAGTTCCCGCTCTGATGTGAGCAGGTCATTCACGCGAGTCGCCCTGAGCGTCGCTTCGACGCCAATATAAAAGGACCATGTTGGAGCCAGCCATTCGGGTCTCAGTCGCACCGACATCTGCAAACCCTGCGCAGAGAACGGGATGCGTTCGTACGGTACATCACTGCTTTCGACCTCCAGCAGTTTTCCGAGTTCACGAAAACATGGTCCGGGATTGTCGTGGTCGTAAACCGGCAGTTCGGGGATTTTTCGCTCGCTGCGAAAGATCGCCAGTTCTCCGACAGCCCGGCAGAATTCGCAATACGCGACAAACGGATGAACGCCTCGCGAAAGCGGCAACCAACCAAGGCCACCCAGCGATGAATTGATTGCGTGCAGATGTAGGATTCGTTCCAGATCTTCGCGATGGCCGCTGGCAAATGCCACACCACGATCATTCATCTGCCGAGCCAGCTGATCAGCGAGCGCCCCGAGGCGATTCGTAACAGATCTCACAAAAGAAGTCAGTGGTTCCCAGGCTTCAACCGCCAGCAGCGGCGGAATGTAGTCCGTATCAACCTGCGGTGGCGCTTCTGCAGTTGCCCCCAGTCGCAGCTGCATAATTGGCACAGCGTCAAATCCCTTGATGGCGTCGGTGCCAATGAGGATCTGAGGATTGAGTTTGCGAAACTGCAACGGCTGTGCATTGCCAGCGCGATTTTCGTCTTCAACGTCCTCTTCATGCAGAACATAACGGACCGGCGGATTCGCTTTTGAATCACCCGTGTTAGCAGTCCCGCGGCGAAGCTCAGAAATGCCAATGTACACGCGAACTCGTGACTCAGCGTTCACGAATGCGGTTCTGGGGATCGTCACCGCCGAGATGTGGCAGTCTTCCGGGAATCTCACCTGCGATCCATCCGGCAGCCTTAGATGACACTCGCGCAGGCAAATCCGCCAGTTGGATAATGCATCCTGCTCATAGCTCAATCGAACCAAACCATAGTGGTTGGGCGTGGCCCAGGATTCGGACAGCCGCAACGACTCCTGCGAGTGCAGTTCCAGTCGCTGGAAATGATGAGGCCGAAGAAATAACCCATCGCCCCAATTTACCGAATGAGATGTCATAATAGGATTCAATTCCGGAATCAAGCGGCGCCACGACCAGAAAATGCTTAAGAAAACTCGCGAATTTTTCTTGCCTGAAGTTCGACGACACGATTGCAGTTGCGCGTCTCCCGTGTGTATCTTAGGGGAGATTCGCAACTAGTCCGGCATCAATTTTGATTCACGCCCGGAAGTCACATCGAAGTTTCATCGGGGCAACTTTGCCCGTTGTGGACGCCCGAACCGCAGGATAATAGATTCTTCCAGTGCTCGGATGATACGCACATCGCAAAATTTTCAAAAGCCTGACGTGTGCAGCGGAAACTTCGTTTACGAATGGGGCGTAAATCGAGATATCAGCTGGGTGAATTCAAAACTGTTTTTATACCGGAAAGCAGAGGATATCTCGAATATGAACTCTGCACAGAATCATCCAAATTCAGATTTGCCGACGACAGAGTCCTCCGTTACGGGGTCTGTGGGTTTCGCGGGGAAAGAACTTGACCGCGCGGCAGCAGTGGAAAACTCTGTGTTGAACGAAATTGTTCGGGCGTCCGGGCTGGATACACAGTACGCTCCCGATCAGCAGCGATTACGTGCTCAGTTTCTGCAGATTGCTCGCACGTATAAAGATGTCGAGTTCTCAGTCAGTCCCATCGTGACGGCGTTGGTGCATGCCACACTGGGGGAACTGTCAGGAATTAATGAGGCAAATGCCGTACAACTCGAACAGTTTGTGGCAAATTCGATGTGTGGAAACAGTGAAACCCATGCTCGAGTCCGTCGTTTCTGGGATTCGCTGGTAAAGATTGTGAATGGGTCTGAGCGGTAATCACTGCTCGAGATGCAGTCGTCAAAGGACGCAGGGAACATGGAACACCAGACGACTCAGGAGTTGATGAATGGTTGCCAGGGGCTGGTGCGCTCGATTGCATGGAAGATCCATCAAAAGGTTCCACGCAACGTCGAATTGGACGATTTGATCGGGTATGGCCAGGTTGGGTTAGCCGAAGCGGCACGCGATTTCGATCAGGGCCGTGAGACACAGTTCACTACGTATGCCTATTACCGCATTCGCGGAGCGATTCTTGACGGTTTGTCCACGATGTCGTGGTTTAAGCGCGCGGATTATTATCGTGGACGGTACGAGCATGCGGCCAACAATGTATTGAACGCTGCCGGGACAAATCAAGAGAGCGAAACTGAGATCGAATGGTTCACCCGAACCACCCGTTCTTTATGCGGAGCCTACGTGATGACATTGCTGTCTGATACGTGCGCTGACCCTGCCGGGAACGAATCTGCGGTCGATGCATTGCCGTCGGCAGGACTTGATCGCTCAGAAACGCAGGCAGTTGTCCAGTCATTGCTGGCTGACCTGCCGAATCAGGAACAGTCTTTGATGCGGCGTGTGTACTATGACGGCTGGTCGATCAAGCAGGCGGGTGAAGAAATCGGCATCAGTAAAGCGTGGGCAAGTCGCCTGCACGCTCGATGTCTTGAAAGACTTGCCGTGCGGTTGGTTCGAGTTGATTGAATTTCGGTTGGTGTGCCAGTATCGTCTGCAATACGGTGCGATGTCATAATCTGAAATCCTGATTGTTTGTTCAGCATTCATGTTTGAGTAGTCACTTATGCCACTGGATCTTGACGTCTCCACTGTCCTGCAGCCATTTGACGGCGAATTTCGCGGCGGCACGAATTTGCGGGGCAGCGACGATTCAACAAATGCCTACCGCCGACTGCGCGATCTCAGAAAGCAGGCGCGGGATGAAGAACTGCAGGCGGATACGATGTCACCTCCGCCCGGTGAGCCAACTGCTTCCGTCCGCGCGATGTGGCGTGAAGTCTGGGAAGATGGACTCGAATACCTGCGCACCGTGGCGAAGGATCTTGAAATTGTCGGCTATATGATCGAGGCTTCGGTGCGAATCGACGGCTACGGCGGACTGGCTCAGGCACTGAAACTCACGCGGGAACTGATCGAGACGTTCTGGGGCGAACTTCTGCCGACTCCCGATGAGGACGGCGTTGAAGCGACGATCCTGCCGCTGGCTCGGTTGAACAACGACATTATAACGTACCCGCTTATTCGCGTGCCGCTTGCAGATTCCCGAAGCACAGGCACGTTCGTGTATTGGCAATTTGAACAGGCCAGACGGCTGGAATCAATGGCACCGGAAGACAGTGCCAGCAGTATCTCACGTGGAGCCGTAACGCTTCAGGCATTTCGGACCGCAATCGCGGATACTCCGGATACGTTCCTGCGGAAGACGGCGGCTGAGATCAAAGATGCAATGGCCGAACTGAAGAAACTCGTTGGCACGCTGAACGAAAAGGTCGGAGAGGAGATTGCCCCCGGTTTTACAAAATTTCAGGCAGGGCTGAAACTTGCGCAGGATACGCTGCAGGAATTCGCCGGAGAACGGTTGAAAGAACCGGAAATGGATCAGGCTAGTGGTAACGATGAGGCGGCGGGAAATGACGTTCCGAGTCAGGGACGTGGTGGAACTTCCGGGGCAATCGGTTCACGAAATCAGGCACTGGAAACGCTGGAACGCGTGGCTCAGTGGTTTGAACTTCACGAACCCCAAAGTATCCTGCCACACGAAATTCGTAAGGCCATTCGTCGAGCGAAAATGTCTCCGCAGGAATTGTACGCGGAATTGATTGATAACGAAGATGTTCGTCGTGGACTCTATAAGGATGTGGGGATCATCGTTTCCGATTCATAGCAGTGAAGCGATCGGCAGCCTTGTTTTGTGTTTCTGTCTTCAGGATTGCGTCAGTTCTTACTTGTTCAACAGAAAGGGTCAGATTATGTCCTCCATACAGCACAAGCTGGATCGCGTGCGAAAGCCACGCGTCCACATTACGTACGACGTCGAAACGAATGGTGCCTCGCTCAAGAAAGAGCTGCCGTTCGTGATGGGGGTTGTTGGTGATTTTTCCGGAAATCCTTCTGCTCCGCCCAAGCCACTCACGCAGCGAAAATTCGTCGCGATTGATCGCGATAACTTCAACGAAGTGATGAAAAATATTAAGCCCGAGCTGAATATCCGAGTACGGGATGTGTTGCAGGGTGGTGACAAAGAAATGGCTGTCAAGCTTGGGTTTGCGTCAATTGACGATTTCGATCCGGACAAAGTTCTTGATCAGATTCCGGCTTTGAGAGCCCTGCGCGACACTCGCAATAAACTCCGCGAACTGCTGACCACGATGGATCAGTCCGATCCTGACCTGGAAAGTCAGTTGGAAAAAATCCTCAGTGATACCGCTCGCGTGCAGCAGGTCGCCGGAGAACTTGGTGTTAGTGGTTCCGCAGAAGAAGGGGGTGAAAAATGAGTACAGAACAAGAACGCGCTTCAGTAACAGAAACAACGGAACAGTCCAAGAGCCTTCTCGATTCGATCACGGATATGATGCCGCGTGCGATCGAACGCGATGAAGCAAAGGACATGGTCAAGAACCTCGTCAGTGCTGCGATGGAAGGCACGCTGGTGTGGGATCGCAGTGTGAACAAGACGATCAGTCAGGCGATTCGCCAGATTGACGAAAAGATGTCCCGCCAACTGGCGGAAATCATGCACAATCCACAGTTCCAGAAACTGGAAGGTTCATGGCGCGGATTGCGTCACCTTGTCATGAACACCGAGACCAGCAAGACGCTGAAACTCAGAATGCTGAATGCCACCAAGAAAGAACTGTACAAAGATCTCGACAAGGCGGTCGAATTCGATCAGAACGAATTGTTCAAAAAGATTTATGAAGATGAATTCGGAACGCCTGGTGGCGAACCGTTCGGTGCCTTGATCGGGGATTATGAATTCACGAATCATCCCGAAGATATCGATATGCTGCAAAAGATTTCCGGTGTCGCAGCCGCAGCGCATTGCCCGTTCATCACAGCACCCGCTCCGGGTCTGTTCGGGATGGAAAGCTGGACGGAACTGACAAAGCCGCGGGATATCGAGAAACTGTTCATGGGGCCTCGATACACGAAATGGAATTCGTTCCGGGATTCGGAAGATTCACGCTACGTGACGCTTGTGATGCCACGAGTTCTGGCTCGTTTGCCATACGGTGCCAGTACGAAACCTATCGAAGCGTTTGGTTACGAGGAATTTGAACTTGACGAAAAAGGCGAAGCCAAACCAGCATCGCACGATGACTACTGCTGGATGAACGCGGCGTATGCCATGGGAACAAACATGACTCGGGCGGCGGCAGAAACCAATTGGTGTACTGCTATCCGTGGTCGCGAGAATGGTGGCACAGTAGAGAATCTTCCGGTGCATAATTTTATGAGCACCGATGGAGAGCTGGTCTCCAAGTGTCCGACGGAAATCGCCGTGACCGATCGTCGCGAAAAGGAACTCAGTGATCAGGGTTTCCTGCCGCTGTGCCATTATAAGAACACCGACTATTCCGTATTCTTCGGGGCTCAGACCACTCAGCGTCCCAAAAAATACTCTGGTCCCACAGGGGCAGATGCCACCGCGAACGCCGCCATTTCCGCTCGCTTGCCTTACCTCATGGCTGCCAGCCGAATAGCGCACTACCTGAAGTGTATCGCTCGCGACAAGATCGGGGCGTTTATGACTCGCGAGCGAATGGAAGACTGGCTGAGGAACTGGATTGCGGACTATGTATTGCCCGATGACAAAGCCAGTCAGGAAATGAAGGCCCGCTATCCGCTGGCCGAAGCAAGGATTACGGTGGAGGAAATTCCGGGGGCTCCTGGATCGTTTAACGCCGTGGCCATGCTCAGGCCGCATCTTCAGTTGGAAACGCTGACGACTTCGCTGCGAATGGTGGCGAAACTGCCACCAAAGGCCTGACGAGAAAAGCCCGGCCAGCGGTTGGGCGTCATCACCGGTACAAGTGCAGCAATAACCGCTTCCATTTGCTTGCCGAGAAACGAGCAACGGCCCTGCTTCGTCGTGAAGCCGGGCTGTTCGTTCGTTGAAGTATTCGTCATTTCTGAGGGGTGTCCGAAGTGCAGCGCAGCTCTTTGCAGAATCAGGAAGCGAGCGCTTCGTTTTCGGAAGGCGCACCGGAACCTGCGGAATCCGGGCTGTTGCAATGGCTAATCGCTGGGGGTCTGGAAGGCAGCGACAGTTCGAGAAGCAATGCGCATGTCGCGGCTGCATCCGTTGCGTCCATTGGCAACCTCTGGCTGGAAAAACGCGACGCCGGTTCACCTCTGGAACTGGTTCGCCTGTGGTTGAATCTGCGGGCTGGAGAATCGATCAATTCGAGCCATGTTAAACGTCACCTTGCCCGCGACATTGCACGTATCGACAAATTGCTTTCGGCTCAGCTCAATGTGATTCTGCACACCCCGGAATTTCAGGCCCTCGAATCCAGTTGGCGCGGACTGCACTATCTGTGGCAGACTCGACGCAGTCAGTTGTCTGCCAGACAGTTGGACGACGACAACACGGACATTCATATCCGGGTGCTGAACGTTTCGAAGCGCGAATTGAAAAAGAACTTCGAAGCAGCTGGTGAGTTTGATCAGAACGAACTGTTCCGCAAGGTCTACGAAGAAGAATTTGGCACTGCCGGTGGTGAACCCTTCGGCGTCCTGATCGCAAATTACGAATTCACAAACCATCCTGAAGATATTGATCTGCTGACTCAACTCAGCGAAGTAGGTGCCGCCGCGTTTGCTCCGGTGATCACAGCGGCTTCGCCTTCCTTACTGGGTCTGGATGATTTTTCCGTGCTGGAACAGACTCTCAATCTGCATGAGATTCTGCAGCAGCCGCGGCACCTGAAGTGGCGATCACTCCGCAGTCGCGTGGACAGTCAGTTCCTGGGCCTCACTCTTCCCAGAATTCTGATGCGAAGTCCTTATGACGAGGCGTCTGGCAAATCACATGGTTTTCGATTTCTTGAAAACGCCGGTGACGGAACACGGAAAAACTATCTGTGGGGCAGTGCGGCTTGGGCGATGGGCGCTGTCCTGATTCGAGCCTTTGCCACGTCTGGATGGTTTGCCGATATCCGGGGGGCCGAACGAGGTGTGGAGAGTGGCGGGATGGTGGTAGGTCCTGCGTCACATGAATTTCAGACAGATTCGCGTGGAGTTGGTTTGCGGAGTTCGGTCGAAGTGGCGATTTCGGATACGCTGGAAGCAGATTTGTGCAGTCTGGGATTCATTCCACTGTCACACTGCAAGGGTACAGATTACTCGGTATTCTATTCTAATCAGTCAGCCCATCAGCCACAAACTCTTGCCGATTCCGCCGCAAGTGCCAACGCAAAAATCTCGGCCATGCTGCAGTATGTCCTTTGTTGTTCGCGAATTGCGCACTACATCAAGATCAAGGTCCGTGAGAAACTCGGTGCTGCCGTGCGTCCGGAAAAAATCTCGGACGACATCAAATCATGGCTTGTGGATTACGTTACGGCCGACGAACGGGCCAGTCCGGAAACAAAAGCCCGATATCCTCTTCGTGAGGCCGATGTGTCGGTTGAGGAAGTACCGGGGAAACCGGGTGAGTACTCAATGACACTTAGACTGCTTCCTCACTATCAGCTCGATCAGTTAACTTCGAGCATGACACTGCAGGCACGACGTGTGGAATTCAAACAATAGCCGATGGCGGTGTGCTTGGTTGCGAGTCTTTTCGAATAAATTTTTGTCTCTTTCCAGACTGTATCCGGAGCCTCATTGATGTCCACCGCCCAGGAATTGTTTCGCGCAGGAAAACTGAATGAAGCCATTGCCGCCGTAACTGACGCTGTCAGGAAACAACCGACGGATCTTGTGTCCCGGGGGCTGCTCTGCGAATTCCTGTGTTATGCGGGCGAACTGGAACGTGCCGACAAGCAACTGGATGCTGCTGGCCAGATTGATCCGAAAGCGGCGATCGGCGTCAATCTGCTGCGGCATTTGATTCGATCAGAAATGTGTCGTCGAGAAGTCTACACGGCGGGCCGAGTTCCTGAATTTACTGTGAACCCGACAGAAAATCAGCAGCGGCGACTTCATGCGATGCTCTGCGTGCGGAATGGGGAATACGCGGAGGCCGCACGACTGATTGCAGAGGCCTGCGACAATGAACCTGACTGCCGTTTTGAAATGAATGGAAATGTCGTCGCAGGATTTCGCGATCTGGACGACCTACTCGGACCAAATCTTGAAGTGTATACAGCGACTGGAAAATACTACTGGATTGCAATCGATCAGGTGCAGTTGCTGGAGTTTTCTCCGCCGGATTGTCTGACGGATTTGTTATGGCGGGCGGCAACGATTGAAACTGAGGGCGATATCTCCGGTCGGATTCACATCCCGGTTCTCTACTACGGCTCAGACAAGGCCGAAGATCCGGGAGCCCGTACTGGTCGAGCCACAGACTGGAAATCCAGCGCCGAAGGTGCCATTGTACAAGGCATAGGACAGCGAGAATTTCTTGCGGGCGAAGAACCCGTGTTGATAATGGATATCACGTCGTTACGGCAGGTCAACTCCCAATGAGTCGTGGATCCGAAAGTTCCAGAATCGTACTGTCCGTACTCGATCGGCTGCTGGACGACGATCCGCAGAGCAGCCATGAAAAACCGCTGGAGGAATCTGTTCAGCTAAAACTGATTCAACAGGCGATTCGACGCGATCTGGAAAATCTGCTGAATACGCGATCACGTTGTACGGCCTGGTTGCCAGAATTCACTGAACTGGAAAACTCTCTGGTGAACTATGGCCTGCCAGATTTCACGGCGGCGGGGCTCAATGCGGCATCCAATCCAGATGTGCTGGTGGAGGCGATTCGCAGGGCAATTGAACTGTTCGAACCACGACTGACCGACGTGCGAATCCGTCATGTGGCCGATGAATATTACTTCAACCGGACCTTTCAGTTTCGCATCGAAGCCACGCTGATCATCAACGAAAAGAAACATCTGGTGCTGTATGACTCCGTGCTGGAATCATCGACCGGTCAGTTCAATGTAAAGTGAAAGTACCGATGAGTGACACTCTTGACGCTGCGTATCAGAAGGAACTGGATTTTTTTCGCAGTACAGTGCGCGAGTTTTCGGATCGGTTTCCAAAAATCGCCAATCGCCTTACGCTCAGCGCGTCAGGCGTAAAGGACCCGCATGTCGAGCGGCTGATTCAGGCGTTCGCGTACATGAACGCCCGAACGCGATTGAAGCTCGACGACAGTTTTCCGGAACTTGTCGATGCGATGCTGGGAATTCTTTATCCGCACATGGTCGCCCCGATCCCCTCCATGTCAGTCGTAGGTTTCAAACTCAATCGGGCTCAGAAAGATTTGACGGAAGGACACCTGCTGAAGCGGCATTCGGCGATTGAATCGGAAAAAGTCCGAGGCAATCATTGTTTGTTTCGCAGTTGTTTCCCGGTCCGGCTGTTTCCGATGGATCCCGTTTCGGTTCGACTGTTACCGCGTCCATTTTCTGCACCGCCCTCTCCCCGGCGCAACGATGCCGAATCGGTCCTGCGGTTTGAGTTTGCGACGGTCGATCCCGGGAAATCGTTTGCGGCATACACGTTGGATACGCTGCGATTTTATATCTCGATCCCGAATTTTCAAAAAGCGGCGAGATTACTTGAACTCGTTCTGACCCAGACGCTGGAAGTCGTAGTGTCGGGGGCAGACGGCACGGTTTGCACGGTTCTGCCTGCGTCTTCGATCAAGCCGGTTGGGTTCGCGGCGGAAGACGCCATTCTGCCTCAGACCAATCAGTCGTTTCCCGGCTATCGGTTATTGACCGAGTATTTTGTGCTGCCGCAGAAATTCCTGTTCTTCGATCTGACGGGACTGACTGCTGCGGTATTGAAGTCTGCGGGCAACAAAATTGAAATCTCTGTGCTGCTGAGCGAGCATGATGCGGGCGTCGCGGGACTTGTGTCGGCGGACACCGTGCGGCTGGGCTGTACTCCGGTAATCAACCTGTTTCGCAAAACCGCCGACGCGATGCCGCTGTCGTTTCGATCGACCGAGTTTCGCATCATCCCCGATGCACGAGCGGAAGACGCTCACGAAATTTTTTCGATCGAAGACGTGCATGTGGATGATCAGGAAGGAGAAACACGTCAGTTTCGTCCGTTCTATTCTGTGCATCACGGCGGGACTTCAGAGAACGCCGGTTTCTGGCACGCCACTCGACGACCCGGCCCGGTCGAACGAGATCGCGGCTCGCTGAAAGCGCCGACGGAGATGTATCTGACTCTCGTCGATCCTCGGTTCTCGCCGTATCAGCAAACGCATGGGGTTTTGTACGCGGATCTGATGTGCTTCAATCGCGACCTGCCGGAAGTTCTGGCAGAACAACGTGATACGGCTCGCATTGCTTTTGAGCTGGCGGGGGGACGAGGCCCGGTTTCGGAAATCAAATGTCTCGTGACGCCCACTCCCGTCTTTCGCGGTCACCTCGGACGCCGCAATCTGTGGCCGTTGGTCTCGCAACTGTCACTTAATCACATGTCGCTGTCCGACGAGAAAGACTCCGTCGTGGCGCTGCGTGAGGTGTTGGCGCTGAACGATGTCCGCGAATCTGAACAGACACGAAATCTGATCGCCGGCATCCTGAAGATCACCACGGAATCCTGCGTTCACCGAATGGGTGGTGCCTTCGCCAAAGGGACGAAGATTCAACTGTCACTGAACGAAGACAACTTCGCTGGCGACAGCCCGTATCTGTTCGCGTCAGTCCTGAATCAATTCTTTGCAATGTACACGTCGCTCAATTCATTCACACAACTAGCGGCGACAACACAACTTCGCCAGTCACGCGGACAGGGGATCTGGAAATGGCCGATTCAGGCAGGGAATCAAGCGCTGATCTGATTCAGGAACTGCTGAAAACACCTCAGGAATTCGAATTTTTTCAGGCTGTTCGGATTATCGAACGCATGGTCATTGAAACCAGCCGAGGCCAGCGTACGTCCGTTGGCGGCGACGGGGACGCGGACGGTGAATGTCTGCGATTTCGCACCCTTGCGTCGCTCTGTTTCCCGCCAGGTCAGATTGCCGCCGTCACGACCACACGGAGGCCAGCACAGTCAGAAACGACAGAACAGGCTTCGATCGCAGATCAGCGTTCCGCCTCAGAACGTACGCCTACGTTTGAAATGACCGTGCCGTTCATGGGGCTCACCGGTCCAGGCGGAGTGTTGCCGCAGCATTACACATCGATGATTATCGAACGATCACATTTTCGCAACAAAGACTATGCGGTCCAGGAGTTTTTTGACCTGTTTAATCATCGAGCCATCTCTTTTTTTTACAGAGCCTGGGAGAAATATCGATTCCCGTTTGCGTATGAACGCTGCCTGCGTGACGG
This sequence comes from Planctomycetaceae bacterium, assembly GCA_947476295.1. Lineage (GTDB taxonomy): Bacteria > Planctomycetota > Planctomycetia > Planctomycetales > Planctomycetaceae > SXXK01. The sequence continues at coordinate 23,533 of CANJQC010000027.1, read as the reverse complement.
AATTCGTCAGGATGACCAGTTCACCAGCAGCCTGCTGAGTCTGGTCGGTCTGGGAATGGTCACTCTGCGGGAACGCTTCCCGTTTGAGGACCAGACAATTTTGGCCTACGGCGGACTATTTGCTTCGGCGACACGCACAGCAGTAGGGTTGGAGCAGATTGTTACCGACTGCTTCAGGATTGCAGCCGTGGTCGAACAATTCGTCGGTCAATGGCTGCAGCTTGCATCGGAGAATCAATCGTGTCTGCCTTCACGCGCGAATGTGTTCGGACAAAACCTGCAACTGGGTGAAGAGGCAGTTGTTGGAACGTGTGCGTGGGATGTGCAATTCCGCTTTCGAGTCGTCCTGGGACCACTCACCCACGACGAATTCCTCACACTGCTGCCGGGAGGAATCCGACTGCAGGCAATCGCGGACATCGTCCGGTTTTACGCCGGAATCAACCGAGACTTTGACATCCAGCTGATCCTGAAGAAAGAAGACATTCCCGTGTGTCGCCTATCCACCGACGACAGCTACGAACCACGCCTCGGCTGGACCACCTGGCTGCCAACGACAGAACAGCGAGGAACGGATTCTCGCGATGTCATCTTCCGGTTTTGAGATACGGATCATGTTTTCGGCAGTGTGTTTGAGGCTTCTTGGATCGTAGGGCCGGACTATAGGGGCTGATAAGCCGCGACGGCCCACCATTATTGCAATTTTGGATTTTTGATTTGCGATTCAATCCAAAATCGCAAATCGGAAATCCAAAATTAACACTACGGCGAACCAGCAGCATAAATCCACCGTGAATTAGTGGTGCCTCGCTTGTATCCCGTACTTGCGTTTGTGACGATGTTCTTCAGTCTCTGTCCAGTGCTGTGATTCCTGTAGCTTGGACATTCATGTCCGAGATGTTGGCAAAAGGGGCGTCGCATTGTGGAACGATTGTGAAGACACAATAGCCTTTGCTTCGACAGTGTTTCATGGCCAGGCGACGGACATGAATGTCCATCCTACGTATAGTCCTGCCGCCCTCGCACCTAAAACTTGACTCATCTGCTACCTCTTTCGTAAAGTCAGCGGTGCTGTTGTGCAGCGTCCTTGTTGAATTCCCACTCCTCGTTCTTCAGAAGTGAATCATGGCCACTGTGAATCTCAAAGCGTTGATTGGCAAACTTAACACCACCTGCACGCGCACGCTGGAAGCTGCCGCTGGCACTTGTCTGTCCAGAACCAATTACAACGTCGAAATTGAACACTGGCTGCTGAAGCTGCTGGAAGGCACACCCAATGATATACTGACCATTCTGAAATTTTACAGTCTTAGCCATGCTAGGATCACGGCAGACCTTACGCGAGCGATTGACAAACTGAAGACGGGGAACTCCAGCCAGCCGCTGTTGTCTCAACATGTCGTGGACCTAGCCCGTGAAGCATGGGTTCTGGGTTCAATTGATCATTCCGCCATTCAGACGCGATCCGGTTACCTACTGCTGGCTCTGCTCTCGGATCGATCGTTGTCCCAGTTGGCAGGGGAGATGTCTGCCGAACTGACAAAAATTCATCCTGAAACACTTGCTCGGGATCTGACCACGATTCTGGCGGAAAGCCCTGAAGTCGTCGCAGATTTCCCAACCACTCCACGCCCCGGTGCGCCGGCAGGTGGTGGACCGGCTGGCGGCGGATCATCTCAGACACCATCGCTGGATCAATTCACGATCGATCTCACCGCTCGAGCCAAAGCGGGCAAGATTGATCCTGTCCTAGGACGTGATTCCGAGATTCGTCAGATCATCGATATTCTGACGCGGCGCCGGCAAAATAATCCCATTATGACGGGCGAAGCAGGCGTCGGGAAAACCGCTGTTGTCGAAGGATTTGCCCTGCGAATCGCTCAGGGCGATGTCCCGCCCGCGTTACAGAATGTCGCCGTCAGAACTTTGGATCTAAGTCTGCTGCAGGCCGGTGCGGGAGTGAAGGGGGAATTCGAAAATCGTCTGAAGTCGGTGATTGCCGAAGTCAATCGTTCGGTCACTCCCATCATTTTGTTCATCGACGAAGCCCATACGCTGATCGGTGCCGGTGGTCAGGCGGGGCAGGGAGATGCTGCCAATTTACTGAAACCCGCTCTGGCACGCGGGGAACTTCGCACCATCGCAGCGACGACATGGGCGGAGTACAAAAAGTACTTCGAACGGGATGCCGCACTCGCACGCCGATTTCAAGTCGTCAAAGTTGAAGAACCCAGTGAAGAAAAGGCCATCGCGATGATGCGTGGTCTTGTGGATACGCTGCAAAAGCATCATCGGGTTGAGATTCTGAACGAAGCTGTTGAAGACTCTGTGCGTCTTTCCAGCCGTTACATTTCCGGTCGCCAGTTGCCGGACAAATCAGTGAGTTTGCTCGACACCGCGTGTGCCCGAGTCGCGATTGGACACACGACCGTGCCGCCGGCGATTGAAGACTGTCAGAGGACCGTGGATTTAACGACAACCGCAATTGAAATTCTCCAGCGAGAATCTGCGATTGGTACCGACCACGCCGATGGTCTTGAAAAGTTGATCCAGAAGAAGTCGGACGCTCTAGCTCGATATGAAACGCTGAAGCAACAGTGGCATGCAGAGAAGGATTTGATCGCTCAGATTCGGACACTCCGCGATAAGCTGGCTCCACCACCGCCGCCGGTTCCCGCGAAGGCGCCGTCGTCAGCCGCAGCACAAAATCCGCCTACAAAGCCCGCCGCTGCAACCCCCGCCGCTGCGGCCCCGGCAGTTCCAGTCGCCGAAGCGGCGACTCCACCGCTGGCAGATGAAGACCGAACGAAGCTGGTCACCGAACTCGGCGAACGCAACAAGCAGCTTGCCGGTATTCAGGGAGATTCACCGCTGCTTCAGGCATGTGTCGATTCACAGGCCGTGGCCGAAATCGTAGCATCTTGGACCGGGATTCCCGTCGGTCGCATGGTAAGCGATGAGATCCAGAACATCATCAGGTTGAATGAGCGAATGGAAGAAAGAGTTGTCGGTCAATCGCACGGCCTGGAAGCCATCGCTCAGCGAATCCGCACGTCACGAGCCAACCTTACAGACCCCAGCAGGCCGATTGGTGTGTTCTTTCTGGTCGGCCCGAGCGGTGTGGGAAAGACCGAGACCGCGATTGCGCTGGCAGAATTGCTCTACGGTGGTGAGCAGAATATGACGACGATCAATATGTCTGAATTCAAAGAGGAACATAAAGTATCGCTGCTGATGGGATCACCACCCGGATACGTGGGATATGGCGAAGGCGGAGTCCTGACCGAAGCCGTTCGCCGCAAGCCATACAGTGTCGTGTTGCTGGATGAGATGGAAAAAGCCCATCCCGGCGTGCAGGATGTTTTCTACCAGGTCTTTGACAAAGGCAACATGAAAGACGGAGAAGGCCGCGACATAGACTTCAAGAATACAGTTGTGATCATGACATCCAACGCCGCGACGGACACGATCATGAAATTGTGTGCCGATCCTGAAACGATGCCGGACGCCGAGGGTCTTGCCGCTGCGTTGCACCCGGAGCTGTTGAAGTCGTTTAAGCCAGCATTCTTGGGCCGAATCACGGTGATCCCGTATTTCCCTCTCAGCGACAAGATCATGCGTCAAATCGCGGTGCTCAAGTTGGGAAAAATCGCCAATCGCATTCGCGAACACTACGACGCCAGCTTCACGTGGAGCGACGCCGTCCTTGACCACATCGTCAGCCGCTGTACAGAAGTCGATAGCGGAGCAAGAAACGTAGACAAAATTCTCACCGGCACCATGCTGCCGCAACTGTCCACGGAATTCCTCGCCAAAATGGCGGATGGCGTACCGATTAAGGCCGTTCAGGTTGAAGTCGATGAATCGGGCAGCGGGTTCCGATTTGAATTGTCGTGATGTCAGTGGTTTACGAAAATGTGAACAAATAAGTCGCAACCGTTGACGCCTTTGACAAGAGAATGGCTGCAGGGATTCAATTGTCGAACGGACGACGTGCCATCTAAGACCTGTGAAAAGACGACCTCGCGACCGGAGTGCCTCCTGCTGCCTGGTTTTTCTTTGGCACGCTGAGGAACCGCACTTGCACACACGGATTGGCCTCCGCTGCAATGTGACGACTAGGCATTTGTGGCGGAAGAATCTAGGGTGCAAAAATCACCTCTTATTTTTCTCTGCCACATGTTTTCCCAACATTCAGTCCGCTGCTTAGCCTGGCAGCGGGCTGTTTTGGAATTTGGTTTGTAGCGGCAAACGACTTGGAACGAACGCATCGGAATGGGACGCCGTTTAAGTCTTAGCGTCTACAGCTGGGCCGGGTCAAAGGGGTCACACGCCTGACCCCTTTGAGTTTGCAAAGACGCCTGACCCCTTTGAGTTTGACCTTGAGTTCCCCACAGGAATACCGGAATTTATGTTCGCAAGATCAACCGCCTATTGCCTGTTGTTCTGTGCGCTGTCAATGTCCCTTGGCTGGCGTGTGCGTGGCCAGTTTGGTCATGAGCTCGGCGCGGCCATTGCCGGTGCGTTGGGTGCGATGTCGCTGGTACTGGCTTCCGGCCGCGAAGACTGGCATCGACGAATTCACTTTTTCGCTTTGTTTGGCGGAATGGGCTGGTCGTTCGGCGGCAGTATGTCCTACATGAAGGTTGTGGCATTCACACATTCATCGGATTCGAGCACCGTGCTGTATGGGTTTGCTGGCCTGTTTCTCATCGGATTTCTCTGGGCTGCGCTTGGGGGCGCCGGGACGGCACTATCGGCGGCCCTCGACCAAGAGCATTTGGTTGGCCTGTTTCCGGCATTCGTAACGCTGCTTGCGGCGTGGTTGCTTCAGGGACCGGCCGTCGACTGGTATCGCAGTACAGGTGGTACAATCCCGGAGTGGTACGACAGCGATTGGCTGGAGTCGGCCGTGGCCCTCGCCGCGATGCTTGTACTTTTGATGATTCGCCGGCGCACCGACGTTGGTACTTCGCTTGTACTACATCTCGCTATTGGTTGGTGGGTCGGATTTCTCCTAATTGTCAACGGGCTCGGTTGGCGACTCAATCCGCCGCGTGGGGACAACTGGGCTGGTTGTGTTGGCGTGTTTGGCGGCCTGATGGTTTTCTGTTGGAGACACCGACTAGGGTCTGTGGCGTACGCCTCCCTGGTGACAGGAACGCTGGGTGCAGCCGGATTTTGCCTCGGTCAAATGCTGAAGTTGGTTGGTGCATTCACACAGACGTTCGCCGGAATGCACGTCGTGCTGGAATGGTTGCAAGGCCTGCTGCTTGGATTGGCTCTGGCTCTCGGCATGGCCCTGCTCATCCGTCGAGAAAGAGTCCATGTCAGCGCAGCCCTGCCACGCTGGACGGGGATTGTCGCTCTCGTCTTTGTTTTGTGGGGCATCCCATATTTGAATGCAATTCGAATACCGGACCGTTGGATGCGCGATGCGAAATTTCCCGAGACCGTTCTGGGGCTTCATATGGTGGGGCGTTTTGTGGCGTCGCAGGGATGGATCGGTTGGGTAGAAATGCTATTTATTCCGCTGGCGGTAATGATGTTGCTGCTCTTGATCCGCCACGAACGCCGGCCGTTGACGTTCGTTCCCGAAAGCTGGCAAGGCCGTGGCCAGTTATTGTATCTGGTATTCCTGTGGACGTTTGCGTTTCTGAGCTTCACGATTGAAATCTCGGGAGTACTTCCGATGTGGTTCGTGACGCAGTGGTTTATCACGCTGCATGTCTTACTTTGCACATGGCTGATGTTGGCAGCACCTGCTGTGATGCACGTGCCCAAACCTACAGAAACAGGTTTTCCTTGGCCGATCAGGCGAGTTTTGCTGGCTGGTTTTCTGATCGCAGGGGCTATTTCGTGCGGCGGATGGGGCCTGAAAAGAGCGTTGTTCGGTGACATGTTTGCCGGTTACTTCAATGCTAACCATATCCGCTTCGGGCCGGACAATACGAACGACAAAAAGTGAAATAAATAAAACGGGTCATAATAAGGTTTGCAAATTTATCAGATTGAGTTGTTCAGCGATCAGTTGATCACTGCATAATCCGAATGCCCGTTCTGATTCGTATTGTTCAAGCGAGGCGTGTGGAATTAGACTGAGTTTGTCGGCTTTACGGGATTTGGCTGAGTGGTACTCGTTAGTCGCGAAAACTCAGGGAGGAATCTAGTGCGGCCTGAGATCGACTTCAATGTTCATCGTTTCGACGATCCGCTAAGCTTATGATCTGACAATTGCGAACCCTCAATTCCGGCCACATAACCTGTAAGAAAAGAAATGAATTGCCATGACCACACCTCGACCTCTCAGTCATTCCGAGTTACTCCAACTCAAACGCTGGAACACGCCGACAATTTACAATGGTTGGGAACAGATCACGAAGCGTGATTTCTGTGCGGACGGTTTCAACCTGGACGAGACCCGCGACTTTATGCCGCAGATGGGACCGATGGTAGGCTATGCCGTGACGGTGGTGATTGAGCCGAGCAATGCCAGTCATCGTAAGACATTGCCGAATGCCACCTCGGAATATCGCCGCTATCTCGGCAGCGTCGCGGGTCCCAAGATCGTCGTGATTCAGGATCTCGATAAGCCGCGAGTGATCGGTTCGTTCTGGGGTGAAGTCAACGCCAACATCCATAAGACACTTGGCTGCGTCGGTACGATTACGGATGGTGCGATTCGAGACGTGGATGAAATGACCAACGCTGGTCTTAAATCGATCGCTCGTCGTCTTTGCGTCGGACATGCGGCCGCGCAGCCCGTGCGTTTCAATTGCGACGTCGAAGTGTTCGGCTGCAAAGTAAGTCCTGGAGATCTTATTCACGCCGACAAGCATGGTTTCATGGTGATCACGCCGGAAGAACAGCCTCAGTTGCTGGAAGCCTCGCGATTCATGGACACCAACGAGTGCGAAACCGTCATCGCTGCCGCCCGTAATTCTTCAGGACTGAGTACCGAAGAGATCCTGGACAATCTGAGCAAAGCGTCTCGCCAATTCAGCGAGAATGTGAAGAACAAGTTTGCGCGAGCCGGTGAATGGTAAGCGAATCTACAACTCAGGCCCGGCTGTTCTGACATCTCCATTGCGAATCGTGACCTTCTGCGCGTCCCAGTATTCGGCTAGCGGCACAACGTGTTTGCGCGTCATCTGCAATGCGTCACGGATTTCGGCGAGTGTGACTTCAGGCTTTAACTGAAACAATTCCCGCAGTCCGCTGCGAAGAAGTTCTAGGCCTGCGGGCGTGTAAGACAACTCATGGCTCACGGCAATCAGCGTCCCGTCTTCACGACACAGTTTCAGCAACTGCTCGATATCATTTGGACTCATTCGATCCGTTGCCACATAAAGTTCACGATGCGTGGGCGGCGTGCGTGCGTGCGCAGCAATCATGGGAAGCAGCAAATCCATGACCTCACGCTGTCGCTTTGTCAGTTGGACCTGCTGATCCGCGAGGCCGATCAGATCGCCGCGCTGGATGAGTTCCCCCGATTTCAGGAGTGCGTCGATCGCCAGCGGGACGTGGATAGCACCGTCGAAGTTTCGGCACTGAGACGTCACTAGGGATCGCGGTAACAGTCGTCGCGGACTTTGTCGTTTCACTTCTTCGCTGATCACACGCAGCAGGCTTTTTCCCAGCCGTTGCAGCCAATGTTTCGAGATCCAATGGCTGGACGCGAGATCGTGAATGACTGCCGCCGATTTCTCCGTCGTCATCGCTTGCAACAAATCGGTCGCCGTGGCTGTTGACAATCCCAGACGCTGCACGCCATCACTGTCAGAAATGGATGGTTGCTGTTCCAGTAAACTGGCAATCCGGATTTCCGGCTGAGAATCACCGGCACCATCACATCGATGTTGCAGATTGCGAACCCGCCTGCGGCCGGGCAATCCGTCCACAACTCGCCCGCCACCAACAGTTTCAGACGACGAAGAACGAAGAATGAAGTGCTGCCCCCAAGACAGAACCAGCGGTTCCTTCATACGAAGATCGGCAGACGTCTTTCTGCCGGGCAGCAGCAATGATTCCGTCAGTCGCAGCCGTACGGTCACGGCGGTGGTTCCGGCGTGCAGGGTCAGGACTTGTCTGTGCCGCAGTGGTCTTTTGGCGGTGCTCAGGCATTCAATCTCCGCCAGCACACGCATCGTCGGCGTGAACACGCCAGGTGTCGCCAACTCGTCGCCGCGATGAATGTCCGAAACCGCAACGCCCGCCAGATTGATGGCCGCTCTCCGATGCGCATCGACCTGCGTCGCATTTTGTCCATGATGCTGCACACCGCGCACGCGCACGCGGCGTTGTTCCGGCAGCAGTTCGACTTCATCACCCGGTGCCACGCTTCCGGAAAGCACCGATCCCGTCACAACCGTGCCGCGTCCGGCAAGTGTAAACACACGATCTATCGGCAATCGGAACACGGCCAACAGTCTGCGATAAGGAATCTGTGCCGCCACCTGACACAGCGACTGTTTCAGTTCCTCAATCCCTTCACCCGTTAAACCGGAAACCGGCACGATCGGAGCGGATTTCAGAAACGTGCCCGCCACGAGTTCTCTCAGTTCTTCCGCCACGAGTTGCCGCATTTCTGAATCAATCAGATCGCAGCGTGTCATCACGATGATTCCATGCTGAACACCCAGCAACTGCAGGATCGCCAGATGCTCGCGAGTTTGCGGCATCACACCGTCGTCCCCTGCAACCACCAGAATTGCGATATCGATATTCGCAGCACCGGCGACCATTTGCCGAATAAAGCGTTCATGCCCTGGCACATCCACGATGCCGAATCGAAACGGAGCCACGTCGAAGTGAGCGAACCCCAGATCGATAGAAATTCCTCTCGCTTTTTCTTCCGGCAGTCGGTCGGTGTTGGTTCCCGTGAGCCGATAAACCAGCGTAGTCTTCCCGTGATCGATGTGTCCGGCCGTGCCGATCAGCAACGGTCGAAGCAAAATGTCTGTTTCGCCGGATGGGGAGTCTGCGGCCGTTTGTGGCAGTAAAGGTTTCATTGAGAATCTGCCTTGATGTGCCGAGTTGATGGATCCGGCGATGACACGGGTGGTTGGAAAAACGGAGCAAAGTTATCAATCCTGTTTCGACCTTTTCGGAAGCACATGCAGGAGCGTCAGCACGTCGACTCGCCAGGTTGGCAATACAAAACTGATTGCAGTCGCCTCAATGTTGGTCAATGTGACAGCCATGCTGGCAACTCGCATCGGCCACATCGACCAGTCCAGCAGCATGGCACTCGCTCCGCCCAGCACCAGCCATTGCGAATACTTTGCGCCGTAGGTGTGGTAACTGGGAATGCGTCCGTACTTCCACAGGCCATAACCAGTCGTGACTGCATAGCTGACAAGTGGTACTGTCAGCCAGACAACTTCTGGCTGCAGTTGTTTCCATTTCAGCATCAGACTGCCAATCGCAAGACAGCCGTAGAGAGTCGCGTCTGATGCACTGTCGAGTCGTGCACCGAATTCCGACCGCTGATTGAGCCATCGAGCGAGCTTGCCGTCAACCCAGTCTGAAAGGCTCAACACGACAAAACCGATCACAAAGACCGTCGCATTCCCGATGAACGCAAACCACAAGATCCCGAGAGAACCAATAAATCTGGCGACGCAAATGACATTTGGAATCGTCAGGTAACGATCTTTATACGGATGTCGCCCATCAACTTCGGAGGCTGGCCTTGTCGAGTCAGCGGAATTGTCAGATCCTTCATGCGTGCTGTGCATATCAGTCTTCCGTCACAAGTCGTGTCAAAGTACCCAACATAAGAAATAATAGAACACAGGAGCTGTGAACGTCAGACTATCGACTCGATCGATAATCCCGCCCATCCCTGGAAGAATTGAGCTGCCGTCTTTCACGCCAGCGTCCCGTTTGACAGCAGACATGTTGATGTCCCCAAGAAACGCGGCGGCAACGATCAAGAGTCCCGATCCGATTGACAGCAGCAAACCTCGTATTGTGGAAATTGAAGGAAATGACGTTAACCAGGGAGCGAGCAATAAAGACAGGAGGACTGACGTGATGACGCCTCCGGCAAATCCTTCCCATGTCTTGTTGGGTGAAATCGTTGGCGTGATCTTTCGACGTCCGATCGCACGCCCCACCAGTGCCTGAGCAATGTCGTCCATTTCCGTGACGATCACGACGAACAAAAACCAACCAGAAGGCCCGACGGCAGGCTCGTGATCAGCCGCAAATGTGAATAACAACGCGGCATGTGACAAGCAGTAGACGAGCAGCATCACACCCCAATAGACACCACTTGTCGTACGAATAAAGCCCTGGGTTTCGCCTTTTGCCAATCGCACTGTACTCAGTAACAGCAGGCTGGCAACCGGCAGAATGAGTCTGGATTCACTGTCAAAACCCATGGCGATCAGGAAGTACTGCAGCGGGACCGATGCAAAAGCAACGCTCAGGGCACCAATTCCGATATGCTGTTTTCCAATGAGGTTCAGAAACTCACTAAGCCCCAGAAAACTGGCGACGGCAAGCAGAACGGCAGCGCCCGGGCGTTGAAATACTGCAGCGAATGACATCAACAACGCCAGCGTCCACCAGACCTTCAGACTTCCCATTCTTTTCATTGCCAGGTCCGGATCGGTATTCCGGATCGCAACAATTCGCACGACCGTACCGCCGCACAGTGCGGCAAATGTGCCAATCAGCAACCAGAGCAGATGCGTGTTTATGTCCATCATGTTTCTTTCTCGGCGTGAGCATCCGCGTTCCGGTCAGGAAATCGCTGTGCCGTACTTCGCGGCGGTGAGATCAGTTGGATCATTTTTCGGGCAAGCCAGGGAAGAAAGACGGTCGCCGCAAGAGCGACGATCATAGGGCCGTCGAGCAGCGAAAGGGGACCTCGACGCACCAGAGCCTCCAGACTTGGCAACCGAGTTCCCGCGAAGACAAACACGATGTTCCCTGGAAGCAATCCAAGCTGAGTTGTCCACCAGAACGTGCGGAAAGAGACGTCCGTTCCGGCTCCGGCGGCATAGTTCATGATGCTGAACGGGGCATGAGCGAGCCGGAGTGTCAGCAGATACAGGGCTCCATCATCTTTCATGCGCTGCTGAATCGATCGCAGATACGAACCGAAGCGATCCTTGACTACGGCTTGCAGGTAATATCGGCACAACAAAAACGTCGCCAGTGCCGCCGCGACCAAAGCACTGTTGACAATGATCACGCCTGAAAGCAGTCCAAACATCCAGCCAAGCAAAATCGACTTGCCTGCTGTTCCCGGAACCAGCGAAATCAGCAGATAGACTACAAAGGCGATGATATGGGATCTGACAGGATTCGCCCGGATTGCCGCAAGCAACCACCGTTCGTTGTTCACGAACCAACCCATGGACGTATAGCGCGATGCCAACACGGTCATGATCGCCATCAATAGTACGATCAGAATTGGTAATCGGATGCGTCTGGCAGGAGTTTCCATATCCATCACACTATCAGATAAGATGCCGCTTTACTGCCGCCACAGGAATCTTACGATTTGCGGTGTGAGCGGGCGAATGAGTATAATGTCATGTGTGTTTGGTGAAATGCGTTACATGGATCGCTTCGAAAAGAATCCAGCGAGACTTCGCCGCTTGCCTCAGACGGGTTGATTGCAGTAAGAGATTTGCTTGACGACATTGTGTCCGAAGGCCGTCGCGACATGATTCAAAAGCAAGCGTAGCTACTATGCATCGTCCTCGACCGCTGATTCGAATTCTGCACCTTTCCGATCTCCATTTCGGACCTCCGTTCATCCCGGAAGTTGGGGAGGCAGTTCTGAGGATCGCGCCGAAACTGAATGTGAACGCGATTGTGGTGAGTGGCGATTTCACTCAACGGGCGAAACAGGAACAGTTTGAAAACGCGCGGGAATTCCTGTCACGGTTGCCCAATGTCCCGCGACTCTGCGTTCCTGGGAATCATGACGTGCCACTTTACCGCCTCAGGGAACGTTTCTTCGATCCGCTCGGACTGTACAAACAATTCATCGCTGAGGAACTGAATCCAGTACTGTTCCTTGACCACGCAGTCATTGTCGGCCTTGATTCGACCGCACCAAGGTCCGCGATCAGCAACGGTCGCATTTACAAGTGGCAACTGGAAACGGCAGAACAGATCTTCGCCGAAGCTCCCGTCGGAGTTGCCAGGATTGTCGTTGCTCATCATCATTTCGCGCCGGCACCAGACCATCTGCGTGATCGAAGCATGCCGCATGCAACACGCGCCGTCATGCGGTTCGTTGAAGATAAGGTGGACATGATTCTGGGAGGTCATCTGCACCGGGCTTACATCGGAAACACGCTTGATATCTATCCCGGCGTGCATCGCGAACGGGGAATTGTCATCGTTCAGTCAGGCACAACAACGTCCCGCAGAGGCCGTGGCCGTGAGCGCGAGAAAAACAGTTTCAACGTGATTGATATCGATGCCGAGACGATGAAAATTACCCACTATATGTACTTCAGTGCCGACGCAGGATTTGTCCCCGAAAGTCGTCATCTTTTTCCTCGCGGATTGTTACCGCTTCCTGCCGAAGCCACTCCTGATTCCCAGTCCTCGTCGGGATCAACGACCTGACGACCGAGCATTGAGCGACAGTTGTTCAAGCAGTCCTTGCCCGGCTTTCGCAACCGGAAAGGTCGGCGGATTCTCGCGAGTGTCTGGCAACGATTTTCCACGAAGTCACGGTAAGGACTTGACGAGGAGTGGCGAACTCAAAGAATAGAGTATTGTACGTTTGTGTTCATTTGACCGCTGAACTTTCAATCCGAATCTTGCGGCGACCAAACTGCGATCCGGTCGCGTTACTGCCAAGGGAGCCTTTCGATGTCCATCTATTCTGCAATCTCAATGCTCGTGCAGCCGTGTGTACTTCTGACTTTGTTCTGCCTCGGTGGCAGCGACTCCTTCGCTCAGGCGGCGGGCCAGCAGGCGGCAAGTTCAAACACTCGGGAAGAAAAATTAGCGGCGGAGTCCGATGGCTGGCCGATTCATGCGACATACTACGAATCTGCTGCAGGAAAAGAATCACCTGTCGTCATTTTGCTGGCGGGTGCCGAGGGGCTTGACAAAAAGGATGCTCGTAATCGTCGCGTCTGGCAGAACACGGCACTCGCACTACAAAAAAGTGGCTTCGCGGTTATGACAGTGGACTTGAGAAAACATGGCGACAGCATTCCGGAAGCTACTGAAGCGGATTCGCCGCTGCTCAAAATGGTACCCAACGATTACGTTTTCATGACTGCCCGGGATATGGAGGCTGTGAAAACTTTCCTGCTCAACGAACACCAGAGCGAAAAACTGAATATCCGCAAGACGGGTATCGTGGCGGTTGGTTCCAGTGCGATGGTTGCCGCAGCATTCACCGTCGCAGACTGGGCAAAGAAACCTTATCCGGACGGCCCGACGCTGGAATCCAGCACACCTCGCGGACAGGACGTGCGGGCGTTAATAATGTATAGCCCAAACGCCAATGTGAAAGGCATCAATTCAAGTACAATCATGAAAACTATCAAGGGACTTCCGGTCGCCGTCCATGTGATCGCTTCAAAAGATGTCAAAGAAGACGCTCGCAACGCGGATCGCATTTTCAAGGCGGTTGAAATCAAGGGCGATGATTTCAAGGATTTACGTAAACACACGATCGCCGCTGGTGAAATTACTGCCGAAGGATTTCTGGAAGGTCGGTTTGGCGATCCCACAAATGCGGACATCACTGAATTCCTCACCAAGAATCTTAAGCAAATCGATACGCCGTGGATGTCACGCAGAAGTCGTCTCGAATAGAGTGTGGCTCACCTATTGGCAGAGTTCCCAGTTGAACTAAGTTCCATCCCGATCCTAGGAAATGACGCGACCGGGTTCTCGCCACTTTGACTCAATTTTGTCACGCTTCTACACTCCCCATCCGACCGCTGGGCAACCGTCGCAGGGGTCGATGAGAGCGACCTTTGCGGGACGTTGTCAGATGTTTCATGAAAACTCCCGGTCGCGTCAACCTCGAAGGTCGCAGACGTCTCAGATCGCTCAGGCGTATCGCACGGCCCATGAGATTCTTTCGGTGGCACTCGCTTTGGGATTGTTTGCAGGAGCTGGCTATTGGCTTGACCTAAAGGTTGGCTGGACGCCTGCATTAACAATTTGTGGTGCATGTCTTGGTTTTGTCTTCGCTGGAGTCTCACTGCGAGTCCTCCTGCAGCGACTGGATCGCGAATCGAAAAAAAAACGGACGTCTGATAAAGGGGAGACTCAATCCGAGTGAATGCGGCTCCTCAAACTGGTGGTTTCAATTCTGCCATTTGGCTAACATTTGTGATGGCGGTGGGATGGGTAGCATGTTTCTGGCCTGCTAGGATGCTGAACGGTCATTCTGGCGTCTCGTGGATGACACTTGCAGCGTTTTGTTGTCTGGTGCCTGGTTGGATTGTTGTCTTCCTTTCTCAACTCGCTACCTTTCGCAGTGACTTGCTGGCGATGGTGATTCAAACGTTGTTGCGGCTTGTTCTCGTGGGTGCGGTGGCATTGGTTGTGGTCGTGCAACGTCCCGAAATCGGGGTGTCAGACTTTTACGGCTGGCTTATAGGTTTCTATTTGCTGGCCTTGACTGCCGAGACAGTTCTCAATCGCCCGGCGGGTCGTGACGCTGGATAATTCTGGTGTTGATTTCATAGTTTCGTAAAAGACTTTGCAGGCATATTCGGAAATCATGCTTTCAGTCAACGAACACGAGGAAGATGTCTTTCATCATGTGCGTGATGCGATCGGGTTTGATGTACCTGGTGGCCACATGGATGCGCATGGACATGGTTTGCTGGATTATACGCTCCCAAATATTTTCGGTTTGCAGCTGACAAAGTTTATGGTCCTGCAGGTCGTGGCGGCAGTGTTTGTGCTGATTGTGTTTCGTGGACTAGCCAGGCGGATTCGTTCAGGACAGCCGGCGCCAGGTCGATTCTGGAATTTCTGGGAATCGATCGCATTGTTCATTCGTGACGAGGTGGTTCGGCCCACGATCGGCGATCATGATCACCATGGTGACGATCGCGGCGATGTTCATCCAGATTCCCATAAGAAACCGACAGGTTTACATCCGGCAGATCAGTATCTCCCGTTCATATGGAGTTGTTTTTTTTACATCCTGATCTGTAATCTGCTTGGTGCGATTCCATGGATGGGATCTGCAACGGGTAATCTGAATGTGACTGGTGTTCTGGCTGTGTCGGCGTTTGTGGCGACCGTGTTTTTTGGCTTTCGGGCGATGGGTCCGAGCGGTTTCTTTCATAATATGATGCCGGACACCGGCTTGCCGGGTGCATTCGGTTCAGTGCTGACGCTCGGAATTTTTGGAATAGAGATTTTTGGTTTCTTTATCAAGCATTCGGTGCTTGCTGTTCGTCTGTTTGCAAACATTATGGGCGGGCATACGGTAATCGCGGTGATTCTTGGGTTTATCGCTCAGGCGGCTCACAATGGTTTTGCCATCTGGGGGCTTGTGACTTTTGGAAGCATTGTTGGTCAGGTGTTCATCGGGTGTCTCGAATTGTTTGTGGCATTTCTGCAGGCTTATGTGTTCGCTTTTCTGGCGACCATTTTCATTGCAGGAGCTGTTAACAAGCACTGATTGATTTTGGTGGTTTTGGTTTCGTCTTTTGGATGCATGGCGGGAAATAATTTACCTAGACAGGTGATTTTCCCGTCTGCGAAGCTACTGTACGAGAGGAGTTTAACGTGAGTCGATTTGTTCGATTGACATTTTTAATGATGGCTGCATTTGTGGCAATGTCCGTTCCGGCAATGGCGCAGGATGGCGGCACGTCTATCAGCTTTTCCGGTTCCTTCGGTGCTGGATTGGTTCTGCTGGGCGCCGGTTTCGGGATCGCGAAAATTGGAGCTGCTGCTGTTGAGAGCATGGCTCGTCAGCCAGAAGTTGCTGGTGATATTCGCGGTGCCATGATCGTTGCTGCGGCCCTGATTGAAGGTGCAACATTCTTCGCATTGATCGTTTGCCTGGTCGCAAAATCCACGTAAGCAGATTTGTGCATGCATGGGTGCTGTGATTTAGCTTTAAGGGTTCTTACTCTTGTGCGGTGCTGAGATGTGTAGATCGCTTTCTTCGTGGCTGTTGATTCCAGTGTTTTGCTTTTCGGTTGGACTGTGTCTTTCTGTAGAGCGAGCTGAAGCTGATGAAGCTGTCGTTTCAGAAGCGAAGGCTGAAATGCATGCTGAGTCTGGCTCGGATAGCTCTTCGGCAAAGAGTCCGGATGAGCACGAAGCAGGCAAACACGCTGATAACGGTCCGCCGATGTCGTTCACAACAGATTTGGCACTTTGGTCGCTCATCGTGTTCGTCTTGTTTCTTTTCGTTCTGAAGAAGTTTGCATGGCTTCCGATGATCGAAGGGTTGGACAGGCGCGAGGATGGGATCCGGAAGGCAATCTCTGATGCTGAAGAAGGTCGCCTTAAGTCTCAGATATTGTTGGCAGAGTACGAGCAAAGGCTGAAGGTGGCTGAACAGACTGTGCAGGGCATGATATCAGAAGCAGAGCGAGACGCTGAACGAACGAAACAGGATATGATCGCCAGCGCTAAGCGTGAAGTTGAAGCCGTTCGGGATCGTGCGAAGGACGACATTCGTCAGGCAAAAGACACCGCGCTGGTGGAAGTCTTCACGCAGATGAATTCTCAGATCGTGCGGGCAACGGAGCATGTTCTTGGGCGTGCGTTGCAGGATGTCGATCAGGATCGCTTGGTAAATGAGGCTCTGGCGGAAGTTTCCCGTTGAGTCTTGCATGCTGTCGCTGTCCTTCGCGAGTGTGAAACGAATTGTCGTGAATTACGTTGCGTAATTGCTCCGTTGGTTCGCTGAGAATTCACAAAACGCATTGAGTTTTGGGAGTACAGGAGGGCTTAATCCGACTGGTTCCCATTTTGTTCAAGGGTCGTCATGTCCGGCAAGAGTACTAAACATCGTCATGACAATGCCTTGGAAGACCCGGGTGCGTTGGCTGTTGCTGCGATGTACGCTCGTTCGTACATGACCTCTGCTGTTCAAAATGGTGTGGTTGCCCCGGAAGAAGAGCTCAATTCATTTGTGGATGATGTGCTGGAAAAGTTCCCGGAGTTTGAAGATTTGTTGCTGTCCGATTCTGTCGGGCGTGATGACAAGCTGGCGATTGTGGATCGAGCGATCGCCCCGAGATCGTCTGAATTCTTCTGTAATTTTCTGCGGGTTTTGATCCGGCATGGTCGGATTGCGATGCTGCCAATGATTCAGGGTGTGCTTGGTCGTCTGCAGGAAGAGGCCGCTGGAAAGCGGCGTGTTCGTGTGCGTAGTGCTAGGCCACTTTCGGAGAATTCACGAGCTCAGATTTGTGAACAATTACGTAGTAAATTGGGGTTTGAAGCCCTGCTGCACGAAACCGTCGATGCGTCGTTGATTGGCGGCATGATCCTGCAGGTTGGTGATACGGTTTATGATTCATCCCTGCGATCCCGGCTCAAGGAGCTGAAGGGTCGTCTGGTGGAGAAAGCACTCAATGAAATTCAAAGCGGACGAGATCGCTTCAGTCATCCAGAAGGAGATTGAAGACTTTCGCGGTCAGATTGTGACTGCAGAAGTGGGTCGTGTGATTGAGGTTGGTGACGGGATTGCCCGTTGCACCGGCCTTTCCACAGCAATGTCGGGCGAGATGCTCGAATTCTCGAACGGCACGCGCGGCCTTGCGTTCAATCTGGAAGAGAACAGCGTCGGCGTCGTGATTCTCGGGGACTACCTGAAAATCAAAGAAGGCGACGAAATTCGATCCACCGGCAAGCTGTTGTCTGTGCCGGTCGGTGAAGCACTGCTCGGTCGCGTGGTCGATCCGCTGGGCAACCCGCTCGACGGCAAAGGCCCCGTGCTGACGCCTCACTCACGACCTGTCGAATGGCAGGCCGCTGGAGTGGCAGAACGTCAGCCGGTGAGAGAACCGCTGCAGACCGGTATCAAAGCCATCGATGCGATGACACCGATCGGACGCGGTCAGCGCGAACTGATCATTGGTGACCGCAAGACCGGCAAGACCGCGATCGCGATTGACACAATCCTGAATCAGAAGGATACAGGTGTTATCTGCGTCTATGTTGCCTGTGGTCAGCGTGGTTCTTCGGTGGCGGGTGTCGTTGAGGTTCTGCGTCAGAACGGGGCATTGGATTATACCATCGTTGTCGCTGCGAGCAGCGCCGATCCTGCTCCCGTTCAGTATTTCGCGCCGTATGCCGGTGCTGCGATGGCTGAGTACTTCATGTATCAGGGCAAGCACACTTTGGTCGTGTATGACGACCTTTCGAAGCAGGCCGTTGCTTATCGCCAGCTTTCGTTGCTCATGCGTCGTCCTCCTGGTCGTGAAGCGTTCCCGGGTGACGTCTTCTATTGCCACAGTCGATTACTGGAGCGAGCAGTCAAGCTCAACAACGAACTGGGTGGCGGTTCGATGACGGCATTGCCCATTGTTGAAACGCTGGAAGGTGAAGTTTCGGCCTACATTCCAACGAACGTAATTTCGATCACGGATGGTCAGATTTATCTGGAATCAGACTTGTTCTGGAAGGGCATTCGCCCAGCCATTAACGTCGGTGTTTCGGTCAGTCGTGTGGGCGGAAACGCTCAGAACAAGGCAATGAAGAAGATTGCCGGAAGTCTGCGACTTGACCTTGCGGCGTTCCGTGAACTGGAAGCGTTCGCGCAGCTCGGTACAGAACTTGACAAGGCTACTCAGTCGCAGCTTGATCGAGGCTACCGGATGGTAGAACTGCTGAAGCAGCCACAGTACGGTCCGCTGCACGTCGCCGACCAAGTCATCACGATTTACGCCGGGGCCAAGGGTTACTTCGACAAGGTGCCCGTGAATCAGGTGCAGGAAGCAGAACGCCAATTGCACGAATTCATTCGAACCGAACATGCAGATATGCGCGACAAACTTATCGCTCAGGCCGCATTGTCAGATGAAGTTGAAGGCATGTTGAAAAAGGCTCTGGAAGCGTTTGTGGCACGATTGGCGTCGAAGACTTGATATTGTGAGAGGTGGCGAGCGGCTGGGCGTCAGCCCTCCGTGTGAGTCGTGGTCGCGAAAGACGGAGGGCTGACGCCCAACCGCTCGCTTTTGGGGTGCAACGGAATTCATGGCTAACAGACGCTTACTTGTCAAACGGCTCAAGGCCGTGCGCAATATCCGCAAGATTACGCGCACGATGGAGCTGATCGCGACTAGTCTTTTTAAAAAGGCGATGGACCGCGCTACGGAAGCTGCTGAATACACGCGCAAGATTTCTGAGATTGTTGGGGATCTGGGACGGGCCAATCTCAAATTTTCGCATCCATTACTTGAACGCCGCGCGGAAGAGAAACGCAGCATCTTACTTGTGCTGACGGCGAATCGCGGTCTGTGCGGTGGTTACAACGCGAGTGTCCTGCGACAGTCCCTGATTCATATTCGTAGCCTGAAAGAAAAGGCGATCGAGTTCCAGCTGGAGGTTTCGGGAAAGCGTGGGATCAAATTCCTGAACTATCAGAAAGTCCCAATTCACACGCAGTACACAACGTTTGAAGACCAGCCGTCGTTTGCGGCAGTCGAGACATTGGCAAATCGTTTCGTAGATGACTTCATTGCCGGACGGATTGATCGTCTTGATGTGGCGTATACTCGGTTTGTGACATCTTCGAAACAGTTTGCAGTGGTTGAAACGTTGCTCCCGATCGGCAGTCTGGAGGGTGGCATAGAAACAAAGTCTGAAGCAGGAATTGACTACGAATTCCTGCCGTCGGCTCAGGAAATTCTGACCGAAATTGTGCCAGCTGCTTTCCGGGCAAAGCTTTTCAAATGTTTCCTTGATGCCGCCGTGAGCGAACAGATCGCCCGCATGGTGGCAATGAAGGGTGCAACAGAAAATGCCGACGAAATGGCAGGCAGTCTGAAGCAACAGTACAATCGTGCTCGACAGGCCGGGATTACGTCGGAATTGGCAGAGATCATCGGTGGTGCGGCAGCACTGGGTTAATTATTTACGTTTTTGAAACAGCAGTCACGGGGCGAATGACCCATGAGCGAGACAATGACAGCAGGTAAAGTTTCTCAGGTAATTGGATCGACGTTTGATGCCCGGTTTCCGGAAGAGCATCTACCCGACATCTACAACGCCGTTCTGATTGAAGCCGATGTCAAGGGCAACAAGGTCAAGGTCACCGGCGAAGTTCAGCAGCATCTCGGCGGTGGCCGGGTCCGCTGTGTGGCTCTGGGGAATACTGACGGCATGCGACGCGGCATGGACGTGATCGATACCGGCAAGCCATTGTCTGTGCCGGTCGGGAAAGCCACGCTGGGGCGAGTATTCAACGTTCTGGGCGAGGTCATCGACGGTCGCGGACCGGTGGCCTATGACGAACGCTGGCCAATTCACCGTCGGCCTCCGTTAATGGAAGACCTTAGCCCAAAGGCCGAGGTTTTTGAAACGGGGATTAAGGTAATTGACCTGCTGACACCATTCGTTCGCGGTGGAAAAGCGGGATTATTCGGAGGAGCCGGTCTCGGTAAGACCGTGATTCTGACTGAATTGATTGCTCGTATCGCCAGTGCCCACGGAGGCTACTCTGTCTTCGCCGGAGTGGGCGAGCGAACTCGCGAAGGAAACGACCTTTGGCTGGAAATGCAGGAGACCAAGATCGGCACGACGGACCGTTCTGTCATCGAGCAGACCTGCATGGTATTCGGTCAGATGAACGAACCACCGGGGGCTCGTCTGCGAGTCGCCTTGTCAGCTTTGACGATGGCGGAATGGTTCCGTGATGCCACCGGGGCGGACACACTGTTGTTCGTCGATAACATTTTCCGATTTTCTCAGGCTGGCTCAGAAACGTCAGCGCTGCTGGGACGTATGCCATCCGCAGTAGGTTACCAGCCCACGCTGGGTACTGAGCTTGGTGAACTTCAGGAACGTATTACCTCGACGAAAAACGGGGCGATCACTTCCGTGCAGGCCGTTTATGTGCCGGCCGACGACGCAACCGACCCTGCACCGGCAACGGCGTTTGCTCACCTAGACGCATTCATTTATCTGGAACGACGAATTTCCGAAAAGGGGATTTATCCGGCGATCGACCCGTTGGCATCGTCAAGTCGACTCCTAGACCCGCAGTACGTCGGGCAGCGTCACTACAATGCGGCTCGCCGTGTTCAGCAGACACTTCAACGATACCGCGAGTTGCAGGACATCATCGCGATTCTGGGTGTGGATGAATTGAGCGAAGACGACAAAATGGTCGTACATCGTGCTCGCCGCATCGAGCGATTTCTGTCTCAGCCGTTTCTCGTGGCGGAAGTTTTCACCGGCAAAGCGGGCAAGATCACGCCGTTGGCCGACACGATACGCAGCTTTGAGGAAATCTGCGACGGAAAATGGGACCACCTTCCAGAATCGGCTTTCATGTATGTGGGTGCGATCGAAGAAGCAGAAGAACAATACAAGAAGATGCAGGCCGGGGCCTAGTTCGACGTCACTGGTTGATTTTTTTGCAGGCCGTCACGGCTGACCAATTTGTAAATTTGTAGGGTGTGACAAGCGGCAGCGCAGGCACACCGGACCGGTGATGCGGTGTGCCTGCGCTTTGCTTGTCACACCCTACGGTCGAGGGAAATCATCATGGCCGAACTCAGTCTGGTACTCGTCACTCCGGAACGAACATTGTTCGATCGCCCGGTCGCGTCGATCCGCGTTCCGTTGTTTGACGGGTCTGCTGGGTTCTATCCCGGTCGTGCGCCACTGGTAGGCCGACTGGGGATTGGCGAACTTCGACTGACGGAGGCGTCTGGTGCTGTTGAATCGTACTTCATTGACGGTGGTTTCGTGCAGGTGAAGGGTTCCGTTGTGTCCGTGCTGACAAACGCGGCGATGCCCACAGCAGAACTCAGCCGCAAAGTCGCTGTTGCAAAAATTGATGAAGCGAACGCAGAACGTTCAAAATCGGATGCAGAATTCGCATCATCCTCGCGTCGGCTTGAGAAAGCTCGCAAGATGCTGGCGCTGGCGAGCAAGGATTAGGCAATCAAGGATTAACCGACCATGAACAAGTTTGATCCTCGTATTGATGCCTTGGTGATGGAAACCAGAACGCACTGGGATTCGTCTGTTGGCACTCTGTCTGACGAAGACCGTCGCTGGGTCGCAAAATCCATTCACGAACATCCGCAACTAGCGTCTCACATCGCCTACGAACGCAGCCACACTGGGTTCACTCGGACGATCACCGTTACACTCGAAGATATCCAGCGATTGTATCTGTCCCGGTAGATGCCTTCACAGGCGCACGAGCGGCATGCGTCAGCTTGCCGGTGAGTTGCGTCGGACGCCCCCTGAGGCACAGACTTGTCGCTTCGAGAAGCATTTTGTGGCCATACGACGGGCATGAATGCCGATCTCGTGCATGACCAAATGCCCACTGTACCGAGTGTGTTACGGATCGATAGGATTTGGGCCCGCTTTGCGGTACGATTCCCGGAGCACGCATGCCGCTGAGATGTTTCGGTGGCGAGAGTGAGCTGTTTGCCGCATGCGTCTGGCATTTCTTAATGTGGAATCAATGCGATGCGTAAGTTGATGATTGTGACCGTCCTCGCGAGTGTATCGTCCGTTTTGATTGGCTGTAGCGAAAGTGAATCGCCGTCGTCGATTGTTAGCGGCAAAGATGCGGTTGAGGTGAAAGCGGATGTCGTTGAGTCATCTCCTGAAACCAAATCGGATTCTCTTCCGATGGATCTTGAAGAACCAAGTCTCCCGGAAGAACCGAGTCTAGGAGCTGAACTGGTCATCGGCGATGCAGCTCCACCGATTTCTATTGCGAAATGGGTGAAGGGAGACCCGGTCGAAGGATTCACAAGCGATAAAGTTTACGTCGTTGAATTCTGGGCTACCTGGTGTGGACCGTGTCTTGCCAGTATGCCGCATATTGCATCACTGCAGACAGAGTACGGTGACAAAGTCACGTTTATCGGTGTAACTGCTGAGGACGAGGATGAGGTGTCCGAGTTCATGGGGCAGAACGCTCGCGGTGGCAAATTATGGTCGGAAGTTCTGACGTACACGATTGCGCTGGATAAAGATCGCCAGACAAATGCGGCATATATGCAGGCAGCAGGTCAGAACGGTATTCCGTGGGCGTTCATCGTTGGAAAAAGCGGCAAGGTGGAATGGATCGGCCATCCGGCGTCTATTGATAAGCCATTAGAGCAGGTAGTCGATGGCACCTGGGACGTGGAGAAGGCACGCACAGTATTTATGGCAGAACGCGAATCCGCAGAAATGATGCAGAAGATTGGCCCGAAGATCCAGGCCGCATTGCAAAAGGGTGACTTCAAAACGGGTGTTGCACTGATTGATCAATTGATTGAAAAGTTTCCTGAGAACGGTGAATTTAAGCAGGCACGATTTCAGTTTCTGCTGAAAGGCGAAATGTTTGATGAAGCAAACAAGGCGGCTGAAG
>CANJQC010000026.1 GCA_947476295.1 Planctomycetaceae bacterium | reverse complement strand
GCCTTTGTACGTTTTTTTTGATTTCCGCAACATGCACGGGGCGTTTGTCTGGCTTGCTCATGACGGATTTGTGCCGGCAGGAAAAACAAAGTCCAGGAAAATCTTAATATTTTCTGGCTACATATGTAATTTTATAGTTGCCGTTCTTTTCCAAACTCCCAGTCTTCTACAGCTCAAAGCTCATTTTGGAGCCGTTCAAGTTCGTGTTAGAGTGGAATTTTCCAGAAGATCGAAGAGGCCGTTCGGTCGGTTGACGGTATCAAGAAAGTGACGTCCGTCGCCGCTGAAGTTGCGGCAAACGTTGTTATCGAAGTTCGCAGCGACGTTCCACGCGTTCAGAAAGTCCTGAACGAAGTGCAGTCGCAGATTGACCGGATTCCAAGCTTTCCCGATCTGGCGGAAGAACCCAACGTTCAGCAAATTACATTTAGCAACAAAGGGATTACTGTCGGCGTCATTCAGGAAAACACCGATGCTCTCGCCGCCGTTTACAAGTCCAACCGGCCACTCCGCCATCGAACAGGTTCAAATGTCCATCGGGAGCGATATATCCGGCAGTCGTCAATGTACCATGCGGAGTCCAGCCGATCCCGACAGGACCAGCGTTCGCCGCAGCGCAACTCAGAATCCAAAAGCAGAAGGCCACCAAGTGAAACGGACCCGCCAGCCATCGACAAAGGAAATTCATTTGCATTGGGGGTTCTCCGTGTCAGTGTTGAGCATCCATTAAGGAGCGAAGCGTATCGCCGCGAAGGCCGTCTGATGAACTCTAGCCGTCTCGCTCAGTCGATTCGAGCCTTCAACGAGGCCACATGCACTTCAGGATGAGTTTATGCGGCTGATCGCAAATGACAGGTTGCATTGTTTTCCGGTCAAACCGGGGCGGCGGCGGTCGGCGAGACTTCCGGGCGTCCTCGGCTTTCACGCACCGGCGAAGTGGCGAAATTTTTTACAGCTCGTTATAAGAACCTTCGCCCTCGTTTGCGCTCGGCGAGTTAGTGAAGCATGCCTCTGTCTATACTGACATTTACCTGATTCCGGACCCTGAGAGACCCTAGCAATGTCGCATTTTTCTTGGCTGGTTGACGGCAGTATTGTCGGGCTCTATCTCGTCGTGACGATGGCAGCCGGGCTGATGGTGCGGAAATACGTTGGCAAAGTTGACGACTTTCTGGTGGCCGGACGCGAGATGAACGTGTTCCTGGGAATCGCGTCTTTGGCGGCCACAGAATTCGGCATCGTGACCTGCATGTACACGGCTCAGGCTGGTTACGAGCATGGCTTCTCCGGTGCAACGCCAGGAATTCTGCAGGCCTTGGCAATGCTGATCATTGGCGTCACAGGTTTCTGTGTGAAGCCGTTGCGGGATTCCGGAGTGATGACAATTCCCGAATTATTCGAACAGCGTTTTGGGACGTTTGTGCGGTGGCTTGCGGGTGTCGTGATCGTTCTGGGCGGACTACTGAACATGGGAGTCTTCCTGAGAATCGGCGGCGAATTTTTGGTGCTGGTGACCGGTATGAATCCGGACTACCTGGTAATCACCATGACCTTGCTGCTGATTATGGTTGCTGTGTATACCATCATGGGCGGAATGCTGTCGGTTCTGGTGACCGACTTTCTGCAATTCATTGTCATGAGCTTAGGGTTGCTGGTAGTCACCTATTTGATTCTGGGCAAAGTCGGCTGGACCACGATTGTCGATACTGTAGAAAAGCAGCATGGTGTTGGAGGGTTCAATCCATTTCTCAATCCGAAGCTGGGATGGGAATACGTGCTGGCACAAGCCTTTGTCCAGATCGCTGCGACACTGACATGGCAAACGACTATCGCGCGCCTGCTTTCAGCCAAAGATACATGGACCGGGCGGAAGATCTATATAGGCACCAGTTTTTTCTT
Organism: Planctomycetaceae bacterium; assembly: GCA_947476295.1. Classification (GTDB taxonomy): domain Bacteria; phylum Planctomycetota; class Planctomycetia; order Planctomycetales; family Planctomycetaceae; genus SXXK01. The sequence goes on along the minus strand of CANJQC010000026.1, from coordinate 49,535 downwards.
CGTCTGTCGTTTCCTGATCCCCGGGATCTGGGGCATCGCAGCTCTGGCCATGTTGTCCCCAGGGCAGATTGGAACGGCCCATACGACGCTCGAAGCGATGCCCATTTATCTGGGAACCGTTGTTCCCATTGGATTGATGGGACTTCTGGTCGCTGCCATGCTGGCGGCAGATATGTCCACCGATTCGTCGTATATGATTACTTGGGCGGCGGTTATCTATAACGACATTCTAGGACCATTCCGCAAAGGGAAAACATCCGAAAAAAAAGGCATTCTAATCAACCGGATGATTGTCGCTCTCATCGGAGTTTTCTTGTTCTTCTACGGACTGTTCTACAAACTGGAGGGTGGACTTTGGGATTACCTGACCACAACCGGGACGGTCTATCTTTCCAGCATGTCCGTTCTGCTGATTGCCTGTTGTTATTGGAAGCACGCCAATAGTTGGGGTGCTACGGCTGCGATTCTGATCGGAGCAGCATTTCCCATCGGCTATCTGGTGCTTGAGAAAACCATGGCTGGGGGTGCCGAGGCGCTAAACAGGGATTACCACTTCACACAGGACCGGGCAAAGATCGCTGCATTTGTCCTTGCGGGCGTTGCAATGGTTGTGTTCTCATTGCTTAAGCCTCAGAAAAACTCTGAGTTGCCAGTCTAAAGTTCACATTTTCAAAGACAATCAGGAATGACTGATATGGAAACATACCGCTGGTTCTGGGGAATCCTGACCTTTGCCACTCTGGGTTGGTACAGCACGATCACCGTGTATGTCGCCTTCAAAGGAGTGACTGATATCCGCCAGATGCTCGAAAAGCTCAGCTTAGGAACATTTGATCCAACTCAACCGGATTCCGAAAACGCCGCACGGAAAAAGTGAATATACATGGCCAAAATCTATTATGCAGGGGACTGGGCAGTCCAACTTGGCCCGGTCTATGCCGAGTCGGCGTTTCATCATTCTGTCAAAGGAACGGAGATCTTCAACTACGGCAAATGGTTGAAAGAAGCCCTGGAATCCACGGGCGAGCATCAGGTTACCAGTGTGCCCAGTTGGGATTTCTACATGTTGAAACCCGGCGAATACGAGAACATTCTGGCCACTTACGATGCCGTTATTTTTTCAGACCTAGAAGCTCGCAATTTTCAGCTGGCTCCGGCATTCTTTAAGCGGGAACAGTTTGGAAAGCAGTATCTAACATTCCCGGATCGTATTCGCCTGACAATTGAAGCCGTACAGGGTGGATTGGGGATTATGTTTCTGGGAGGCTGGCAGAGCTTCAGCGGAGATCACGGGATGGGCGGCTGGGGGCGATGCCGCCTCCGCGAACTCCTGCCCGTGACCTGCCTAGAATACGAAGACCTGATCGAGAGCACCGAAGGATATGAGGCGGAGATTGTGAACCCGCAACACCCGATCCTTCGCGATTTTGACTTCACCACACTGCCGCCCATCCTAGGTTATAATCAGGTGAAATCGCGCCCTGAAGGGGAGGTCATCGCGCGGTGGAAGGGCACCAACGACCCTCTGCTCGCTGTGTCAACCATCGGAAAAGGAAGGTCCGTCGCCTACACGTCGGACCCTGCACCGCACTGGGGATGCAACTTCGTTTTCTGGGAACACTACAATCGTTTCTGGCTGAACGTCACCGAATGGCTGGTGCGTCTCCGCTGACCGTTCAGATTCCGATGCCAGTGGTGACTGGATTTATGACTGATAGCTTAGGGCCGCAATTTGGAAAGAGTCAGTACCTGATCCTTTGGCTCATTTCGCTGGCCCGCCTGCATGTGACAACTTTCCGTTCAGCCCTTTTTCGGGGGCAGTGCCCCCGAGGGCCCTCGTCACCAGCGTCAAATTATGATCGAGCATTCCGATATAGGTACCCTCATACGTTCCAGCATCCCCCATCGCGTCAGAAAATAACTCGCCGCCAACCTGGACATCGTGATTTCTGGAACGAGCCCCCTCAACCAATGCGTCAATGTTCTTCCGGGGAACGCTGCTCTCAACGAAGACCGCCTGCACATTCCGGCCGACGATTAAGTCCACTAGGTCGTTGACGCGCTGCAGACCGGCCTCGGATTCTGTGGAAATTCCCTGCACCCCCTGCACATTCAGCCCATAGGCGCGACCAAAGTAGTTGAACGCATCGTGCGAAGTGATAAGCACGCGGCTCTGCTCTGGGATTGACGCAATGGACTTCAGGCCGTACTCATGAAGTTGCGTAAGCTGTTGGCGATACGACTCCGCATTCTTGTGGTAGTCCTCGGCGTGTTTTGGATCCAGGTCCACGAGCGCGCTGCCAACCACTTCAACACATCTGGACCACGCTGCCACATCCATCCACACATGAGGGTCGTAGTGCCCCGCAGAACCTTCTGGTTCGAGCAATTGAGACTCATCGATCAGTTCTGTCACAGCAAACACAGGCTTACTGCGGGCAACTTTGACCAGTGTGTCAGCCATCTTGCCCTCGAGCATTAATCCCGAATAAAAGGCGGCGTCGCCCCCCATAATCGTCTGCACGTCATCCCGGGTCGCCTTGTAAAGATGAGGATCAACGCCCGCCCCCATGACCTGAGTGACCTCAACGTGTTCGCCACCGACATTCCTAACAATGTCACCGACCATCCCCACCGTCGCGATCACTTTGATGGGGGACTTGCCATTGTATCCGCTTGATGATGACGTCCGAGCAGCCTGCGGTGCCGAACCTGAACTGCCGCATCCGACGCAGAGCGACAAAACCAAAAGCGTCGTGACAAGTTGTCTCACAAACAACATCCTTGAGATCGAAAGTGCAGCGATAGCCATGCTCGCAATGTATCAATTGTAGCATTAGCTACAATTGATACAAGCCGCAACGTCGGCGCTTGTGAAAGTGATGTTCAGATCAGCCAACTCGAAAGGACGCCAGAACGTGCAGCGCCGGGAGGCAAGCTCCGAGCACTCCCGGAACCTGCGGGATGTGACGAGTCGAATGAAAGCAGCCTCGCCTACTGCTTTTGAAGTTGCGGCATGGGCGAAACTGAAAAACGACCCTGTTTCCCATTGAATAAGCGTGGCATTGAAAAGGTCCATTATCGTATCAAATACCGCTTAGCATCATTTACGGTCTTCGGATCGCGTTCTTCAAGCAATTTCATGTTTGCTTCGGCTTTGACAGCGTCGTCCGTTGGGGCGCGTGTGCCATCAGCACCGGGTTCGAGCTTTTCTTGGCTGCAATAATAGAGATACCGAACGATGGCTCGACGGATGGCAGGGATGTCGTAGTTTTCATCACTGTACATGGTCATTAGGCGATCCTGAATGGACCAGTCCTTCCAGCGTGCAAGGTCTGTGATCACTAGGTCGGCCATTTCTTTTCGTTCCAGCAGCAAGTGCATGGATTGTTTAAGGCGATCCTTTGGCATCCGATCTGGTTCATACGTCCACATAAACCGCAGCGCCTGCATGAGGGCGTAGGTTTCGCTGAACGGCAGCATGATTTCTTTGCCGTCTTTATCGATCGCTGTCTTACTCAGGATTTTAACTTCTTCCAGTTTCTTCAATCCCTCTTCGCCACAGATCATCATGTAACCGGCCATGACGCCTTCGATGCCCAGCCGAAAGTCAGCATCAAGTGTCACGATCTTCTTTTCCAGAATTGCAGCATCTTCAGCATGACCGCAGATTCCAGCCAACATGCCATAGAAGCCTGTGCGTGTCACGGGTGTTTTTGGGCTTTGTAACCAGCTCAGAATTTTCTCCCGAGGCAGCTGATCCTTGAGAGGCGCTATGACTTCATACGGCGCGGCCGCAAATTCGGCAAAAGCATCATTTGAAACCAGCAGATCGGGATGCTCAAAATAGTCCAGAAAGTACAACAAACGTTCGGCCTGCGCCGTGGCATCTTTCACCGAAGGCGGCATTTTCAACAAATATGTCCACGATGCCTCCGTCACTTCCGACGGTAGATGCCAGTCTTCCAGTCGGTCATCCGGCCCCATCAGCGAATACGAACTGGCGTCACTGCCGGCAATGTATTGAGGCATCACGACAACCTGTCCCTTTTTGTAACGGTCACCTTTAGAAAAAGCGACGTCCAGAATTTCAAACTTTGACGAACCACCGCGCAAACTCGCTGGCTTCTCACCCCCCAGCCACTTTCCTCGCAGCAGATGATCGCATTGTCCAATTTGCTCGGACAGCATCAACGATGGAGCATCACAGAACGGACATGCACACCCGGCGTTCGCGCTACTGCCTGAACGCACGATCGCAAAAACGGTGGCGACGAGACATGTGAGAAGTAATCGTGTTTTCATGGCGAATGTCCTGAATTTAAGGTTCCAGATTTCTACCCCAGCCACACGCATTTTACTCAACTTCGATCGATTTGACTGCTCAAACAACAAACGAACCTCGGCTTCTCACGGTTTTTATGGAACTCTAGGCCTCAGCCTGCGTCGCTTCACGCAAGTTGGACATTCCTGTCCGTCGCATGGCGAGACAACACCGTCAGAGCTAGAATCTCCACCGTCCGTTCACTACCCCACGCTCGTAAAAATGCTCTCTTAATCTTACTTAATCATAATCTTACTCTTAAATCGATTCGCAGCCTCGGTTGCTCCGCGACTGTGGATGACACACACGTTGCACACAGAGATTAAGATTAAGAGCAGGATTAAGATTAAGAGTTGAATGCAACATTTCGAGGCTGCAGGAATCGCACTCGATGCAAAGAGTCCAGCCACAGAAATCTCATCATCCATGCCGACCACCAATCGATATCAGATGCCCGACCTTTCGGTCCAGCTCACCGATGAACTCATCATGCAGCATATCCAGCGTGGCAGTCGGGTGATCGATCTTGGCTGCGGCGACGGTCGGCTCATGCTGCGTCTGCAGGATGAGCTGGGCTGCACGGCAATGGGTGTCGAAGTCGAACACGCTAACATCGTGTCGGTCATCGAACGCGGACTTCCGGCGATCGAAGCGGACCTTAACGAAGGTCTGGTCGATGTCCCCAGTGACAGTTTCGACTACGCAGTGCTCAGTCAGACACTGCAGCAGGTTCGTCATCCCAAGAAGCTGCTGCTGGAAATGCTCCGCGTCGCGCATCGTGCCCTGATTGTGGTGCCAAATTTTGGACACTGGCGCGTGCGACTGGAAGTGCTGCGGCGTGGCAGAACGCCCGTCACTCATGCACTGCCATACGAATGGTATGAAACGCCCAATGTCCACTTTATGTCCATGAAGGATTTTCGCGATCTGATGGACGGGATCGGTCTGCGAATTGTGAAGGAAAGTCCCATCATTCGCGGGCGTGCGGTCGATCGCCTCCTAGGGGCGAACCTGCGGGCTGACAGTGCGTTCTATTTGCTGGAACGCGATCCAGGGAAATCGATCGAAAAACCGGCAGGAACTGCCGTTCGCCCGTCCTGAAAGCGTCATTCGCAGGATTTTTCAGCTTTTGGCAGCGGCAGCGTTCCGGATTCAGACATGTCAAGAGCAGCTCGTCTTGACCCTTACGCCGCGCCGGCGATACGGTTCACCAAATATTACCGGAGATTTCGTGCGCCATGGATGGTTTGCGACTTCGGAATGGAACGCCTCAACCGGGCGGGCTCACTGCATGGATGTTCGTCGTGCCACATTACTGATTCTGCTTGCTGCAAGCTGTCAGGTAGTCGTTGCGCAGAGCAGTTCGGTATTGAATGAGTCTGCAGGCGGAGCTCAGGCAACGGCCAAGCTGCTTGTGCTTATTGACGGCCAGATCGTTTCGGGCCACATCACACCTCGCCCCGACGGTTACGACATTCAAGTTCCCGCCGGGCGGATGTTTATCAATTCGGATCGCATACGTTTCGCAGCCTCCAGCCTGTCCGATGCCTACGACCGCATGCGCGACTCGATCCCGGAATTCACCCCGACCAATCACCTAGAACTTGCAGGCTGGTGTATTGGCAACAAACTATATACTCAGGCGCGCCGCGAAGTTCTGGACGCCCTGCACTTGGATCCCAATCGCGATGACGCAAAGCGCATGCTTCGGGCGCTTGAACAGGTCGGTGAACAGTCGAAGGCTGCCAACACAGGCACGGGACTTACGGAATATCCATCGCAGACAGAGATTCAGCGACCAGAGATCGATACGCGATCATTGGCCGGACTCAGCCGTCCAGTCGCTCATTCATTTGTACGTGACGTCCAGCCGCTGTTGATGAACAAATGCGCTACCTCGGGCTGTCATGGGACGGGAGCCAAGTCGCAGTTTCACGTCGTCTCAACACATCGCGGTTCAACGCCAGCCATTGCCGAACGCAACCTCGCAGCCGTGTTGAAGCAGATTGATTTTTCACGTCCGCTGACAAGTCCACTTCTGGAAATCGGTCAACAGGCGCATGGCAACATGGCCTCCAGCGCCTTTCAGGGACGATCAGGGGCGATCCAGATCAGCGTGTTGCAAAACTGGGTGCGGCAGGCCGCGCATGATATTGCCCCGGATGCGATTGCAGAGAAAGTAGAGCAGGGCAAGCCGGAATCTGAGTCCGCTCATTCCAGCATTCAGCAGGTTTCTGCCACGGATGAATCACAGGGCAGTGCGGAAATGCTGCGATCGCCGGAGCGCGGTCCCGAAAATCCACACGCTCGACAACTGACAACTGACGACACGGACGAGCGATTTCTTCAGGACGCAAACTACGCCAATCGCCGGGATGCGTTTTCACCGGATGAATTCAACCGCCGCTATCACGGCAGCGCTAAAAGCGACTCGGCGAATCCGTCAACAGTGTTATCGCGGCAGACTCAGGTGACAGACAACGAAAATAGTGACGCTCAGTTTCCCTGAGCGGATTTGAAGGATCGACGCTTTTCCAAAGCGTTTCGAAAGGAACCAGGAAATGGCCTGCAAGTTCATCGTACTTACTGTCACGGCATCGCTGCTCTTCGGAGTGGGCTGTTCGAAGAATCGCGGCTGGCTGTCGCGTAATGATTATTCGGAAATGCAGGATCCATTTATGGAACCGGACAGCGCCGCTGCGAAGTCGAGTGAACGGACATCGAAATCTGCGGGACGGGCCAGTTTGGACAGTTCCGCTCCGGCACTGGCCGATGGTCGCGCCCGCGTGCCGGAGCGTGCAATGACTTCTGACGGAATGGCGGGCCCAAAGCCGATTCGGCAGGCAGGAGCGTCGAATGACATAACGAAAAACGGCCGACGTGTTTCGCCTGCCACCTATCCTGAAGACGACGCTGAAGGGACACCGGGGGCGGATGGCGCGAGAACGCAAAAAACGGCTGGCGTGAAGTCGTATTCCGGCCCGGCGCTGTCAGACTTTCTACAGAAGAGAAAAACTGCGGCTCTCGAGGCTGCGACTCAAGTGGACGAGCTTCCAGCACGGACTGTGTCGTCTGCCAGCGCCGCAGCACAGAAATCCCCAAACCCTGCAGCGACTCGCGCGGCTCTGCCAACAATCAGCCCGGAAGCTGAGAGCTTCAGCAACTTCCTAACCAACAAATCAAAGAGCGTTGCGAACACAACTCAAAAAGCTACTCAGCAAGTTCAGGGGACCAGTGGTGACGTCAACAACTTCGCGTCCTGGGCAGAACAGCAAAAAGCCGAATGGTCCAACTCAGCAAACACCGCGCGATCGACAGTCTCCAATGCTCCGGCGCAGACAAAGGCGAAAGCCACTTCTGTCTTCGAGCAGGCCCGTCAGGCAAGTCAGGAAATGGCCGATTCGATTCTGGCACCTGAATTTGATGATGCCGGCAGCGAAGCAGCAACGTCCTTGATCAAGCGACCGAGCTCCGATCCAGATTCCGCTGCCACGGTTTTGTCAAAAGCAAAAGCACCGGCTGCGAGTCATTTAACGGCAGACGAAAATCCGTTCTCCGATTCGTTTGAAGAATCCCACGACAGCGGTTCAACGGCCAGTGCAGGCACATCACAAAAGCCTGCAGCGTCGTCCGCCTCCGCTCGATCACATTCAACAACAAGTTCGCTGGATGAAAGCTTCCGCATGGACACCGGCTGGAAACCAGCCCACATGACTCGCCCATAAGACTACGCCTTGAAGATCTTTTCACGCCCCGACGTTACGTTCTTTGTCGCATTGCGTGTGTCGAGCACCATTGAAGAATGGTTTACAATGTGTTCGTAGTCGAACGCAGTGTGATCCGTGGAAATCAGCGTACAGTCCTGCGATGCAAGGAATTCGGCCGTTAGTTCCGTACTGCTCATTGGTGGAAGATGATAGTGCCGCATCTTTGGCAGCTTTGGCACATGAGGATCGCTGTATGACAGAACCGCACCGCGTTCCATCAGCAATTCCATGAGTTCAAATGACGGGCTTTCACGAGGATCATCGACGTCTTTCTTGTAGGCCATGCCCAAAAGACAAATCTTGCTGCCTTTGATCGGCTTGCCCTGGTCATTTAGAAATTCGGACAGTCGGCTGATCACGTAACGCGGCATTCCTGCATTCACTTCGCCTGCCAGTTCGATGAAGCGTGTGTTCATGCCCTGCATCCGAGCCAGCCAGCTCAAATAGAACGGGTCGATTGGGATGCAGTGTCCGCCAAGCCCTGGTCCGGGATAGAAAGCCTGAAAACCAAACGGCTTGGTTTTCGCCGCATCAACGACTTGCCAGATATCGATCCCCATACGGTCAAACAGCGTCTTAAGCTCATTCACGAGCGCAATGTTGACGGCACGGTAAGTGTTTTCGAGGATTTTACAGGCTTCTGCGATTTCGGCGTTGGCGACACGAACGACTCTCACAATCGCATGAGCGTAGAGCGCACAGGCGAGTTCGCTGCTTTGCTCATCGATCCCGCCAACAACTTTTGGAATGCCTGCGGCCGTATAATCCGGGTTGCCAGGGTCTTCGCGTTCAGGGCTGAATGCGACGAACACATCACGACTGCAAACAAGGCCGGAAGGATTGCGATTCAGGATCGGCACCATAACGTCGCGCGTGGTGGTTGGATAGGTAGTGCTTTCCAGAATCACCAACTGACCGGGTCGCAGCACGGCCGCGATGGCCTCCGCGGTCGATTCGATGTACTGCAAGTCCGGGTCACGGCTGGCGCTAAGCGGCGTGGGCACACAGATCATCAGCGCGTCGGCTTCTGCAAGGCGGCTCATGTCATTCGTCGGATCCAGAACACCACGTTGAATCCAGTCGGCGATTTTCTCCGACGCCAAGTGCTTGATGTAACTGCGTCCCTGCTTGAGCATGCGAACTTTTTCCGCATCGACATCAAATCCCAGGCAGTGGAATCCGGCATTCGTAAACGCGCTAATGAGTGGCAGGCCGACGTAGCCCAGGCCGATGATTCCAATTTTTGCCGTCTTGTCGGCGATCTTCCCGGCGAGTTGAGAAGCCAGTATTTCAGTTGTCGCATCGGACATGGATTTCGATTCCAGTGTTTTCAGGTCAGTGACAGAGTAAATTCGGACGTATATGTTGAACGATGACCAGTGTCCGAAAAAGCGTGAAGTTGCAAAATGCCGGGAAGAATAGATTCCTAGAGACGACTGTATTCAATGTTCCGCGAAACTCCGTTGCTTTTCACCCCGTTTCAGCAGATTATCCTCGGTAAACTGAGCATCACGGCAATACAAGCTTCGGCGAACGCATGTTTTCTGCGGACGGTGTAACTTATGGACTGGCAGACTTCTGCAACTCTGTTGATTCTTGCAGTCGCCGCTGGCATCCTGCTGAGGCGGGTGGGAGCGTTCTTACGTTCCGGTAAAGTCGGCAGTTGTGGGTCTTGTGCTGGATGCGGAGATTCAGCACAAAACAAGGACGCTGTGCAGTTGGTGCCTCTGGGAATTGGCATAACTCCAACGAGAATCACTGCGAGTTTTCGTAAAACATCCGATGCTAGTGCTGAGAAAACCGGCTGAATCCCGGCATTTCCCGGTATGGAGTCATTCCCGACATTGATCGGCGAATCCGTTGTCGATACGCTTTCTCGCTCCCCGTAAAACGGCGTTCTGCCGCGCGGGGGGTTTTCTCTGCACGCAGCCGCTTCGCAGCGAGTCTTGCCTGTCAGATCCAGCATTTTGCGTCTGAAATGGCGTTTGTTGTCTGGAAAAAGGTGACGGTCGCTTCGCGCGTGTCGAAGTGATGGTGTAGAGCACAGAGTTTTCTTTTGGAGTTTTCAGGGACAATGGGTCGTTACACAGGTCCAAAGGGCCGCATCAATCGCCGTCTGGGAATGAATGTTTACGAGAGTTCGGGAGCTATCAAGGCTTCGGAAAAGAAAGAGTTTCCTCCTGGCATGCACAAGCGCCGGAAGAAGCCGACCACCTATGGTGCCGCTCTGACAGAAAAGCAGAAGATCAAGTTCTATTACGGACTGCGCGATCGTCAGTTGTTCCGCTACTTTGATATTGCCAAGCGAACCACCGGCAACACCGGTTCGACTTTGTTGATCCTGTGTGAACGCCGCCTCGACAACGTTGTTCGACGCGCCGGATTCACACTGACACGTCCCCAGGCACGTCAGGGCATCGTACATCGCCACTTCCAGCTCAACGGCAGGACGGTCAACAAGCCTGGCATTATGGTTAAGCCGGGCGACGTGGTCACCTTGCGAAACCGCCCGAACATTCGGGCGATGTATAACGCCGTCGGTGAATCCTCGTCCGGCACATCTGCCGAATGGATCAACTTTGACAAGGCGTCCATGAAAGCCATCGTCACCACGCTGCCGACCATCGACGACGTGATGCTCAAGGTCGAAGTCGGTCAGGTCGTCGTGTTCATGTCACGCTGATCGGCGACTTTGCTGTCTGAAGAATCCCAAAGGCCGACGAGCAATCGTCGGCCTTTTTCCCTGCGCCAGTAAGCAGAATACCTCGCGCGGCCATCGCAGCGACATGTTGGCACCAGCCCACGCGATTTTTGGCCATAGCCCCCACATCATGCCGACTTCGCAAAACAGCGCCTCCATTTCTGTTGTGTGCAACAGTCAGAGCGATGATTAGCCGTGAATTTGATATAAATGCACAGAGGCCGTTGGACTCCCGAGTTGGCCACAGTGGCGTGAGAAGAAAAAGAGCAAAGAGCGAACTTTGGCCAGATCATCCGACACCAAGAATTGCTCTCGAAACCCAGAATTCCCGGCGAGCGTTGAATTCGTTGTTGAGCCATATCTTTCGGGCGTGCGGATTGATTCGTTCCTCGCGAAGCAGCTTCGAAATTATACGACATGGCGACTGCATCGGATGGTGACCGCGGGCATGGCATGCGTTGATGATATTCCGGCAGCTACGGATCAGCGCGTGTTTCGCAACCAACATGTGTCGCTCAAGCTCATCGAACCGCCCGATAAGCTGCTTGAACCGATCGACCTGCCCCTGACGATTGTCTACGAAGATCCATGGCTGATTGTCATCGACAAGCCAGCAGGCCTGGTCGCGCATCCGGTCGGCGATTTTCAGAATGGAACGTTGTCGAATGCCCTGCAGTACTATCTCGATCTGCAAACGGCCCTCAAAGGCATGCTGCGACCGGGAGTTGTGCATCGACTGGATCGTATGACAAGTGGCCTCATCGTGACCGCAAAAGATCATCTGGCCCATCGCCTGCTTTCGATCGATTTTCAGCAGGGGAAACTTTCAAAATCGTATGTCGCACTAGTGGACGGCTCGCCTGATTTCGAGCAACGACTCATTGAACTGCCGATCGGGCAGCGTCCGGGAACTAATACCGTTTTGATGTCTGCTCGCGCCGACGCAAGGAATGCGCGACCAGCAAAAACAAAAGTCACTGTCATCGATCGATTCGCGAGTCATTCACTTATGGAATGCGTGTTGTTCACCGGACGCAATCACCAGATCCGCGTACATTTATCGGATCTGGGCTACCCGATCGCCGGTGACGAATATTACGGCCCTCGCGGAACGATTCGTAAATCGCCACGCTTTGACGGCGATGAGCCAACGGAAGACCGGCATGCGCTGCACGCTGCATCCCTGGGCTTCTTTCATCCGATTCTGCGAGAATGGATGCAGTTTCGCACCCAGCCGCCGAGAGATTTCTGGGAGGTTGCGGGGATCACCAAGGCGACGCTTATGACCGTTGATACTCCACGCGGTCATGGGTGAGAGAACTGGCGAGCGGCATGCGTCAGCTTGTCGGTACAAAAACGAGGTAACGGAGGGCTCACGCCACTCTGCTCGCCGGACTCATTTCTGGCCACGCAGTTCTCCAGCCCGTCCGCCTCCTGCTTGCAGCTCTTCAGGCGTGACATTACTCAATTATCATTCTCCGCGATGGAAATCAGTGCGCGACGTTCTTCATCTGACCCATTGGCGTCGAGAAATCCCACACTCCCATCGACGAAGGCAACGTTTGTTCCGTTCGGATGTGCCATTTTAGTTCTCGATCCTAAATCAAGAACGCTTTGCTGGTCTGCGTCGTGTGGCGACATCCAGGGAACTGCATGCTCCGAACCCATGTCCACAACCATCAGTGTTTCGCCATGATCGTCTGTGATCTCAGCTAAATTCCGTGGTTCAGTCGGACGGAAACAGCCGTTTGGCGCCACGATGGCCAGGTAGGTTGTGTAGTTCTCAGGGGTTTCGCCGGAAGGACAATGATAGACTTTAATATACGCTTTGAACACTTCTGCATTCGCTGCATCATTCCATGGCTTTGAAAGGTCAACCTTTTCGTAGAGGTCTCGGCGATCAATGTACGGCAGGATCAAGGTTCGCCAACTATGCAGCGGCTTGCCGGCCGAATCAACCGTGTAAGCCGGTGGCAAATCACCGTAATTCTTTGTCGCATAATTGTGCAACGCCACGGCAATGTTCTTGAGGTTGTTCATGCATTCCGGGCGACGTCTAGGCCGCGGGTTGCGCATGGCTGGCAGAATCAGTACCAGTATTACCACAATGATACCCGCAACTGTAAACAGCCCGAAGGAGACGGATCTCCAGTGTTTGGTCTGCTGTTGCTTTTCGTCAAGCTGGTCCTGACTCGCGTACGGATTTTCGGCCTCGATCATCGCAAGATCTCCTATGCCCGACTGCCGAATGCTGAATGGCTCGTTATTGTAAGCAATTCCATCAGTGGTGCGGCGCGGCTTATCTGCCGCTCGTCCGACAGTGCGCACTGGAACCATCATCGATAAGGTGAACTAAACGTGAAAACGCTTCCGGCGTCCGTAGTATTCTGCCGAGAATCAAAGAATGTCAATCACCAGCATTTCACGGTTCGAACGTCCAGTGATTATGATCATGGCCGTCTCGCAATCGAACGAGAGCTACTCTGAGGCAGATTGTTCAAGCATCGCGGTGAGTTTAGCCACGCCTTCTGAATTGCCAAACGCAAACAGATTGTCGCCGCCTTCAATTACCAGATTCCCTGGCGGTGGAAAAATTTTCTGACCGGAAACCTTGCGAACACCGAGCAACATAATACCCGAATCGCGCAGCCCGGTTTCACTCAGCCGCAACCCCACCAATGCGGATTTTTCAGGAACCTGCACGTCCGCAATTTCCCAGTCCACACCTTCTGATTCGGCAACCTCGACAAAATTTTCGATGCTCGGTGACAGCATGAATCGCGCCATGCGGATGGCGCCGGATGACAACGGATTCATCACGCGCGTGGCACCGGCCTGAGTCATTTTCTGGGACGCCCGGTCGTCGCTGGCTCGCGCCACGATCTGAAGCTTCGGACACAGCAGGCGCGCAGACAGTACGACGTAAAGATTGTCGGCATCAGTCGGCAGCACGGTTGTGAGGCCGCGCGCACTCTGGACACCAGCCGCATGCAGCACGGCGTCCTGCGACGCATCGCCGCACAAATACTTCCAGTGCCTCGCACGAAATTCATCATCAAACACATCCGGATTGTCATCGATCACGACAAACGGCTGACGTCGTGATTCCAGGTATTCGCAAAGCGTCTCCCCCATTCGTCCAAAACCACAGACGATGAAATGTTTTGTTAAACGGCTGATGTCTTTTTCCATGCGTCGTCGCTCCAGCAATGCCTGCAAATCCGTATTCATTAGAATCTGACCGAACTGAACCGCGCCGTACGTCACGACGCCGATTCCGCAGGTCAGATATCCCACAATAAAAAGTTTGGTGCCCGTTGTCAGCGGTTCAGGCTCGTGACAGCCGACTGTCGTGAGCAGAATAATGGACTGGTAAAAGCAGTCCAGCAGCGGCTGTCCTGTGAGCAAATGCAGGCCGATCGTGCCGATCAGCAGCATAGCTGCGATCAGCATCGGAATCTGCGTTAAACGTCGCATGTCGAATCCCTGACAAGAATGAAACCTCACCCCTCATTGTTAGCGGCACCCAAACCTCCGCAGTCTGGCGAATCCTGCGAATCGTGAACAGTTCACTTCAAGCTTCTCACCACCGCATACAGAGTTTCATTGCATCTGCGGTAGTTGTTGCTGCGAATCTACAAGCCCTGATGGTGGGCCGGAACAAGTCCTGTTCGAACGCTGCGAAACCCAACATGATTGCTGGCAGTGCGAACTTCGCCTTTGCCGCGTGTGCCGACCATGTATCGCGTACAGTACAGATCGGTACACAGGAATGAACCGCCCCGATGGACTCGCTTTTTCTCAGTCGGTTCAGCTGGATCAAATGGTGAATCCGGGCCCTGTGGATTGCGAGCCACTCCGCCTGTGGCTGCCAGAGTTTCATAGTAGTCGTGGCGATACCAGTCGCTAGTCCATTCCCAGACATTGCCGGCGACATCGTAGAGCCCAAATGGGTTTGGCGCGTATTGCTTTACAGGAGCAATGCCCTTGAATCCATCGACGCCAGTATCGCCACCGTGAATAGGGAATTCACCCTGGTAGATGTTGGCCTGAAACTTTCCATCCAGCTGGAGTTTATTGCCCCAGGCATAGAGTTCACCTGCTTTTCCACCACGTGCCGCGAATTCCCATTCGGCTTCGGTGGGCAGTCGATTGCCGGCCCATTTGACATACGCTTCTGCATCTTCGAAAGCGATCTGTACAACCGGATAGTTCTCACGCCCCGTGAGATCACTGCCAAGACCTGTCGGATGACGCCAGTCCGCGCCGACCACATAATTCCACCACTGAAAATAGTTGTTCAGCGGAACCGGCTCTTGAGTTTCTGTGAACACCGTCGATCCAGCGACAAGGTTTTCCAGCGGTGCAGTTGGAAACTCTTCCTGCGTTGGTTTCTGCTCTGCGACCGTGATATAGCCGGTCGCTTCAACAAACGCCGCAAACTGCTTGTTGGTCACCTCTGTGGCATCCATCCAGAAACCATCCACGTAGACTCGATGAATGGGGCCTGCGTCGCGGGTCACTCCTGGCAGACTGCAGATGGACTCACCTTTGGAATCACTTCCCATGGAAAACTCGCCGCTAGGGATCCACACCATGCCCTCTGGCCCGGAGGATGGCGCAGGAACTGTGCCAGCAACCGTCGCAACGAAACCGCTAACTGCTGACGTCAACGGTGCAGCAGACGAATCGTTCGCGTTTTCCTGCTTGATGGCAGCGGGTTTTCCGGTTGGCGATGATGGCAATGACTCTGAAGACCCTGAGTAGGCAGCTATCAAAAAGACGAAAGCCGCGCTCAGTGCCATCAGGCCAATGCCAAGCCTCAACGGAAATCCAGCCACCTGCTTCTCGACGTAAGTTTTTTTTACGTTCATAGTGCCGTATTGATTCTCAGGATGACTCACTCGAAAAGTCGCGTAAGATCGGCGGCCGCATTCGGAACCCCTGTCGGACCTCCGTCGATGCGATGCCACTCCTGCCACGAAGTGATTTTTACCTGTGTCCGGCATCTCTTGGAAGGAATGGGTGCAAATTTCGCTGATTCTCACGCAGGGAATGTCGAAATTCGAAGTATCTCTGACCTCACTTCATGATTCGGAGCTCCTTGTTCGACATTCGTTATTCCGTGCCCGTCAGGAACCTGCAGAATAAGAACATTTGCCGCAACCGCGTGAAACCGGCCATTTATTTCAGGGAGACAGTTCCGTACAGAAACACCTTTGGTGGGTGCTGCACACAGGGAATTCTTGCCCACCAAGAAATCGGTCTGATCCACGCCGTCAATCAGGCGGTCTTGTGGCACGGGAGCGCCAGCGAGCTTCGCGAACGTCGTGAAAGTGTCCATTTCGTGAACGATTTCATTGCTCACACGGCCGGCGGGAATCTTCCCCGGCCAGCGGATGATGAACGGCGTCCGGGACGAGCCTTCCATGTGCGTGAAATATTAGCCACGCCACGGGCTGGAACTGCCCTGATGCGGAAACGTCGGGTCGGGGTCCAGTATCAGAGGTGAAGACGAAGATCGTGTCGTCGCAACCCAAATGAGTCATTGAGTTAGCCCCGCAGGGCAGGCACATCCTCTGCCGGTGGCGTTTGCCCAATGGCACTCGTTTTAGAAACATTCAGTAGGCAAAGATGCAAAAAAAAGGGTGAGACGCCCGCGCTCCCAAGAGCGCGCACGTCCCGTCCGCAAATCGACAGCTTAATAACGGTTGCCATTGGATGCACGCCACCGGACGCTGTCACTTTTCAGGCAGTTTTGCGACTTCGATACTCAGATCTTTCAACTGACGAGCGTCCACGGGTGCTGGGGCACCGGTGAGCATGTCGGCAGCCTTCTGAGTCTTCGGAAAAGCGATGACATCACGGATGTTGTCGTCGCCAGCCAGCAGCATGACCCAGCGATCCAGTCCGAGTGCGATCCCGGCATGGGGCGGCGCACCGTAACGAAGGGCTTCCAACAGGAAACCGAAACGCATTTCCGCCTCTTCTGGATTGATCTTCAGAAGATCAAATACCACCTGCTGCATTTCGGAATCATGAATACGCACGCTTCCACTGGCGGCTTCGTAGCCGTTGACGACAAGGTCATAACTATCGGCGCGAACCTTACTGGGATCCGTCCTCATGAACTCAGCATCTTCCGGATTGGGCTGACAGAACGGATGATGTTCTGCGTCGAATCGATCTTCGGCGGCGTTCCATGTCACGAGTGGAAAGTCGAGTACCCATTGGCACTGGAACTGTGAAGGATCGTAAAGGTTGAGTTCCTTCCCAAGCCGACTCCGCAATGCCGCCAACGCAGCGTTTGTGACTTTCGGAGTATCTGCGACAAACAGCAGCAAATCGCCGTCCTTGCCATCCATGCGAGTCAGGATCTCACGCTGTTGCTCTTCAGTGAAGAACTTAACAATTGTGGATTCCAGTTTGTCACCGACGACTTTCATGTACGCCAGGCCTTTGGCACCGAAGTCGCCGACAAAGTTCTTCAGATCCACGTCCAAAAGTCGTCGACTGTACTTTTCAGCTGCTCCTTTGGCATTGATTCCACGAACTCGGCCACCGGAACTCATCACACCTTTGAAGACGCCAAAATCGCATACGGCGGCCACTGGGCCGATATCAACAATTTCTAGGCCGAAGCGGAGATCGGGTTTGTCACTGCCGTATCGTTCCATCACGTCACGATATGTGTAGCGCGGCAACGGAACCTGAATATCAACGTTGCGAATTTTCTTCATCACAAACGCGATCAATCCGTCGATGGTGTTCAGGATATCGTCGCGTTCCACAAAAGCCATTTCGACGTCGATCTGAGTGAACTCAGGCTGCCGATCGGCCCGCAGATCTTCATCACGGAAGCAGCGTGCAATCTGATAATAGCGGTCGAATCCGGCGACCATTAGAATCTGCTTGTAAATTTGCGGTGACTGGGGCAGCGCATAAAAACTGCCGGGATGAACGCGACTGGGCACAAGATAATCGCGGGCACCTTCCGGAGTGCTGCGCCCCAGCATCGGTGTTTCGATTTCCAGAAAATCGCGAGTGTTGAAGTATTCACGCACCGCCTGCACCAGGTTGTGACGCAGAATAATGCTCTTCTGCAGCTCAGGACGTCGTAAATCGACGAAGCGATACTTCAAACGGAGCTCTTCGTTTGGAAGTTCAGTACCTTCGATTTCAAACGGCGGCGTTTTGCTTTTTGACAGCACTGTGAGTTGCTGTGCGCGGATCTCGATATCGCCAGTGGCGAGTTTGGAATTCACCAAACCGTCGCCTCGATAACACACTTCGCCGACAACCTTGACCACGTCTTCGCGACGCAGCTTTCGGGCCACGCCGTCGATCTTTGTATCGTCATCGGTGTAGAATACGACCTGCGTTTTGCCGTATCGGTCGCGCATATCGACGAAGACCAGTTCCTTGCCCTGTTCACGATAACTATTGACCCAGCCGCACAATGTGACCGTCTGGCCAGCGTGTTCACGACGAAGTTCTCCGCAGGTATGAGTTCTATGCACAGCGATGGGGTCCGAAAACAGGGCCGAAAGTTGAGATCAACAGCGTCGGGAGTATAGAAGCCCGGCATTCGGTCTGAAAGAAAGGATCCTGCAAACCCGGTTCAATTCCGAATTCGCGGTGGTTTCCCTGCGTTGAGACTGTCGCCGAGCCCCAAATCCCGTTGGGAACGGAGTTCTCGGCGGATTGCCCATTGCATCTGCAGCGGAGCTTTGATGAAATGCCGCCCGCCAATGAGCCAGTGAGCGGAATGGCTTTAGCCTGTAGGTTCTTTCTGCCGGAAAGGACTTCGCGGCTTGCCGCGACCTGCGACCAAAAGCGGATGAAGAATCAGCAACCAGTCGCCGTCGAGCGGACATCCGCTCCAGATGCGGTTCGCCTCACGGCAAAATTCCTCCCCGGCAGGGAGGACCTACATCAAAGTTCAGCCCGGCAGGCTGGACCTATTTTAAAATCCCAAGAGAGTCGCGTGAATCATGGACCCGGAATTTCGAATTGAGTGCAAAGAGTTGCTGAAGCGTATCGTCCATCTTCGAGACTGTCTTTGACTTGCCAGCCAAGACTGCTCGCATCGCCGAAATCAACGATAAAATGGCCGGCAACGAATTCTGGAGCAACCCGGAACGTGCCCGGCAGCAAACCGACGAGCTTAGAAAACTCAAGACGACCGTAGGCCCGCTACAGAAACTCGTGAATGGCGCTGAAGACCTGCAAGTGCTGATGGAATTCGCCGAAGAAGACAACAGCGGCGAAAGCGAAGCTGAACTCAGGACGACGGTTGAACGTCTCACCACAGAAATTGACCGTGTTGAACTTCAGGTCACGATGTCAAATCCTGCAGACTCTTGCGCGGCGTATCTCACGGTACAGGCGGGCGAAGGTGGGACCGATTCCGCCGACTGGGCTCAAATGCTCCTCCGAATGTACATCCGTTGGGGAGAACGCAGCGGCTTCAAGGTTGAAGAAATTGATCTTTCTCCCGCTGAAGAAGCTGGCATTCGCAACGCCACGATTCTGATCACCGGGGAATTTGTCTACGGATACCTGCGCGGTGAAATAGGAAATCATCGACTCATTCGCATCAGCCCGTTTGACTCCGCCGGTCGCCGCCACACAGCATTTGCTGCAGTGGATGTCGTGCCTGACATCGACGACGAAATAGAAATCGACATCAGATGGGACAAGGACATTAAGGAAGATACGTACCGATCGAGTGGAGCGGGCGGTCAGCACATCAATAAGACGGAGTCGGCAGTGCGTTTGACGCACCTTCCGACTGGCGTTGTCGCGGCGTGTCAGAACGAACGCAGTCAGCACAAGAACCGCGCGACAGCTCGCAAGATGCTTACGGCCAAGCTGTACCAGATCGAAATCGAAAAACGCGAAGCCGAAGTCTCCGCGCGGCACGGCGAAAAAACAAAAATCGGCTTCGGTGGCCAGACCGTGCGCAACTATGTGCTGCATCCGGATCAGTTTGTGAAGGATGCGCGTACCGGCACCAAAGTCGGCAATCCTCAGCCTGTGCTCGATGGTGATCTGGATCTGTTTCTGGAATCGTATCTGCGCTGGACGCTGGCAGGGGCTTCGACGGCAGAGGAAAGTCTGTAATCTGCAGCTGGCGAGCGGCAGGGCGTCAGCCTTCCGAGTGATTGGTCAAGAGATCTGCACACACTGAAATCCATCTACAGAAAATCGACAATAATCGTATCCGCGATCAGTAATCCTTCGGTTGTCAGCGAAACGAAATCGGATTGTTGCATCAGAAACCCGTCATCGACGTGTTGCTGAAGTGCTGCACCGGCCAGTTCAGCGAAACGCAGGCCGAAGCGTCGTTCAAATGCAGGTACATTTACGCCCTGACGCATGCGTAGCGCCAGCATGATGGCTTCGCGGGCTTTTTCTTCGTTCGACAGTTCTTCGGATTCTTCTACTGCCGTCTCACTCTGCTGCCATGCCTTCAGCCAGCGCACAACGCTGCGGACGTTTGTACGCCGCACTCCGCCAAGATAGCTGGCAGCACCGGGGCCGAACGCAAAGTATTCATCAGCGTTCCAGTAGACCATGTTGTGGCGGCATTCAGAATTCGGATGAGCAAAATTCGACACTTCATAATGCCGCAGCCCAGCGTCTGTGAGTTTCGAGATTGCTTCAAGATACATCTGCCGCTCAAGTTTGTCGGGTGTCCGCTTCAACTGTCCATGCTGTTCGCGACGAAAAAACGGTGTGTCTTTTTCAAAGGTCAGGCCATACGTGGAAATGTGCCTGACCGGCAATGTTAACGCGACTTCAAGTGTCCGCCGCCATGATGCAGCCGTTTGCTCGGGAACGCCGAAAATCAGATCGAGACTGACGTTGGGAATCCATTGCTCACAGCGTCGCACCGTTTCAACGGCCTGAGCACCAGTGTGAGTGCGTTCCAGTGTCCTAAGCACAGCATCGTCGAAGGACTGAACGCCGAGACTCAACCGATTCACGCCATGCTCGCGGAGCACGTCTAGGCGTTCAGTGCAGAGTCCATCCGGATTCGCTTCGACAGAAATCTCAGCATTCATCGTGGGACGAAAATGCTGATGAATCAGCGTGAACAGGCTCCGCAATGTTTCGGGCGACAAGTGCGTTGGCGTACCACCACCGACAAAAATCGTATCCACTTCAACGACATCACCCACGATCCGGCGATGCGCCTGCAATTCATTGTTTAGCGCCTGCAGGTACTGCGGAATCAAATGATCCCGATTCGCAACCAAAGCAAAATCACAGTATCCGCAATGATGAAGACAAAACGGCACATGAATATAGACCGCCCGCGCCATGGCGGCTGATTGTTTCAATCGTTTATCGACGGAAAAAGTGGCTGTTCGCGCTGGAGTTTCATTGATCAATTCATCTTCTTTCGATGATTCACACACTAACAAACGCCACAGAAGCCCGCTTCATTGCTGGTACAGCGGAATAATAGACTTTGCGCGGCCACCCGCAAATAAGTTTAACCCGCTGCGGTAGGCGCGGGAATCCCCAATGTGAGCCACCACCATGTTTTTTCCCAAGCTCCAGGCGACGGTCAGGGTCGTGCCCAGTCCTTTCACGCTCGGGTCGGCCTGAGCATGGTCGGTCAGCGCCGTGTTAATCTTCCCCCACCGTTCCTTCGCCCTGCGCATGACCTCCTGCATGAACAGTTCATCGTCCAGACGGAGAATCCAATCGGGCGTTGCGAGAGCGAGATCTGTCAGACCAGCCATGTCCACCGCAGCCACGGAAGACCGCGGCGGCGACTGATCGCCGCCGACGATTGGCGCTGCCACCATTTCGGCCGTATCGGTTTCACCAGGTCTGCTCATGCAAAGTTCCCCTTCCTGTCGCTGCCCCAGTCATTCCGCGATGAACAATGACGGATCACGGTGGAAATCGCTCCCGTCTGAAATCCATCCGGCCGAAGCGGCCGTCGTGAGACACGATCGGCTGGCTGCTGCGACAACACGAGAAAACAACTGAATGCCGGAAAATTGTTTTTATGGATGGTCATGTTCGCGATGATTGATGCGTCAAGTACTATATGGCGCACTTTGCTGCTGCCTGCGAAGTTGTCATCTTTGACCGCAGTTGGTACAACCGGGCCGGCGTGGAACATGTGATGGGGTTCTGCACGCCCGAGCAGCACGAGACTTTCCTGACTGTCTGTCCACAATTGGAAAAGTACATCACCGACGCAGGCATTCAGTTCATCAAGATCTGGCTCGAAGTGGGTGATGAAAAACACGGACGCCGTTTTGAAGCTCGGATAGATGCCCCTCTGCGGCAATTGAAGCTCAGCCCGATGGACCTTCCCTCGCGAAGTAAGTGGGATCAGTACTCGAACGCTCGGGATCAAATGTGTTGGCCACGGATACGGAACATGCACCATGGGCCTTCCTGCGGTCGGATGACAAGCGGCGGGCTCGCCTGAACTGCATCGCTCATTTGCTGAGCCTGACTGCACCCTCTATGTTTTATTAGACAACGAATTTACAAGGTCCCCAATCATGCATAAAATCGATCTGACTCAACACGGCATCAGTGTTTCCGAGGTTCATTACAACCTTCCGCCAAGTGCGCTTTACGAACACTCCATCCGTTACGAGAAGAATGCGACCATTGCAGAAAACGGTGCGTTGGTCGCCTACTCAGGGGAAAAAACCGGCCGGTCGCCGAAGGACAAACGTGTCGTCAGGCATCCAGCGTCGGAAAATGATATATGGTGGGGACCAGTGAACATCCCCTGCGACGACAAAACATTTGCCATCAATCGTCAGCGCGCGCTGGACTATCTGAACACGCGCGAGCGGCTCTACTGCTTTGATGGCTTCGCGGGCTGGGATCCTCGCTATCGGATTAAGGTCCGCGTCATTTGCTCTCGTCCGTATCATGCGCTCTTCATGCACACGATGTTGATCCGCCCGACAAAGGAGGACCTGAAGAATTTCGGGACGCCCGATTTTGTGATTTTCAATGCAGGGGCATTTCCCGCGAATCGGCTCACCACCGGCATGGGTTCAACCACCAGCATCGACCTCAGCTTTGAGGACAAAGAAATGGTCATCCTGGGCACCGAATACGCCGGCGAGATGAAAAAAGGCGTTTTCACGGTGGCCAACTACTTCGGGCCGAAGCGTGGCATTCTCTCGATGCATTGCTCCGCGACTGCAGACAAAGAGACTGGTGTGTCGTCGCTTCTCTTCGGTCTCAGCGGAACGGGCAAGACAACGCTTTCAGCTGACCCGAAACGTCATCTCATCGGCGACGACGAGCACTGCTGGAGCGGCGACGGGATCTTCAATATTGAGGGTGGTTGCTACGCCAAGGCGATCAACCTTACACCCGAGAACGAGCCGGACATTTTCCGGGCGCTGCGTTTCGGCGCCGTACTGGAAAACGTTGTGCTCGATGAGGATCATGACGTCGATTACACGGACACGAGCATCACGCAGAATACGCGAGGAGCGTATCCGATCGAGTTTATCCAGAATGCAAAGATCCCATGTGTCGCCAGCCATCCAAGCGATGTGATTTTTCTCACGTGTGATGCGTTCGGCATTCTGCCGCCAGTCAGTTCCCTCTCGCCGTCGCACGCGATGTATCACTTCATCAGTGGGTACACCGCGAAAGTCGCTGGAACAGAGATGGGCATCACCGAGCCGCAGGCCACGTTTTCCCCGTGCTTCGGCGGGCCGTTTCTCGTCTGGCATCCGACCAAATACGCCGAACTGCTTGCTGAGAAAATGCTGACGCACAACGCCCGCGTCTGGCTCGTGAACACAGGTTGGGGCGGTGGCGGCTACGGGGTCGGCAAACGCATCAGCCTCAAAAATACACGTGCCATCATCGATGCGATCCACGACGGCTCGCTGGCGAACGCAAACACCGAGCGAGATCCTGTCTTTGGCTTTGAAGTCGTTACCGAATGTCCAAACGTGCCCGCGGAGATTCTCGTTCCTCGCAACGCATGGGCTGACAAGTCGGATTACGAGGCCACGGCGAAGAAGCTGGCCGGTCTGTTCAACAGAAACTTCGAGACATATGCTGCTGGTGCGAGTGCTGAAGTGAAGGCCGCAGCACCGAAAGTCTGATGAATGAGCTGGCTCTTTGAACTCCACCGGACACAACCCGTTCCGCAAGCAATCGGCCTTCTCGCCTTCGTCTGCGTATTGGGCATGGTGTTGGGGAGCGTGAAATTTCGCGGCATCGGACTTGGCACTGCGGGTGTGCTCTTTGCGAATCCGGCGCATCCATTCTAAGTCTCCCCGTCATCGCCCTGAGCGGTCTCTGGTCAGACGCCCGCAACGCCATGTTCAACTCTTAAAGTGCGGCCATTCCTTCAACTCCACGACAAACGCTTCGTGCTCGCAACCAAAACGCCGCTAAAACTCAGGACTGAACAGATCGCACCCCATTCGATCGAGGTTCCGGGCGAGATCCACTCGGTTCCTGTGTTCCTGAGCCAGACATTCCAAACGTGAAGCCTGACGTCGAAGTAAATCCATGTTGCGATCGCTCGAAGAACTGTTTCAATTCCTCCGGGCCCTTGTTCAGGGCACTCTCCAGTGCATCGGCGTCTTCATATTCGTCCACAGCGGACTGGATTTCACTCACAATGCGATCGGTGTCATCGTTTCGTGGACGTTGTTGCAGGACCCAGAGTTGTCCGACCAGTCCGAGTAGTTTGAGGTGTGTCTTTTCCGGCCCCAGCCCACTGGCGTTTGCGGCCTCACGAAATTCTTTGAGTGCCTGTTCTGTATTCGGCACCGCACCGGACATCAGAGCGACGCCCAGTCGGAGCCTGGCAAGATCGGCCAGTGGACTGTCATTGTAGTTTGAAATAACGGCACGCCATGCCATGGCACGCATCGGGGCCAGCATCGCCATGGCAAACTGTGCTTCCGCCGATGTCTGCTTTTCAATCTGCGCTGGTTCTGGTTCCGGAATTCGCACGGGCTGCTCCATTCGCCGCCCGGCCACGAATGAGGCGATCAGCACACCAGCAAAGCCCAGTGAAAATTTCTTTGCATCCGGCAGCCTGGGCATCCATTGTCCATACAAACTGTTGGTGGCCCCTGGTTTGGTATTGATCGGGACAGAATCCAGACGCTTGAGTTCAGCCTCAAGGTCCGCAGGATCCTGAAAACGATCGGCAGTTTTTTTTTGAAGCATGCGATGAATGACAGCGCACAGATCTTTCGGCAGGTCGCCGCGAAACGTACTCAGCGGCAACGGTTCTTCTTTCAGATGCTGAACGGCGACTGTCACAGCGTTCTTGCCGGGAAACGGCGGCTGTCCAGCGAACATGTGGTAGCATGTGACACCAAAAGAATACTGATCACTGCGATGATCCAGCTTCTCACCCTGAATCTGTTCGGGACTCATATACCATGGCGTACCCATCGTAGTCCCGATCTGCGTCAGATTCATTTTCGGACTGGAAGGCTGATTCAACTGAGCCAATCCGAAGTCCGTGACCTTTGCGACGCCACCACGAGTCACCATCACATTTTCAGGCTTCACATCGCGGTGCACGATGCCTGCATCTGACGCTGCGTGTAACGCGGCAGCGATCTGCTGCATCCACTTCAATCCGGTGCCGTAGTCGGGCGTGCCATGCTTCTTAATCCATTGACTAAGATTCAGCCCCGCAACGTATTCCTGCACGATGTAGCTGATGTTGCCTTCACGACCTGTGGTGATGATCTGCACGAGATTGGAATGATTTAAACCGCCCGCCGTACGAGCTTCCTGTTCGAATCGCTTCAGCAAAACTCGGCTGTCACCAGTGATCACGTCATTCTTCAGCACTTTGATCGCGACATTGCGATGGAGCGACGTTTGTTCTGCCAGATAAACATCCGCCATGCCGCCGCTGCCCAGACGCCGCAGCAGCAGGAATTCCCCGATCCGCACATTGCTGAGATCGCCGGAAGATGGAATTGAGTTGCCTGCTGGTTCGTCGCTTGCCATAAATCGCTTCCCGTTTTGCGGAGATCGGCAAAGGCTTTGATAGAAGTCCGAGCATTGCGTATGCTTTTTCGGTGGCGAGCCTATTTTGTCCGACGGGACTTTGTGAGATTGGCAACGCATGAAACCGGGCCGACAGGATAGTCACACCTGAACCGACGCAATTTTACCACCGTAGGTTGAAGTTTGAAATGCCAGACCGAAAGTTAGTCTTGCGGAGGCAGTTCAATGCTGTCGGTTTCTTCCAGCGTAATGCCATCAGGGCCAACAGCCGTGGTCGGTGCCTGCGAATCACCTTCTGGTGAAACGAGCATTGGTTCATCGACGTTCGGCGTCGCAGCGGGGGCTTCGATTACCCCGTTGGCAACATGGCTGCCATTCGCGGGAGGTGAATCATTGCCGGAGATCACAACCAGAACTGCCAATGCCATTGCAGCAACGGATGTTGTTACTGCGATAAAGCGAGCAGATCGAGTCCGCGAATGTTCCAGACGACTCTCCGGGGCCACCGTCAATGTTGCTATTGTTGCAGTAGGTATCGGGTTAAGTTGCAGGGGATGACTCAACTGCGTCGGGACCTCCAGCCGGAAGAAGTCGCGCAGCAGGGAATCCATCTGATCATCAGACGGCATCCCGTTTTGAGCCCAGTTGGCGGACGAATTGTCATTCATTGTCAATTCCTCGTTCCACAAGAATTTCAGCGAGACGGCGTCTTGCCCTCGACAATCTCATATCAATTGCAGCGGCGCTGCAATCCATCACTTTCGCTATCTGTGCGGCTGACCAGTCCATCGAATACTTCATGACCAGAACTTTCCGGTCGTCTTCATTCAGTTCACTCAATGCGCCGCGGACCTGTTTCTGTCTCTCGGACAACGAAAACAAATCCTCTGCCGAATCTCGATGCCCGGAAAAATCGTCCAAACCCGGAAGCAGGCGACAGGAATTGCTCTTTCTTCGAGCCACATCCCGCAACCAGTTTTGCCCGACTCGCAACAACCACGCGCGCAAATCGCGCACAATCTCGCCTCTGTAATCGTAGTAACGTAAAAAGCACTCCTGCACTGCGTCGTACGCACGTTCCGGGTCACCACACATCGCGTAAAACAAAGCCCACAATTCGCGGGAATGTGTACGGTAGAACTGTTCAATGACCTGATCCCGATCGGGCTCAGAATTGCCGCCTTGTCCAGAACTCGTGCTTGTCATGCAGAAACCCTGCCGACACAGCCTGAGTCCATATCAGTGCAATTTGCTGGCATTTTTCCGCCTTGCCGCTAGTAAGGACGAGCCAAAACACGAGATCTAACATAGCAATCTGCCTGTCGAGACCCCGAACCGGAAGTCTCCCGACCTCCGACCGCAACTTCAAGTAAGGCCTGCATGTCGGCAACAAATATCCAATCCACATGAACAGTTGCAGAAAAAAAAGAACCCCGGCATCCGCTGGATGCCGAGGTTCGTGCTTCAAATACTGGCGATCGATGATCGCTTAGTACAGGTCTTCATCGCCATGTCCAGCGTGACCCTTTTTGTCGTCCTTCGGCTTCTCCGCAATCAGAGCGTCGCTGGTGAGCAACAAAGTTGAAACGCTGGCAGCGTTCTGCAGAGCATAACGAGTGACCTTGGTTGGGTCGATTACACCGGCCTTAACCATGTCCTCGTACTTGTCGGTGGCGGCGTTGTAGCCGTAGTTACCTTCCCCCATTGAAACCTTCTCGCAAACAACGCCGCCGTCAACGCCAGCGTTGTCGGCAATCTGAGTCAGCGGAGCACGGCAGGCTCGGACGATAATGTCGTAGCCGACCTTTTCATCGTGAGTCAGTTTGCCAGGCTTCACGGATCGGGAGGCCCGCAACATCGCTACGCCACCGCCAGGCAAAATGCCTTCTTCGACAGCTGCACGAGTTGCATGAAGTGCGTCTTCAACGCGAGCCTTCTTTTCCTTCATTTCGCTTTCAGTAGCAGCACCGACGTTAATCTGAGCCACACCGCCAGCTAGCTTCGCGATTCGCTCTTCCAGCTTTTCGCTGTCGTAATCACTGGTACTGTTCGCCAGTTCGCGTCGAATCTGTTCGATGCGTGCCTGAATGTCAGCCTTCTTGCCGCCACCTTCGACAATCGTCGTGTTGTCCTTGTCGATGACGATCTTGCGAGCCGTTCCGAGGTCAGCCAGTTCGATACTGTCCAGCTTGATGCCCAAATCGTCGAAGATCGCAGTGCCACCGACCATGATAGCAATGTCCTGCAACATGGCTTTTCGGCGATCACCGTAGCCAGGAGCTTTCACCGCCGCAATCTTGAAGGTGCCACGCAGCTTGTTGATCACCAGCGTAGCGAGTGCTTCACCTTCGAGATCTTCCGCGATGATCACCAGCGGCTTGCCGGAATTCACGACCTTCTCCAGCACAGGCACCAAGTCTTTGATGCTGGAGATCTTCTTTTCGTGGATGAGCACATAAGCGTCTTCAAGAACGCATTCCATACTTTCTGAATCGGTCACAAAGTATGGAGACAGGTAACCACGGTCGAACTGCAGACCCTCGACAACTTCAAAACTGGTCACAAGGCTCTTGCCCTCTTCGACGGTAATAACACCATCTTTGCCGACCTGCTCCATAGCGTCAGCGAGGATCTGTCCAATTTCTGCGTCGCCGTTAGCGGCCACGGTGCCCACCTGAGCGATCGATTTCTTTGATCGGCAATCCTGAGCCATACTGTGAAGCTGTGCGATGATGTCGGTCACGGCCTTGTCCATACCTCGCTTCATGTCAAGCGGGCTGACGCCGGCAACGACGGCTTTCAAGCCTTCGTTATAAATCGCTTCAGCCATGACAGTGGCGGTCGTGGTGCCATCGCCAGCAACGTCGCTGGTCTTGCTGGCCACTTCCCGAACCATACGAGCGCCCATGTCTTCGAACTTGTTTGGCAATTCGATTTCACGAGCGACAGTCACGCCGTCCTTTGTGACGGTCGGTGAACCAAAACTCTTTTCAATGATAACATTGCGACCGCGTGGCCCCAGAGTCACTTTCACAGCTCGGGCCAGCTTCGTGACTCCACGACGCATGGCTTCCTGAGCTTCCTGATCAAAGGCAATCATCTTTGCCATGTCGTACTTCTCCGTTGATTCTTTTTAAAACTTTGGAATTTTGAACGCGCAAACTCGCGACGAGTTGCCATTGGGCATTTCTTCATGGAAACGCCCAGACATTTCAGTCACACAGTTGCCAGAATGTCACTTTCACGCATCAACAGATAGGTCTGATCCCCCACTGTGATTTCGTCGCCCGCATAGGAACTGAAGATCACGCGATCGCCTTCTTTGACGGTCAAAGCAACCTTCTCACCTTTATCGTTGACATAGCCGTCTCCGATAGAGACAACTTCGCCACGCTGTGGCTTTCCTTGTGCTGAATCCGGAAGCAAAATTCCCCCGGCTGTTTTTGCTTCAGCCTCGGCTCGCTTTAGTACTACGCGATCTCCCAGAGGCACAATGCGTGTGCCGCCTGCGGAAGCCTTTTTCGCCATGACTTTCTCCTGACCTGTCAATCGCACTTCGATGAATGGAAACTTAATTCAGCCCTTATGATCACAGCCATTTCGACATGCCGGACCCCAAGCGGCCAGATTTGCAGTGAACAAACCATTGGCAGCGGCAGAAAGCGAATAACGTGCCATGAGACACACTCAATCTGCAAGTTGTTTATTTATAATGACTTACGCATTATCTGCTTGTGCGGCGAGTGAGAGATACCTTCTGTTGACTGGTCTTGGCCTGCCGTTTTGACACGAAGTGTGGCTGGTATCACTGAGCTTTATTGAAAGCGGCGTTGAACGCGATGTTTGACACCGTGCCCAGAACTCTTGAATGCGACCAATCACCCAGTCACCAGTCGCTCGAAAAAGTCACCTTCATTCACGGTCGGACGCTCGGGACGGCCTTTAAAGAACCATGTCAGTTGTCGGTTGTCAAGTCCCAGAAGATGCAGAATCGATGCATGCAGGTCATGCACATGCAGGCGATCTTCAAGAGCTCGCAAACCGAGTTCGTCGGTCGTGCCAATCGTTTGACCGCCACTCACGCCGCCACCAGCCATCCACATCGTGAAGCCTGTTGGATTGTGATCGCGACCATTACCTTTTTCTGACATCGGCGTGCGTCCGAATTCACCGCCCCAAACGACCAGTGTTTGCTCAAGCAAGCCTCGCTGCTTTAAGTCCTTCAGGAGTCCGGCAATTGGCTGGTCGCTGGCCTGACAGAGTCCCGCGTGATTCGCTTCAATCCCTGAATGCGCGTCCCATTTGCTGCCCGCACCATGATACAGCTGCACGAAGCGAACGCCGCGTTCGACCAGTCGACGAGACAGCAGGCACATCCGTCCAAACGTAGCGGTTTGCTTCTGATCCATGCCGTACATGGCCTGCGTT
Organism: Planctomycetaceae bacterium; assembly: GCA_947476295.1. GTDB lineage: Bacteria > Planctomycetota > Planctomycetia > Planctomycetales > Planctomycetaceae > SXXK01. Next base: position 19,312 of record CANJQC010000026.1, on the reverse strand, counting down.
TCGGCTGTTTCTTCATCAATCGCGACCGCCTCCGGTGCCTGGGCCTGCATCCGAAACGCCAGTTCATAAGCCGCGATGCGGGCGTCGAGTTCTGACTGTTCGGGATGCTGATTTGCAAAGTCGCGATTGAGTCGATCCAGTAGTCCCAGTTTACCTCGTTGCCGCCGAAGCCCGGAACCTTCGGGCGGATTGAGATTTGGAATCGGTTCAGAGCCTTCGTTCAGTCGCACGCCCTGATACATCGCCGGCATAAACCCTGCACTCCAGTTGCGAGGGCCGTTCACGACAGTCGATTTATTGTCCTGTATTACGATGAAGGATGGCAGATTCTGGTTTTCAGAGCCCAGACCGTACGAAACCCAGCTTCCCAGGCACGGACGTCCGCCAAGGATCGAACAGGTATTCATTTGGGAGACACCGGACGAATGGTTAATGCCATCCGCCCAACAGCTCCGAATCACGGCGATGTCATCGACACACTGTGCTGTGTGCGGTAACCAGTCGGAAACCCATGTGCCGGCTGCACCGTGCTGCTGCCATCGTCGCTGTGACGCTAACAGCGGAGAACGCGATTCACCCATCGGGGTAATCACATTGCCGAAACTATCAGGCAATCGCTGGCCGGATAATTCATTGAGCAATGGTTTTGGATCAAATAGATCGATGTGACTTGGGCCACCCTCCATAAACAGAAAGATGACGCTCTTTGCCGTTGCTGGAAATTGCGCAACTGTCGATGCAAACTTGAGACCTGACTTTGCCGCAGACTCTTCGATGGATTCCGCGAGCACCGCTGCGGTCGCAGTCGCCACAAAACCCGCTCCACCCGTCTGTAGAAAACGCCGACGAGCCATCGAACAGAAAGTATCGGAACTCATTGTGTCACCTCTGATTCCGTTCCACCCGAAACAGCCTTGCGCAGCGCCGTTCTTTTATTTCTGCAGGTCAAGAATCGCCTGAGGCAGATCCTTATCGACCAGTCCGAACACCCCCCGACCGCCGCTTATTCGGTCTTCCACGTCGAACTCAATATCTTCGCTGTCGATCTTCCAGAATTCTTCGATCTTTTCACGCGACAATGGTTTCAACGCACGAACCAAACGAAACCCCACGCCACGCGCCGGATCGGTCGTGTACCACCATGGGCTGCGAGGGCGATTGGGATCGTATGCTTTCCATTCCAGATCGTTCGAGCCCAGTCTCGCAGCGGAACGGCATTCGGCCGCAGGAAATTCCCATGATCCGCCGCGCACAACACGCGGGTCTGGTTTATCCGTGCGAACCCAGTCGGCTGCAGCGTCTACAGGCTTGTCTGAAGCTGTGTAGGGGACGTACCCATCAATGCACCATTCTGCGGCATTGCCGTGGATATCGTAAAGCCCCCAGGTGTTTGGCTTTTTCTGGCGAACGGGCTTCGTTCCTTCACCATTGGTGTTGTCCTTAAACCAACCGTACTCGTCCAACTTTGAGGCGTCGTCCCCGAACGAAAATGCCGTGCTGCTGCCGGCCCGGCATGCGTGTTCCCATTCCGCCTCGGTCGGTAATCGAAACTGTTGTCCGGTAATCGCCGTTAGCCACTTTGTGTATTGTTTCGCTGCGTACTGAGTCATCGATACGGCGGGCTGTTTTGGATCTTCTCCGAATTCAAACGTAAAGTCAGGTTCGTACAGCGGCGTCGGAGCCGTGATCGCATCGATTCTGTTTTCGTCCGTCACGATACGAATCCGGCGTTCCTCGAATTCCTTGAGTGACCGATACAGCTGCATAAACAACTTATACTCTTCCCACTTCACTTCGCATTCAGCCATCCAGTACGGTTCGATGATCACCTTGCGCTGCGGCCCTTCGTCGTCTTTGCGGCCTGCTTCGGCATCGCTGCTGCCCATTTTGAATTCACCGCCATGCATTGGCATCATGCGAAACATGATTTCCGTTCCGGGAATTGTGATGTCGTACGGAACCAGCCATCCTTGTGCTGATTCAACAGAAAACCCAGCCGCTGGCTTTTCTGTTGCGATGCCGGGGAGATCGTCCGCGCTGTTGAAATCAGCATCCAGGAGAAGGCAGACTAATACCGCGATGCGACATCGAAGCATCTGATGCAAGCTTTCGTTGGTAAGTTTATGGCAAAAATCAACTCAGAACTCGACATCCGGGTTTAAAAACATCTTGGCATCGGCCGCTGATATTCATCCTGATTATTGATGTGCGCAGCCCTAGGTTCAAGTCGTTTTGAAAAATGAATCGTTTAACCTCAGGCGGTTCAAATATTGCCATTGAGTCCAGTCGTGGACTGCACCTGCTACCCAATGTGCCAGTGTTGCTCAATTGCCGAACAGGATTAATCTCAATTGGCGAAGATCCGTCAATAAGCAGTCAGGCTTCTTTGCAGGGTCTTTCAGGACGGCGGCATCGACTTCCAATCCGGATCTTTCGGCGACTAGCAGCGCTGTCTTCATTCCCGCAGCTCGCGCCGGAACCAAGTCAGTCGTCAGGCGACAACTGATGTGCAGAATTTCCTGAGCCTGGACACCGAGGGTTCTCAATTGATCGACAGCAACCGTGAACAGTGACCGTGACGGTTTCCTGACGCCAATGTCGCAGGACAGAATAATGGTCTGGGGGCGGAAGAGTTCATACAACGGAGGCAGCGGTCCCTGAAGTGCAAGAGCACCCAGCGTTTGCACGAGAGTAAATGACTGGCCATCAGACAGAAATCCCTGCAGCAGTTGATTGCCTGCGATGTCGGTCATTGCCTGGACGGCCCCCTCCCGAGCCTCAGTGGCCTGCAGGCAACAGTGGAAAAAATAGGCCACCTTTTCACTGAACTCATCCAGATTGCCGTAATATCCCTCGTCGAACTGGTACTCCTTTTCAAACAACCGCAAAATAATATTGCGCCAGGTTTCGACAAGGTTCACTTCCGTCAGGTCGCCTCGAGAAGCCCCCTGCATTGACTGGCGTTCGATGATGCTTTTGTACAATCCAATCATGGATTTCCACGGCGGGCCTGGTTGGCGGTACATGTGATGCCACATGTTGAATTCATGAATTGTCTTGTCGAGCGCAATCTGCAGCCGAACTTCGTCACTAGGAAACAGTGTGAATCGTCCGTCCGAAACCCGCAGCAGTGTTCCGTACACATCCCACAGGACAGCTCGTATTTCCGGAAGACGCTTGACATAGGGCGTTGCCGAAACAACCTTCGGCGCAGGAACCTGCGGCCAGATGAGTCGGCGTTGTTCCAGGTGGTCAGCGTATTCGGCCAGAGACTGCGGCATGAGAGACTGGAAAAAGAAATGGTGGTGACGGGCCCGTCAAAAAAATGGTTTATACCGCATGTCGCTGTGAGTGCTTACCCGATACGCCAAGGTTTCAAGGTACCACACAGCTTTATCGAGAGTTTTAAGAAGCGGATTTTTGGCTGCCTCTATAATTCAATACAGGCCAAATTGACTCAAATGTCCGGTATTTTACCGCATTAAACCCAATTTTTCCTGTTTCAAGTTCGGGTGAAAACTCCAGTCCTTACATATTCGTAACAGTCGGGATCGAAAAGGTCGATTGCAGGAAACTTTGGCGGCAAGATTGTTAACTTCTGGAAGTCCGGGGACGACTTGACGGAAAGTCGAGGAATCGCTGGTAAGATCAGGATTGCGGATAAACGCATCATTGGCGACGGAGTGAAATATCAACTACATTTCAGTTTTGATTCTGAATGGTGTTCTGTGAATTGGATCAGATCCCACCTTTTCTGGAAGACTGTGGGGCTTTACGCCTTGCTGTCGCTGCTTGCCCTGACCGGACTTTTAGTGGCTTTGAATGCCGGGCAATCGGCCCAGGCTGTCGCTCAGCAGACTCAGCAAGTTCAACAGCGACTTCGCAGTATTCGTACCCAGCTGGAAGCCGGCGAGGATCCACAACTTGTGTTGGCGTCATGGGAACAAACGCTGCACCGTGATGGACAGCGATTGTGGCTGGTCGATAAAGATTGCCGGTCACTCACCACTGTGGAAGAAGAACCGCCGGCGGAGATTACTCTGCAGTCCGTGGTCCAGTCAGCTGTGCGTTCCGGGCAATCCATGCGGAGTATTCACATTCACGGCGATGATCCGGAAGTGTTGGCGTTCGCTCTTGATGCTTCACCGGATAAAGACCATGTTCGCGTGCTGCTCACTGTCATTGACCCTGAAATGTTGCAGGGAGATCATGCATCCATCACAGCTGCAGCGACGCGTGCTGCGATTTTCACATGGATCATTGGCATTCTCTGCGTCGCATTTGTCGCCGCTGGAATTGTCGAACCGCTGCGGGCAATGTCGCTGAATCTGGACCAGTCGATTGAGAAAACTCAGCGGGAAGACATGCTGCTGTCGATTTCGGATCGGCGCGATGAACTGGGGCAGGTTGCATCGTCTCTGCATCGACTGGAAGAAGAACGCGAGGACCGTATTGCGAAACTGAAACTGGCCGAGCGAGAAGCACGTTCGTCGTCGGACCTGTTATCCGCCGTCCTAGATTCGATGGTAGAAGGCGTAGTCGCCGTTGATCGTGAGCAACGAATCGTCTTCCTGAACACCGGAGCTCGCCGAATGCTCGGGATTAGTAAGGCGATCGGCATTGGCCATCGACTGTACGAAGCCGTCCGAGTTCCGACGGTTCTGGAGACGGTTCAGGACGCACTGAAATCGAAGAAAATGGAGACGTTGGAATATCGCGGGTCCCGCGAGCATCCCAGTCTGGTCTTGGTCGTTATTCCAATCCTGAAGGGGCCCCATGCCGGTGCTGTTGCCGTCGTGCGAGACGTGTCCGAAATGCGGCGGCTGGAAGCGATGCGGCGAGATTTCGTGAGCGGCGTGTCCCACGAATTGAAGACTCCGCTGACGGTGATTCAGGCTTGTACGGACACGTTGCTCGGTGGAGCTCTGTCAGATCCGACGGCGGCTGTACGATTTCTGAAGCAGATTGAAGAACAATCCGAGCGACTGTTACAGTTAATTCTTGGAATGCTGCAACTGGCTCGCGTCGAATCGGGGCAGCAAGTGTTGCACATTGAATCGGTGGATGTCGTAACAATCACTGACGATGTGCTCTGCGGATTTCGCACTGTCGCTGACACAAAATCCGTGCAAATGTTCCTCACGGGAGCCGACGAGATGATTGTCGTCACAGATGCCCAGTCATTGCAGACGATTATCAGTAACTTGGTCGATAACGCCTTGAAGCACACAAATGCCGGGGGTTCTGTCACCGTGGAACTGATCGCTTGCGAATTCTCGCCCGCGATTGTCGTGCGAGATACTGGGACTGGTATCCCTGAAGAAGTGCTTGGTCGGATTTTCGAACGATTCTACCGTGTTGATCGAGACCGTTCCCGCGAACGCGGCGGCAGCGGCTTAGGCCTGGCGATTGTGAAGCACTTATGCCAGGCGTTGGGGGCGACGGTCTCTGTTAAGAGCGTTTTGGCCTGCGGGAGTGAGTTTCGTATACAGTTCTCTAGGTGCTAAGTGCGATTTGTTGTCACCTGTTTTACCTCTTCAGATTTTCGCATTGCAATCGAAGCTAAAGACCGGTTTGACGAGGTTATCAAACTCCATCGTCTATGAACCACGCGCCCGGAAACGAGTCCGGCGAGCGGAGCGGCGTGAGCCCTCCGGTCCATTCGATTTTGTACCGCCAAGCTGACGCATGCCGCTCGCCAATTCTCTCACTGATCGGGAAAACATTACGGCGGATCGTAGCCACCGAGATTCCACGGGTGGCAGCGTGCGATGCGGCAGATGCCGCGCCACGATCCCACGCACAGCCCGTGTTTTTGAACCGCGAGGATGTAATACTGGCTGCATGACGGGTGAAAACGACATGTACGACCAAGCACGGGACTGAGCACTAGTTGATAGCATCGAACCAGTAGAATCGCTATCGCTGCGGGAAGAAACAAAATTCTCGCTAGAAATGACTTCGGGCTGGCTGTCGTTGACTCTAATGATGTTGACTCTATTGATGTCAAATCAACCGCCTTAGATGTCTCGTCGTCCGCCGGATGAATCACGAATTCGCTCCGGCATCATCGGCAGTATTTGCATCACGCGGAGTTTCCGTAATTCGTTTCGCCAGTCTCCTGACCAAGGCGCAGAGAGAGTTGCGATATTCCTGCAGCGTCGAATCGTCGCGTTGACGTGGCACCACGATCAGATCGTAACTCTGAGGAAGATCGTGCTGTAGACGTCGGAACGCTTCTCGAATTCTTCGGCGTTTCTGATTGCGATGCACGGCGGCCCCATGCTTACGCGAGACACTCATGCCCAGCCGATTCACGTTCAGATCATTGGTTGTTGCAAAGATTAGTAGATGATCATCCCCGGCACGCTGCCCATCGGCATAGATGCGTACAAAGTCTCGCGAACTGCGTAGATGCATTGACTTCGGACATTGAAAGCGAAGTGGGTTCATTGGGATTTTATAGCTTGACTCTTGGAGTTGGCTGCTTTGGATTCAGAACACGGAATGTTGAACAAATAATGAGTTGTGCAAAAGGCCGCTAAACCGCAGGACTGGCCACGAATGGCGTCCGAGTCACACAGGTTCGGGGACGCGGGTAATCTGCGTAAACATTTCCAAATGTCCTGATTGTCGGGATTCTCTGTGTACTGTCTGTGGCGGTAACGGCAAAACCGAGTCATGCGCGACAATCGGAGTTTTCGGAACAGTCGATAAAACCAGACAGAGTCACATTCTGACTTGATGCCGTCCGGTCTTCCGTTCACGTCTTCACGACACGGAACTTAACAGCTGGTCGGCCAAACTTGAATCCAACCAGTGACTTCGCTCTTGCGAACATGGCACAGCCGGATTTTCAGTTGTTTTTCGGATGGGAACTTGCTGTTTCAGGGATGAATACTATGAAGGCTAAAAAACTCACTCGCCGCGCTCTATTGGCGGCTGCGTTGACAATCTCCGCCGCTGCAGATGGAAGAAACGCACGCGGCTTTGAACAGGGGCAATATCAACCTGGCCAGCCCGGACAGCAGATTTCTCAGGGCAACACAAAAGTGACGCAGGAACTGAATCGCATGTTTCAGGAGAGCGGTCAGCAGATGCCTTCGATGAATGCGCATGAGCTGCCAAACGCCAACGTGCCGACTCAGGGAACTGTTCGACCGCTGCAGCAGAATCAGGCACCGGCCCGAATGAATCCTACGTCACAGAATCAAGCTCCGTCACAGCAGGCTGCTAGTTCAAACAATCCCGGCATCCTTGGACGATTCTTTGGTAAGTTCCGAGGCAGTTTGGACGGCAGAGCTGGGAACAACAGTCAAGACTATCGGCCTCCAGTGCCACCCGATTACAAACCTGTGGCACCATCGACTGCAGCGACGGGCAATAAAAATCTGCAGCCGCAGGGACAAGAGGCTATGCTAAAGCAGCCACAGATCCAGTTCACTCAAAACACACAGAACCAGCCACCGCAGAACGGTGCGCGATCAGAAACGGCTCAGGCTTACTATGGAAGCAAGCGACCGACAGCGCAGGCGGAGCAGAGTTCAACTCAGAACTCGTCTCCAGTCCGCAACGGGGCAAGGAGTCCAATCCCGCCAAGATCCGGCTCGACAGTGCAGTCAAGGAATACAGCAAGTTCTGTTTCATCCACTCCCACTGCAGGCGGAGCACGAACCCAGTACACGCAACCCGGTTCGGCACCAGGATTCATGTCGACGGTTGGCAAAGCGACGGTGATTCAGAAACACCCGGCGGCAGCTCCGCCATCGAAGGATGAGTTTCAGGATGAATTCATTCAGGAAAACAGGGGCGGCTCCATAACGGCTGGCAGGGCTCGGGAGAAAGTGAAGACCACGCCGGCAGCAGCTTCCGCCGCAAAAGATGCGGCAGATGGATTTGAAAACACTTTCCTAGATTCTGTTGAGTCCGTCGATGCATCGGAGCCTCTGGACCTAGATTCGCTGATCGATATTCCCACTGCCACTCCGGAGCCTGTTCAGTCTGTCAGAAAAAGGGCAGATTCAGGGGAACCCGCAGCTTCGCCGACAACTCAGTCCGCTAAGAATTCCGCAGAGGCTGGAAAGCAATCTACAACATCAAACGCAGAAGGAACCGAAGCAGGGAAAGCATTCACTGACCAACAATCAGAAATTGAAAACCCCAGCGTCCGGGAAGAAAACCCTTTCACCGGCGTGCATCTGAATACTTCTGATGCGGAATTCTTTGATCGCCAGGTACCGACAACTGATGGTGACAGCGGGGCATTCGGAGTGCCCGTGGCACCGATCGAAGACTTTAATTCCAATCTGCCGGCGATCGATCTGCCACCAGTTGGCGATGCAGAATCCACGGAAGTGGATGAGTTAAACCAGACGCCGGCAACTGAGGTCACTCAACCCGTCATCGCAGATGCAGATAAAGCACCAACCGCACCCGCCGACAGTGCTGATCGAGGCGACTTGCGTCCTGTTGCGGGTCTTCCCGAAGCGATGAGTGCGGACGAGACGGAGCGTCTGCGGCAGACTGCCGAACAGGAACAACGTCAACGTCAGCAGCGTCAGATTCAGGTCCGCGCCGGACAAATCGGGTTCAAGGGATTTTGCCCAGTGGCTCTGCGTGAACGACGTGAACTTGTGGAATCCAGCGAGCAGTTTACTTCAACATTCGGCCTGCAGACCTATTCGTTTTCCTCTGCTGAATCCAAAGCCGCCTTCGACACCGATCCTTCGCGATACGCACCGGCTGCTGGCGGCAGCGACGTCGTGGTGCTTGTCAACAGCGGCGAGGAACAGATCGGACAGCTGGATTATTCACTATGGTACCGCGATCGACTCTACCTGTTCCAGTCTCGCGAAACAATGACACTGTTTGCAAAAGATCCGAAGCGATTTGCAAGCCAGTATTGATGTTCGTCGGCATGCGATTGTACAGTTCCCACGTGGAATGTGGCGTTTAGCGTGGTGGCGGACCATCTCGGGCTGGACCGCGTGGAATGACTGTGTGATATGCGATTTCGACTGTCCATTCTGATTCAACTGAGCGTCATCTTCGGATGCGGCCAGCCGGATCGACCGGCGTCGAATACGGAGAAAACACGCCCGATCACGCCACGGATCGTGGTGACCAGTCAGCCGTTGTTGCAGATGACTCAGGCCATCATTGGCGACACTGCCGAAGTGACAATCGTCGTGCCGACCGACACTTCGTCTCGGGACTGGTCACCAACAGCCGACGATGCGAGAATCATGCAGCAGGCTGGATTGATTCTAATCAGCGGTGCCGGATACGAACCTTGGAAGGATCGAGTCTCACTGCCGGGCTCACGAGTGCATGATACCGCGGCAGGCTACTACGATGAACTTATCCGAATCCCGGACGCAGTGACGCATCAACACGGGCCGGATGGTCCACACAGTCATCCCGGCACTGTCTGGGCGACGTGGCTTGATCCGGAATTGTGTGCCGCTCAACTGCATCAGGTAAGTATCAATTGCGAACGGCTGCTGCCCGATCGAAAACAATCGATCGAATCAGCCGAAGCAAAATTTTCAGCGGAGCTCAACACGCTGAATTCCACCATTGCCTCCATAATCGCTGCTGCCAACGACGAGCCACTGGTGGTGTTTTCCGATGCTCCGCACTATCAGTATCTCGTTCAACGTCTGGGCTGGACGCTGCGTTATGTGCACTGGGATGCGGCTGACACGATTTCAGAAAAAAATCGAACGGAACTGCTCGACGCCTTCAAGGCCCATACCAGTAACAGAGATCCGATCTTTCTGATGGATTCCCGCCGATCGCCGGAAACAGAAGCCTTAGTCCGCGAATCAGGCGGCATTGTTGTTCGCATCGACCTGTGCGAATCCGCGAGTCCCAATTCTGTTTCGCTGCCCGACCGTCTAAAACTAAACCTGCTGCGCCTACGGGATGGGATTGCCGAACAGTTTGACTCTCCAGGTCAAGAAATAAAGCACTCGACTCCGCCACTTAAGCTGCGATGAGACCCGGGTTTGCCAGCCGCAACTTCATGAACGATCTCCAGACCAGCCTCATTTGTCCTGTGAGAAAATCAAGACACTGTATGCGCCGATGCAGATTGTTGCCTCGGCAGGAAAGCCGTCCCGCTGCACAGCGTTTACTCCCTGCGGATCACCCAATGGTTCAGTTCCCGCGATAATGTCAGAGCTTGCCTGGTTTCCAAATCCGCGGCTGTAGCCATTCCAGTCACTGTTCAAACGTAATCGCCAGATTCCTGGCGCAGGAAACCCCAGCTTGTAGTTCTCGCGAGCCAGATGTGAGAGATTCAAAACGACGACTACGTCATCACCGGGACCTCCCTGATGCCAGCGGTGATAGGCAATCATGTTATCTGCCTGATTCTGATGAAAGGTGTTCAGGCCGGATCCCGACAAACCTCTCGTGCAATTCAAGCGATTGAGGCGAAGATGAATCAGGTCCCGATACATCAGGACGAGGCCATTGAACTGTTCCGACTTATTCCAGTCGAGCGGAACCGAATCTTGGAACCACCCGTCTTCGAGAAACTCCTGCCCCTGAAACAGCATCGGGATGCCAGGCGACGTGAGTACGATGGCTGCCGCCAGAGTTGTGCGTTTCTGGGCGAACCAGCTCTCTGGGTTATGAGGATCAATTTCTGACGCGACACGCGCCTTTCCATTCGCGACTTCGTCATGCGACTCGCTGTAGAGAACGCGCTGGAACGGATCCCCGTTGTAGCAGCCATCAATGGCCCGTCGAACGCTCTCCAGCGATCTTTGGTCGTCGTTCGGGGTGATCACGGCCGCGCGCACGGGATGAACAAAGCCAGCCACCCATTGTGCCGTAAAGCCCGCTCCACCCTGATCTGACGGCCTGGTAATCCGGTCATCGTCACGCAGGTCCTCGGCAATGGTGATGCGTCCCGGAAACCGTTGCCTCACTTCCCGATTGATCCACTGAACAAGGCTCCATCCGTCTGGTAAGTCAGCGCCCGAGTCGCCGTCTCCACGCACGCTGTGCATAAACAGCGTCATGTCGAGCCGCAGTCCATCTACGTGATATTCTTCCAGCCACATCAGAGCGTTGTCCCGAATGAACTGGCACACTTCCCTGCGGCCGTAATCGGGGCGCGTCGCTCCCCACGGAGTTTCGGCACGCCAGTCGTTGTAGAAATAGATTCCGCCGAGTCCGTTCTCACTCCAGCCGTCAAACTGCCATAGGTCAAGGTCGCTCGGGCCGAAATGGTTGTAGACGACATCCAGGATCACCCCTATTCCTGCCTGATGCACCGCTTTGACGAAGCGCTTGAATCCAGCCGGACCGCCATAGTCGGTTTCGACAGCAAAAATGCAGGCAGGGTTGTACCCCCACGACAGCTCACCAGCGAACTCCGCCAACGGCATCACCTCGATGACGTTGACGCCTAACCGCTTCAGATGATCAAGTTTCTGGATGGCCTCAGCAAACTTATCTGTCTGGCGATCTTCGTCGTTGTGAAATGTCCCCAAATGCATTTCATAGATCACGATCTCATTGACGGGGGGCATTTGAAAATCATCGCCCTGCCAGTCAAACTGCGGGTCATAGACCACTGCGTTCCCGACCGAATTATTCACGTGGCGTGCATAGGGATCAATTCGCAGCAGTTGCTTGTCGCCGTTCAGAATGCGATAGCGATATTCGTCGCCGATCGCAGCCCCGAAGATGTCCGCGTACCAATAGCCCTCGTCCACCTTTGCCATGGGATGTGCGTCGGGCGACCACTTATTGAACGAACCAATCACATACACCGCATCGGCATGAGGAGCCCACACCCGAAATGCCACGCCGCATACGTGGGGCATCGATCCCATTCCGATGCGAACGTTGTCCATTGACGTTGTTGTCAAGCACTCACCTCATTGACTCCATGCGACGCTGAAGAGTCTCCAGCTTTTCATGGACGTTGTCACAGAATCTGGCAACCGTGTCATTCATTACGTCCCTCCTTTGATCCGGTATTAAGGCCACCCGCCGGAAATTGTACCTTCACACTCCGCATGAAGGCACCCCTGAGCGTACGATATTGCTGTTTTACCGATTTAGTGTGATCCCGCCTCTTAGCAGTCTTCTTTCCGCCATGCCCGCAGCACTCACAAAACAGTATCCATCCGCCGCCAGCCCTCTCATCCGGCCTGCGGTCACTTTCTCCCCGGATCCCCGTGGAGAAGCCAGAATTGGATATCGCCCGTCGCTGATCGCGTTGACATTGATGGTTCATTTCGTGTGCGTTTCGGCGGTAGAGTGGTCCGCAGCGGACGAACGTGCAGATGAAGCGACATCCGTTCAGACGTACCAGCAGTTTCTGAAAGTCTTGTTTGGCAATCCGAGATTTGGAACGGCGTGGGATCGTGTCTATGAGTTTCATTCAAACCGCGGCACGATTCAGGCTTTTCACGACGCATTGGCGGATGCTGCTGGACTGACGAAACTGAAGACAACAGATGAGCAAACTCCGGACTCTGTTATTCCCGAATTTGCAACGACGCCAGATCCCGGCCCGGCGTCTGTGCTTCTAGGGATACTCGACTTGCAGCATGTTCAGGGAGTGGCTGCAGTCACAGCGCTGGAACAGGCCACGCGACTGCGGTCGGAGGATGCCATCGCGCATTGGTATCTGGGGAAAGCCAGAATCATGAATCACCAGTTAGATCTGGCTCCGGAATCATTCGAACGGGCAATCGCGTGTCGTCCTGTCAAAACCGATCTGCTTGAGATCTACAAAGAACTGGCGCGCACGCTGCAACGTTCTCAACAGGACGCCAAAGCGCTGGACGCATGGCAGCGATTAGAAGATTTGTTTCCCGGCGACTTGCGTGTCAAGGAGCAAATCGCCGTAGCGCTCGCGCAGGACGGACGGTGGCAGGACGCTTTGATGCGTTACGAATCGCTGGCTCATGAATCGAGAAATCCGGAACAACGCATCCAGGCAAATCTCGCCGCTGCAGATCTGATGATTCAGCTGGGGCGGCCACAGGACGCGATTGCTCTGCTTGAATCGCAATTGGGAACACTCGACGTTGACAGTTGGTTGTATAAAGAAATCCGCCGTCTTATCGAATCCATGTTTCGCAGCCGGGATGATCTGCCGGGGCTTGTCGCGTATTACGAAACGTGGATTAAAGATCATACTGAAGACGTCGATGCGATGGCTCGACTGGGTCGCACGCTGTCACTGCAGAATCGGACGGCGGACGCTGCGGAGTTGTATCGCAGGGCGATTGCGCTGGCTCCTTCGAATGTCGCACTTCGCGAGTCTCTTATTGAACAATTGGTTCGAGACGACCGGCTGGCCGACGCGATTGCACAGTATGAACAGATGGCTCAGTTCGATGCGGGCAATCGGGATCACATCGAAGACCGGGGCCAGTTGTATTTGTCTCGCAAAGATATGCCGCTTGCCGAACGGCAAGCCAAAGCAGCCGCCATCTGGGAACGGCTAATCATCGATCGAACCGATGATTCGGCAGCGCTGAGTCGTCTGGCGGAGTTGATGCGCCGAGCCGAACTCACCGACCGCGCGATTGAGCTGTATCGGAAGGCCATCGACAAGGCTCCGAACGAACCACAGTATCGTGAGTATCTCGGTGAATACCTGCATCGGCTTCAGCGAACTGACGAAGCACTTGCCACCTGGAGACAGATCGCCGCCGGAGATCGCCGCACAAAGGCCAATCTCATTCGACTGGCCGAAGTCCTTCGCGGTTTCGCGCATACTGAGCCCGCCCTGGCATTCATGCGTGAAGCCTGTACGCTGAATCCCGATCCTGCTGAACGCATGTTGTTCAGTGAGATGCTGAGGGATGCAGCTGATGATGTAATCGTGGATTCTCGTATAACCCGAGCCGGAGGCGAGGCTGACGTATCCTCGCCGTTCGCGCAGGTCAGACAGAGCTTGCTGGCGGAGGCACTGCAGCAGCTTGATCTCGCCGAGCGGTCTGCCGAAACGCCGGATGAACGGCAACAGATTCTGCGTGATCGAGTCAAAACGCTCATCGCCGCAGGCCAGCTTGAAGAACAAACGACACTGCTTGCTGCGGAACTTCAGGCTGGCACCAATGTCACCGCCGACCGCTGGCGAACCCTGGCCCTCTATCAAAACGCTGCCGATAGGCTGAACGACGCCACGGATTCCGCGATCAAGGTGGTCGACCTCGAACCGCGATCGATCCCCGGCTGGACAATCCTTGCTGACTTGTACGAACGCACGGGACGTCTTGGCGATGCCGCCGACGCGATGAAAAAACTAGCCTCACTGGATCGGCAAGGCATCTCGGAATACCTCAGAAAAATTGCCCGGTTCGAAATCCGCCTCGGCCAATTCGACACTGCCTTGAAAACCGGCCGCGATGTGATCAAAGCCACGCCGGGCAATCCCGAAGCGTATCAATTTTTCGCCGACCTTGCATTCGAAGTCGGCCAGCCTCAGGCGGCTGTTGAGGCATTACGGCAAGCCGTCCGAGTCAACCCTGGCGACGAAGCCTCCCTCCGCGCCCTCGCAAAAACCCTCGCGGACGAATTTCAAACCCCTGAAGCGATTGAACTCTACTGGCGCGCCTTCGACAAAGCCCCCGACCTGGAAGGCCAGACCAACATCGTCCTCGCACTCAGCAATCTCTACCTTCGCAGCAATCAGTTCGAAAAAATCATCGAGCGACTGGAACTTCGCAGCCGCGAGCTGAATCTGCCGACCGAGATGACTCGCTGCATCGCCACGGCATATCGAGAAGCTGGCGACTTTCGTAAGTCACGAGAGACGCTGGAACGGTTGATGATCGATGAGTCACAGAATGTCATTCTGTTGAAAGAACTTCGGACGCTTGCCGAACAGGAACACAACAGCTCGCAGATGGAACAGTATCAGCGGCAAATCGTCGAGTTGACAGCATCCGATGAGGAACGGCGGCGGCTGATTGAGATTCTGGCTCAGGAGAATCTCTATGATGCAGCAGCGAAGGAGAGATTGCGACTGGCCGAAAGTCGAACCGATCGCGTGGAAATTCTGAAGGAGATTGAAATCCTTGTCTCGGGCGGATACGACGATATCGCGGAGATGCTTTGCCATCGCTTGCTGGAAACCTCAAAAGATGACTGGGAAGCGTTGAACGCCTACCGCGGCGTACTGCTTCGCAACCATCAATTGGCAGAGGCACGGGACGTGAGTCGCAAGATCGTGCAGCTGGATGTCGATTTTGATGCACCCGCAACCATCGCCGGAGTCAGTGCGAATTCCGTCGCACTACCTTCGACCGCGATTGATACGGCAGAATCTTTTTCAGCCTGGCTGACTGAGTCAACCGAGAATCCGGCAGGTTGTTTTGGGGCCGTCTATTGCGAATGCGCTGCGTCGCTCGTTTTTCGCGTCGGTGCGTCTGCCCCGGAAGCGGACATTGACAGTGCTTTTGCATCGCATCTTTCTGAGCGAGATCAGCTGCGTCTCGCGGCCTCGTTGATACGTACAGTGACTGCTCGTTCGCCAGCGAGCAACGAAGTCTGGTCAGCATTGGAAGATTTCCTGAACGGGCCACCAAGTCCCGCTCGGACGGCCTTTCAACTGTTCGAGACTTGTCAGCGATATTCGGCCAACGACCTTCCTGCCGAGGGTCAGCAACGATTGAAGGAACGATCACGGCAGTTGTTGAAGACACTGATCAAAGATGCTCCGACATGGCTGAACCAAAGTTCAATTCCGATCCTGAGCATAATGCCTGATGGAAGGTTCGATGACGAAATCGCAACGCTCGTTGAAGGACAACTCGGAATTACTAATGAGATTTCCGAGTTGAGAGCTTTATGGAGCATCGTAGGCATGTTTCAAAAGCCGGAACGAATCAAGGGCGTCATTGCAGCTTTGCAGAAACGACTTGCAGCGGAACCTGAGTTTGCGGAATTGCTTGAAGCATTATGGTCTGACGGCCAATCTGGATCGGAGAACGGTGACTTGATCGCTGAGTGGCTTGCGCAAGACCCCGACACTTTATTAGCCCTGCTGGACCTTGTAGAAACAGTTGGGACTGCCACAGTACGACCGGCACAGCAGTCGGCGGAAAAGGAACTCCTGACATTAACGGAGATCCTGATCGATAGACTTGGTAACGCAGCAGGATCAAATGTTTCCGAGTGTCTGCTACTGCTTGTGGCACTCAATGCAGAGGATCGAGTTGTACAATGGTGTCACACCAAAGCGACATCCGCATCGCCCTCGGAACAGGTAAGTCTCCATGTAATTCGCGCTGAACTGGCCCGTCAACTTGGTGACGAAGTTGCCGAGATCTCGTGCCTGATCGATGCGGCAGTGGGTGATCCACAGAATGAGCACATCAAGTTTCTGATTGCAGAAAAGGTGGCTCAACAGGGGCTGATCGACGAAGCCGTGTTGTTGCTGGATTCGATGCACCTCACGAATGGTTTGCGTCAGATCGCAAGAGAAGAATTCGTCCTGCGAACCCTTCTCCCGGTGGGAAATTCCGAAAGATGCGCCATTGCAGCTGAGAGGCTGTTTGGATTACCTCTGAATATGGACCAGCAGCGCGATTTGATTCCAGTACTGGATAAGCTCGGGATGGCTGACAAAGTTGCCGCGATCCAAGCAAGATTCGGCCGAGGCACCATGGATCGTCAATCCCTGCTTGGACGGCAGTTGCAGACCTATGTTGCTGAGGGAAAGCACGAGCTTGCCGGCGAAGTCGCATGGGAACTGTTGAAGCTCGCATCGGGCGGTTCGCTGTTTTCCGGTCACCGTCCTGACGATGATCGCGATGACGGTGGCGAGCGGCTTCAGGCGATCAAAGCCTTAGGGCGATTGAATCGCCTTCAGCCATTGATCGATCGGTATGAAGCCATGTTGGCAGAGTCGCCGAGCTCGGTGGATTTACTCGAGGTTTTGGTGGAATTTCATGAGGCGGCCGAACAGTGGGATTTGTTGGCAGCGAAGCGAGATCGGATTGCGTTGCTCTCAAAAAAGGCTCCGCCGAGCCTTCGAGCCAAAGCCACGGAACTTGAACGCAGCGGCGATGTCAGCGGCGCGTGTGACATCTATCTGACGATTCTGAAGGACGATCCCGAAGCGTTCTCCGAAGAAATGGAGACCTACGTCCAGGCCTTTGAACGAGCAAAACGGCATGCAGATTTTCTGACTGCCGTACTCAACCTCAAGCCCGAACACTGGAGCGAACAGGCGGGACTGATCATCAACGTGATCGCTGCTCTGTCGCAAGCAAAGACGAATGACGACGTCGTGCAGCAGTCGATCGAAACACTGCTCGCCAATGAGGGAACTCGGCGACTCGCGATCGGCGGATTTCTGGCACGGCCCGATGTTGTCGCCGAAGAAAAACTTCTTCCAGCAATTCAAAGCGAACTCCTGTCCAAAGTTAGTTTCGCTGACATCAGCCGCGTTGACGAAACATATCTGATTCTGCAGAGTGTAAAGAACGAAACAAGCCTGAAGACGTTGCATGAGTTTCTGATTCGGCGAGCGGCAGAGCGGCAGCCCTCCGAGCTATCCCCCGACGCAATGCTCATATATCTCGATGCTCAACTTGGACGACGAGCGGACGTGGAATCTCGAATTGCGGAGATGCAAAGCCTATTACCGGACAGAGCATTGATTTCGCAGGAGAATCGACTTTACGAGATCCTTGCCCTCAACCGACGTCTGAAAGAGATCGGCCGTGACTGGGATCCGGTTCGCCTTACACTGCTTGAACATCTGTTTACGCACGCCACGGAAGTCGAAACCCTCGTCGACTCGGTCCTGGAAGAACTCGGCCTGGAAGAACTCGGCGCCGTCTACGAATCACTCGGTCAACAGCAAAAGGCACGCAACATTCTGAACCAACGAGTCCAGCGCATGCTGAACAGCACCGCTACTGCAAGGGGAAATCCATCCGATTCGATCCGTGAATTGCTTCAGGCCGGCGAAAAAATTCAGCACTCGGGATTTCCAATCGAAGGCGCTCGTCTGCTGCTGAACGTTACAGCGCATGATATCGATAAATTCGCCAGTGACTTGGACGACGACAAGGCCGTCGCGTTTAAGTCACGTTTCAACGCATCACAACGCTGGGCACGGCAGCAGATCTCTGCTGAGAAGCTGGTCAATTGGTTCGAAATCGCAGTTCAGAGTACGGCGCAGAACATCGGTGATTCGGATTTGGACCCTGGCCATGTCGATGCGGGTCCCGCGTCGGAGACTCGGGGCAAATTGTCGATCGGTGATCCGGATTTGAATCCGGAGCATTTCGACATGCTATTGGAACTCACCGGAACGACAGATCCTCGAACGCACGATGCAGTTCTACTTAAGACGGTTCGAATGGACAGCGTCATCGTGAAGGCGATCGAAAAGCAGTCCTGTGACGATGAAAAACTTCGTGCGGCGCTGACGGCTGATATTCGAACGTTGTTGGCAGACGACAGCCCACCGGCTTCATTGCTCACAGCGGCATTGGCCTTTGCTTTGCGAATGGACGATGCGGAAATCAAGGCAGCGGTTGTTGAAAAGCTGAATCTGTTGAAAGAATCAGCAGCACCCGACGCTGTTTCAGAAGCCGTCGAGCGATCACCGAAACCCAGAATCCCGGAAGCACTCCGGTCGGCACCGGACTTTGCCGCCATATTCGCGGCGAAGATGCTGGTAACACTGGAAGCAAATCCAGACGCAGTGCAACGTCTTCTGCAACATGCAGCCGCGAAGGCAAATTCCATCAACAATCGTCTGGTGCAAATCGCCGTGCTGAACGAATGCCTCGCCACGGCAACTCAAGCAAAGCTCACCGATCTCGCGGCCACACTTGAAATCGAACGCGACAGAGTGATCGCCGACCAGATCGCTGCCGTTTCCTTGGGCGCGCCTGGCTCAATCGATCTCCGCCACGAAATCCGCACAAGGCTGCTAAAGCTGCAGGAATAGTGACTGGACGCACGACGCGCCGGTCTTTCGGCGAGCGGCAGGGTGAAGTTCCCCAGGGCGTCAGTTCTCCGAGCACAGAGGATCTATACTTCGCGCGGCCAATAAGGACTTTTTAAGTAACAGTTTAGTCCATCACCCAAAGATCGCACCCTGTCTTGGCAATTTCGACCGTGGCCCGGAGTGACGACTGCAAAGCGTGCGATGATTCGGCCGCAATGGTCGTATTGGCACGAGTGCGAACCGAGAACCGCGCAGCAGCGAACGGGCGCGAAGCAATGGCGCGCGGGAGGCGGTTGGATAAACAGAGGCTGCCAGTGGCCTCAGAGGCGTCTGGGGCACGTCGGTCACCGTCAGGCATGC